>NZ_JAHSPD010000001.1:300000-600000 GCF_020141465.1 Roseovarius carneus | reverse complement strand
CACGCTCAAGGTCTGCCACCAAATGAGTGTGCCGGTCGTGCCGCGCGGCTCGGGCACATCGCTTGCGGGCGGGGCCTTGCCGACGGGTGATTGCGTGATCCTCGGGGTGGCGCGGCTCAACGATGTGTTGGAGACGGATTACGACAACCGCTTCATTCGCGTGCAGTCGGGCCGGACCAATCTCAGCGTCACTGGCGCCGTGGAAGAGAACGGATTTTTCTATGCGCCCGATCCCAGCAGCCAGCTTGCCTGCGCCATCGCGGGCAATATCGCGATGAATTCGGGCGGGGCGCATTGTCTGAAATACGGCGTGACGACGAATAATCTGATGGGCGTCACGATGGTCATGATGGACGGCACCGTGACGGAGATCGGCGGTGCGCATCTCGATGCAGGCGGGCTGGACCTGCTCGGCGTGATCTGCGGCTCGGAGGGGCAGTTGGGCGTGGTGACGGAAGCCACGTTGCGTATCCTCGCCAAGCCCGAAGGCGCGCGGCCCGTGCTGATCGGCTATGACAGCAACGAGGTGGCGGGGGCCTGCGTGTCGGACATCATCAAGGCGGGTGTTCTGCCCGTCGCGATCGAGTTCATGGACCGCCCGTGCATCCGCGCGACCGAGGCGTTTGCCCATGCGGGCTATCCCGATTGCGAGGCGCTTTTGATCGTCGAGGTTGAGGGCAGCGACGCCGAGATTGATGAGCAGCTGGAGATCATTCTGGAGATTGCCGAGCGCCATAACCCGGTTGAGCTGCGCCAGAGCACCTCCGCCGAGGAGAGCGCGAAAATCTGGCTTGGCCGCAAATCCGCCTTTGGCGCGATGGGCCAGATCGCGGATTACATGTGTCTCGACGGCACGATCCCGGTCAGTCAGCTTCCCTTGGTGCTGCGCCGTATCGGGGAGATGAGCGAGAAATTTGGTCTCAAAGTGGGCAACGTGTTCCATGCGGGCGACGGGAATATGCACCCGCTGATCCTTTATGATGCGAACAAGCCCGGTGATCTGGAGCTTTGCGAGGAATTTGGTGCGGAAATCCTGAAGCTCTGCGTTGAGGTGGGCGGTTGTCTGACCGGGGAGCATGGCGTGGGCATCGAGAAACGCGATCTGATGGATCATCAATATGCGGCCCATGATCTGGATATTCAGATGGCTGTGAAGGATGTGTTTGATCCCGAATGGCTTTTGAACCCGGCCAAAGTATTCCCCTTGGGGCGCAGCGAAGCACGCCGGATTGCGGCGGAGTGAGCGCGGCGGGCGCCGATTTTAGGTATTTAAGATCAGAAAGAAGCTGAATGACACCTGAGAGTGAGACCGCCCTGGCGGAGATGATCACGGCGGCAAATGGGCCGTTGCGCATATGCGGTGGCGGCACACGGCCCATCGGCGCGGCTATGCCCGGTGCGGCGCTGAGCACGTCCGCGCTGACGGGGATTGAGCTTTATGAGCCCGGCGCGATGACCCTCGTGGTGCGCGCGGGAACCCCTGTGGCCGAGGTGGACGCGGCGCTGGCCGAGGAGGGACAGCGGCTGGCGTTTGAGCCGATGGACCACCGTGCCGTGTTGGGCACGTCCGGCACGCCGACGATTGGCGGCGTGGTGGCGGGCAATGTCTCGGGGCCGCGGCGTATTCAAACGGGTGCGTGCCGCGATCATTGTCTGGGCGTGCGGTTTGTCGATGGGCAGGGGCGCATTTTGAAAAACGGTGGGCGGGTAATGAAGAACGTCACCGGCTATGATCTGGTGAAGCTGATGGCGGGCAGTTACGGCACGCTCGGGGTCTTGACCGAGGTGTCGCTCAAGGTGCTGCCGATTGCGCGTAGCACTGGCACGCTGATTGCCGAGGGGCTGGATGATGTGATCGCCGTCAAGGCGCTGAGTGCTGCCCTTGGCACGCCCTATGATGTGACGGGTGCGGCGCATGTCGCGGGTGGGCGCACGATGGTGCGTCTTGAGGGGTTTGAGGCGTCCGTGTCCTACCGTGCGGCAAAGATGGTTGAGGTTTTGGCGCCGTTTGGGGCGTTTGCGCTTGATCTGGACGCTGCCGCATTGTGGGAAGATATCCGCGATGTGCGTGCGCTGAGCGGTGGGTCGGGTGATGTCTGGCGTCTGTCGGTCAAGCCATCGGACGCGCCGGGGCTTGTGGCGGCGCTGCCGGGGGCAGAGGCGGTCTATGACTGGGGCGGTGGCCTTGTGTGGCTGCGCGTCCCCAGCGGCATGGATCTGCGCGCGAGCCTTGGGGCGTTCAAGGGCCACGCGACGCTTATGCGGGCCGCGCCCGAAACCAAAGCCCGCCTTGGTGTCTTTCAGCCACAGGCCGCACCCCTGGCCGCGATCGAGGCGGGGCTGCGCGCCCGTTTCGATCCGCGCGGTCTGTTCAATCCCGGCCTGATGGCGGCCGCCCCGATGGAGGCCGTAAGCTAGCATGCAAACCACATTCACCCCTGAGCAGCTGGCTGACCCCGGCACCGCGCGCGCCAATGAGATCCTGCGCACTTGTGTGCATTGCGGGTTCTGCACAGCCACGTGCCCCACCTATCAGGTGCTTGGCGATGAGCTTGATAGCCCACGGGGCCGGATTTATCTGATCAAGGATATGCTGGAGAACGAGCGTATCCCGGATGCCAAGACCGTGGGCCATATCGACAAATGCCTGAGTTGTCTCGCCTGTATGACGACCTGTCCCTCGGGCGTGCATTATATGCATCTGGTGGATCATGCGCGCGAATATATCGAGCAGAAATACAAACGCCCGCTGTCGGACCGTGCCCTGCGGTGGGTCCTTGCGCGCATCCTGCCCTATCCGATGCGGTTTCGCGTCGCACTTCTTGGTGCCAAGATAGCGCGGCCCTTTGCCCGGCTGATGCCCGATGCGCGGTTGCGCGCGATGTTGGAGATGGCCCCGAAACAGGTACCCCCCGTCAGCCGCAATGACGATCCGCAAAGCTTTGCGCCCACTGGCGCGCGCAAAAAGCGCGTGGCGCTGATGACGGGCTGTGCGCAAAAGGCGCTCAACACCGATATCAACGATGCCACCATTCGCCTGCTGACGCGGCTTGGATGTGAGGTTGTGGTGGCGCAAGGCGCGGGGTGCTGCGGCGCGCTGACCCATCATATGGGCAAAACGGATGAGAGCCACGGAACGGCGGCCAGGAATATCCGCGCATGGGCTGCCGAGATGGACGGACCGGGCCTTGATGCCATCGTGATCAACACTTCGGGCTGCGGCACCACGGTGAAGGATTACGGCCATATGTTCCGGGGTGGTGCGCTGGCAGAAGATGCTGCGCGGGTGTCGTCGCTTGCCATGGATGTGTCGAAAATCTTGATGCAACTTGATCTGCCTGAGGGGGCGGATAAGGGGCTGACCGTGGCCTATCACGCGGCCTGCTCGCTCCAGCATGGGCAGCAGATCAAGACCTATCCCAAAGACCTTCTCAAACGTGCGGGCTTCGCGATTGTGGAGCCGAAAGATGCGCATCTTTGCTGCGGATCGGCGGGCACATACAACCTGATGCAGCCCGAGATTTCCAAAGAACTCAAGGCGCGCAAGGTGCAGACGCTGGAGGCGAAAAACCCCGATGTGATCGCGGCGGGAAATATTGGCTGTATGATGCAGATCGGCGGCGCGACAGCCGTGCCTATTGTGCACACGGTAGAGCTTTTGGATTGGGCGACAGGCGGGCCGATACCGCCCAAGCTGCGGGAGGGTGCAGGTGCCTCTGAGCTGGCAGTTCCAAACCTGCGGATGCCTGCCTAAGTCGCCCAAATTTCGCCCTAAACCGCTGCTAATTCTGGCAGTCTGATCCTTGTATGCGGAGAGTTATATGTGGCGTTTCATTGCTTTGGTTCTGGCCTGTGCGCTTGTGCCTGCCGCCTCATATGCGCAGGAAACAGGGCTCAAGCGGCTCGATACCGGGGATGACGGGCGCGGCTGGGAGGCTGTGGGGCGACTTGATCTGGGCGGCAAGGGATTTTGCACCGGCGCGCTGATCGCGCCTGATCTGGTGCTGACGGCGGCGCATTGTCTGTTTGACCGAGACACAGGCGCTGCGATTGATCCGCAAAATATCGAATTTCGCGCAGGTTGGCGTAATGGCCGCGCCTCGGCCTACCGTAACGTCAAACGCGCTGTGGTGCATCCGGCCTATGCGTTCAGCTCTGCCGTAGAGGCGGACCGCGTGCGCAATGATGTGGCGCTCTTGCAGCTCCATCACCCCATCCGCAACGCCCGCGTGGTCCCCTTTGAGACCGATCGCCGCCCCCGCAAGGGTCAGGAGATAGGCGTTGTGAGCTACGCGCGTGGCCGTTCCGATGCGCCATCCTTGCAGCAGGTCTGTGAGGTTATGGCGCGTCAGCAAGGTGTTCTCGTGATGTCATGCGATGTGGATTTCGGCAGCTCCGGCGCGCCGATCTTCAGCTTTGAGGGCGGTGCGCCGCGTGTTGTCTCGGTTGTGTCGGCCATGGCCGAAGTGGACGGGCAAAAAGTCTCGCTTGGCACGCAATTGGAAAAACCCCTGCAAGTGCTGCGCGCTGAAATGGCCGCTGGCAATGGAGCTTTCGTGACCAGCGCGGACACACGCCGCGACACGGGCGCGAAATTCGCAAAACCATGAGGGGGCGTCTCTGGATCGCGGCTGCACTGGCGGTTGGCCTTGCTGCACCTGTGGGGGCGGGCAGCAGCCTGATCCGCCTGACGGATCGTGAGGATCTCTTTGGATGGGAGGCCGTGGGCCGCATTGATATCGGCTCGGGGAGCTTTTGTACCGGGACGCTGATTGCGCCTGATCTGGTGCTCACAGCGGCGCATTGTGTCTATGACCGCATGAACCAGGCCGTGGCGCCTGAGGCGATCACCTTTAGTGCGGGCCTGCGCGACGGCACGTTCATTTCGCAAAGCGGTGTGGCGCAGGTTGCGGCGCATCCGGGCTATGTGCCGGGCTATGCGCTGAGCGCCGAGATGATCCGGCACGATACCACACTTTTGAAGCTTGCGGCCCCGATCCCGAGCGCGGTAGCCGCGCCGTTCGTTTTGGCGGGCGAAGGCCGGGCGGGCCAAAAGGTCAGCGTGGTGTCCTACGGGCGCGGGCGCGAGGCGGCGCTGTCATGGCAACGCGCCTGCGGCGTGACGGCAGCGGGGCAGGGGCTTCTGGCGCTTGATTGTGACGTGACATTTGGCTCCTCCGGCGCGCCTGTGTTCACGGGCGAGCATGGCCGTGCGCGCATCGTCTCGGTGATCAGCAGCGGCGGTACATCAGACGGCGCTCCGATTGCCTACGGCATGGCCCTCCCGGATCTGGTGGAGGACCTCAAAGCGCAGCTGCGCCGCGAGGCTGGGCCCGCCGTCGCCACCCCCAGACGCGTGAAAGTCGGGCAGGGCGGCGGCGCGTCGGGTGCAAAATTCGCCAAACCCTGAGGCCGGGCGCGAAGGTCTTGAAACCACCCATAACCTTTCCCAATTATTGTTCAGCGGATGCCACAGAACGGGTCCGCTTCGGCGCCTGTCCCCTATGGGAAGGCACATCAAAACGGAATCGCTCAACGGAGGATATCCCATGCGAAACTTTGATCTGGCCCCGCTTTACCGGGCCACTGTCGGCTTTGACCAAATTGCAGATATGCTGGACCGTGTTGCGTCCACAGACGTCACACAGCCTACGTACCCCCCATACAATATTGAGAAAACCGCTGATGATGCGTACCGCATCTCGATCGCTGTGGCAGGCTTTGCCGAGGATGATCTGTCGGTCGAGGTGAAAGACGGCGCGCTTTATGTCTCGGCACGCAAGAGTGAAGACGCGAGCGCCCGCACCTTCCTGCATCGCGGCATTGCGACTCGCGCGTTTGAGCGTCGTTTCCAACTGGCCGATCATGTCCGGGTTACGGGTGCGGCCCATGCGGACGGGATGCTGCATATCGATCTGGCGCGCGAAGTGCCCGAGGCGCTCAAACCCCGCCGGATTGAGATTGGAAAAGGTACGGATGTTGTCGAAGGGCAGGCGGTGAACTGACCTCTGGCCACCCGGCATTGGTCGGTGGATTTGGGTATTTAGACCAAGAAAAAGCAGGGAGAGCGCGCCATTTATGCCGTGGCGCGCTCTTTTGGTTTCAGACGGACATGCAGATGTATTTCATCTCTTGGAAGTCATCCATGCCGTGATGGCTGCCTTCGCGGCCCAGCCCGGATTGCTTCACGCCACCAAAGGGCGCAAGCTCGGTCGAGATGATGCCGGTATTCACGCCAACGATGCCGTATTCCAGCGCCTCAGCCACCTTGTAGACGCGGCTGAGATCCTTGGCGTAGAAGTAGCTGGCAAGGCCGAAGATCGTGTCATTGGCCATGGCGATCACGTCATCCTCATCCTCGAATTTGAAAAGCGGGGCGAGCGGGCCAAAAGTCTCATCCTGGCTGACCATCATGTCTTGAGTGACGCCTGTAAGAATGGTGGGGGGCAAGAAGAAACCTTCGCCCTGCACCGGATCGCCGCCGCCCATGACGATTTGGGCGCCCTTGGCCTTAGCGTCTGCCACGTGTTCCTGAACCTTGGTGATCGCATCGGCGTTGATCAGCGGGCCGAGTGTGACGCCTTCCTCCATACCGTCGCCGATCTTGAGCTTTTTCACCGCTTCTGTCAGCTTGGCGGCAAAGGCGTCATAGACCCCGGCCTGTACGTAAATCCGGTTGGCACACACACAGGTCTGGCCGTTATTGCGGAACTTACACAGGATCGCACCCTCGACCGCCGCATCGAGATCGGCATCGTCAAAGACAATAAACGGCGCGTTCCCGCCCAGCTCCATGGAGCATTTCATCACCTGATCCGCGGCCTGGCGCAGCAGGATGCGCCCCACCTCGGTGGAGCCGGTGAAGGTCAGCTTGCGCACGGCAGGGTTCTCGCAGAACTCTTTTCCGACCTCTGAGCTGCGCGAGGAGGTGACGATGTTGAACACGCCCTTGGGAATGCCCGCGCGCTCGGCCAAAACGGCCATGACGGTGGCCGACAGGGGCGTTTCCGCAGCGGGCCGGCCGATAAAGGCACAGCCCGCCGCCAGCGCGGGTGCGGCCTTGCGGGTGATCATCGCGTTGGGGAAATTCCACGGCGTGATGGAGGCCGCCACACCGATGGGTTGCTTGATCACTGTGATACGCTTGTCGCGCTGGTGGCCGGGAATGGTTTCACCGTAATTGCGTTTGGCCTCCTCGCCGAAAAACTCGATGAACGATGCACCGTAGGCAATCTCGCCCTTGGCCTCGGCCAGCGGCTTGCCCTGCTCGGCCGTCAGAATGATGCCCAGATCGTCTTGGTTCTCCATCATCAGATCGAACCACTTGCGCAGCACTGCGGCACGCTCCTTGCCGGTCCACTTTGCCCACTCTTTTTGCGCCACCTCTGCTGCGGCCACGGCGTCCGCCACCTGCGCCCGGCTCAGGTCCGCCACATTGGCGATCACATCGCCACGCGCCGGGTTCTTCACTTCAAAGGTGCTATCCCCCGACACCCATTCGCCGTTCACATAGGCTTTCTCGGCCAGCAGGCTGGGATCTTTCAACAGGGATTTGAGATCGGTGGTGCGCATGGCATGGTCCTTCCGCTATTGGTGTTGGGTGAGCAAAGACCACCTTGTCCGCGCCTTGTCCAGCCCCCAAGAGGGTCCGCCTTCCGTGCCCTTCTTCTTAGCCAAAATACTCCCGCCGGAGGCGACATAGCCTTGCCCACTTTAAGGCCCTTTGGCCCCCAAAGCCCTACCGACTGACAGCGTTAAGATCAAAGCTGTCAGCCTGGTTTTGAGACCCTACGGTTCAGCCAGCTTTTCCTGCGCTGCTGCCGGTTTCGATCTGACCTTCTGTTTCAAATTCTCCCAGAGCTTTGCCATGCCCAAGGGCTCGTAGATCATGAAGAGGATGATCAGCACACCGAAGACGACCAGCTCGATGGACGAGATGATGGTCGCGTCGATCATGCCGTGGAAGAGCTGATTGCCCAATGTGTTGAGAACGACCGGAAAGAGCAGGATGAAGGCCGCGCCGATGAAGGCTCCGCTGATTGTGCCCAGCCCGCCCAAGATCACCATGAAGAGGATGTCAAACGAGAGTTTGATATCGAAGGCCACCGGCTCCATTGATTTGAGGTAGGTGAAGGCAAAGAGGGCGCCCGCGACGCCGCAGTAAAAGGCGCTTATCGCGAAGGCCTGTAGCTTGGTCCGCAGGAGGGAGATCCCCATCGATTCCGCAGCGATATCCATATCGCGCACCGCCATCCAATTCCGGCCCGTGGCGCCGCGCGCCATGTTCACCGCGAGCACCGTCAGCACTGTCGTCACCACAAGGACGATGAGATACATCTCCAAAGGTGAGGAGAAGGTCCGCCCGAAAATGACGATGTCCTGAGCGGTGATGATGCCGGAGGTGTCATAGTTTTTGAACCAGCCAAACTTGTCGATCATCCAGATGATAAAGAACTGCGACGCCAGAGTGGCAACCATCAGATATATGCCGCGCACTCTGAGGCTGGGCAGACCGAAGAGTACTCCGAACGCCGCCGCCACAAGGCCCGAGAGGCCCAGAGCCGCGAAGAACGGGATGTCGGGCACCCGCAGGATCAGGTTGAAGCAGGCAAATGCGCCCGCCGCCATGAAGCCCGCCGCACCAAGGGCAAGCTGCCCGGCATAGCCCATCACGATCTGCTGCCCGACCGCCGCGAGCGCGAGGCAGAGCCACGGGATCAGGATCGAGGAATACCAGTAGCCCGATGAGACGAGCATGGGGATCACCGCAAACCCCAGTGCCATAAGCACAAGGAAGTTGACGAAATCGCCCCGCGCATAGCCCATGATTTCAGTTCTCTGTTTCATATCCGCCCCTCACACACGTCTGATGATTTTTTCGCCAAAGAGCCCCTCGGGCCTCCACAGCAAGAACATGATTGCCAGAACGAACGGCGCCCAGACTTCGATACCGCCGCCGAAATACGGGCCGATATAGACCTCAAGCACCTTCTCGGTCGAACCGATGATAAGCCCGCCGACGATGGCGCCGGGGATCGACGAGAAGCCGCCGATGATCAGAACAGGAAGGGCTTTGAGCGCCAGATCGACAAGCGCGAATTGCACCCCCGCCCGTGCGCCCCAGAGCATACCGGCCACAAGCGCCACAACCCCGGCCGCAGACCACACCAACAGCATGATGTTGCTCAGCGGGATGCCGATGGAGCTTGCAGCACCCGGATCATCCGCCACGGCGCGCAGGCCCAGACCCATTTTAGTGTAGCGAAAGAGAAGCGCCAGCACCAAAATGAGCACACCCGCGACCAGACCGGCGGTCAGATCGAGCGCGCTGATGAAGAGACCTGTGCTATCGACAACCCACTGGATCGGGAAATCGCCAATGCCGAGGTCGAGGCGGCGGACTTCCACCCCCCAGACCGCCTGCGCCAGCCCCTCAAGCACGAAGCCGAGGCCGATTGTGGCCATGAGGACGGTGTCCTCGCTCTGGTTCATCAGCGGCTGTATCACGAGCTTCTGGGTGGAATACCCCACCAGAACCATCAGCATGATCGTGACGATGAAAGCCACGGTGAACGACAGGCCCAGCTCCATGAAGCCCACGAAGGATAGCACGGCAAAGAACACCATGGCACCCTGCGCGAAGTTGAACGTGGACGACGCCTTGTAGATCAGCACGAAACCCAAAGCGACGAGCGAATACATCGTGCCCGCCAGAAGCCCGGCCAGAACGACCTCGAAGAAGAAAAGAACCTCAGTCATGGGCCACCCCCAGATAGGCGTCCACGACCGCTTGGTTTGCGCGCACCTCATCAGGCGTTCCGTCTGCGATGATCTTGCCATAGTCGAGCACGACCACATTGTCGGATATGTCCATCACGACCCCCATATCATGTTCGATCAGAACCATCGTGGTCCCGAATTCGTCGTTTACCTTCAGGATGAAGCGGCACATTTCGCGCTTTTCTTCCACATTCATGCCCGCCATCGGCTCATCGAGCAGCAGCACGTCAGCTTCGGTTGCCAGCGCGCGGCCAAGCTCGACCTTCTTTTGCAAGCCGTAGGGCAGCCTGCCCACGGGCGTGTCGCGAATGTGGGAGATCTCAAGAAACTCCACGATCTCTTCGCAATACTCGCGGTTCACGCGCTCCTCTCGGCGCGCCTTTGGCGTCTGGAAGGCCACCTGAAGGAAATTGGACGTCATGTGCAGCTTGCGGCCCACCAGAATATTGTCCAGCACCGACATCCGCTTGAAGAGCGCGAGGTTCTGGAACGTGCGGGAGATGCCTTTGCGGGCCATGATGTTGGGGCTGATCTTGTCCATCACCTCACCATTGAAGGCGATGGTGCCAACTTGCGGTTTGTAGATGCCGTTGATGCAATTCAGCATGGAGCTTTTGCCCGCGCCATTGGGCCCGATGATCGCCTTGATCTCGTGCTTGAGCACCGCAAAGGAGCTGTCGGTGATGGCCTTGACCCCACCAAAGCTGAGCGAGATGTTTTCCACCTCAAGGATCGGATCACCGATTGGAAATTTGCGCGCTATGGTCATGAGGGTCCGCCCCCTTTCTGGCTGCTTGCACCTGGGTGATCATGATGAAGATCGGGATGTGCCGCGCTTTCCTGACGCAGCACATCGCGGAAGTTCTTGCGGCCCTCCTTGGAGATGCCGAGGTAGAGTTCCTTGACCTTGTCGTCGTTCAGGAGGCTCTGCCCTGTGCCTTCCAGCATCACCTTGCCCGTCTCGATGATGTAGCCGTAATCGGCATTGCGCAGGGCGACATTGGTGTTTTGCTCGGCCAGAAGAATGCTCACGCCCTCTTTCTGGTTCAATTCGTTCACGATGTTGAAAATCTCGGCCACAAGCTGTGGTGCGAGGCCCATCGAGGGCTCATCCAGCAAGAGCATCTTGGGCTTGGCCATCATCGCGCGGGCCACCGCCACCATCTGTTGCTCACCACCTGAGGTGAACCCGGCCTGACTGGTGCGGCGGTCCCTCAGACGCTGAAAATACGTATATATCTTTTCCAGCTCGTTGCGCATTTCGGCCTTGGAGAGTTTGCGCGAATAGGCCCCGGCGATGATGTTTTCCTCAACCGTGAGGTGGCCAAAACAGCGCCGCCCCTCAAGGACCTGTACCATCCCGAGCCGAACCATCTCTGAGGGTTCCTGATTTTTCACGGGCGTGCCGTCATAGGTGATCTTGCCGCGCGTGACCTTACCGCGTTCGGCGGCCAGCATCGTAGACACGGCCTTGAGCGTAGTGCTCTTGCCTGCGCCATTGCCGCCGAGCAGGGCCACGATCTTGCCCCTTGGAACGGTGAGCGAGACATCATGCACCGCCGCGATGACGCTGTCATAGATGACCTCAATGCTGTCGATCTTCAGAATGTTGTCTGTCTCTGCTGTCATGAAACTCTTGCCATTTATGTCGGGACATCTGTCTCCCGCATCCGGACCCGTTTGGGGCGGGCCGAAGGGCGGGCAGTTGGGCGGGTGGCTGCGCGTTTGCATGCAGCCCCCCGTCCGGTCGGTCATGTCGTTGAGATGTTAGGAACACTCTCGTGGGGTGAGGCCGTTGTCGGCGGCAAACTTCGCCGCAGATTCCTCAACCAGCCCACGGATATAGGCCGGATCGAGCGGAGCTTCCCAATCAGTCACTTGGACAAATTTCGTCCCGTCCCACTGCATCATGGCAAAGCGTCCATCCGCGCCTTCGTGGTTTTCACACGAGAGGGCAAACGGGGCGATCATGCCTTTGATCCCGATCTCTTCGAGCCGCGCTTCCGACATATCGAGCGCTTCATAGCCTGCGCGGAATTCAGCACCGGTGACGGCTTGGCCCACCTTGTCATGCATCTCCTGCGCGTTTTTCAGCGCCTCAATCCACATGACCGCAGCCCCAAGGCCCCGGTTCCAGTAGACGGAGCCAACGCGGCTCTCATCCGCCAGATTGCCCTCGCCCGCGCCATAGACCTGCTCTTTGATGGAGGCGACCAGCGGGAATTCCATCCCCGGCAGAACATTCGCCATCGCATAAGTTCCGGTGGCGGAATCGCCTGCGGGATACATATCCTCTTCGGCGGCTCCAAAGGTCACATAGATCAAACGCTCTCGCGGGAAGGCGACCCGGGCGGCATTGGTCATGCCGGTGGAGTTCATGCCCGATCCGGCACCCCAGAAGGTGACCCAATCGGGCTGTTCGCGGCGGACCTGAAGCCACTGCGACTGCTGCTCAAGACCGGGGGGCGGGATGGAAATCTCGACCAGATCAACGCCCCATTCCTCGGCAATGGCGCGCATCGCGGGCAGGGGTTCGCGGCCAAAGGCACTGTCGATATGCATGTGCACGATCTTCTTGCCAGCCATGTTTTCAACACCGCCCTCTTGCTCGGCCATGAACCGCATCTTCACGGCGATCTGGGACCAGTAATGCCCCGCCGCATTGAAGACCCAAGGCCAGACCCGGCCATCGGCCGCATCCGTGCGCCCATAGCCATATTGCGCAAGAACCACTTCATCCTCGGCCATCCGGTTGATCACCGCATAGGCGCCGGGCGTGCCCAACGTATCGAACACCACCATCTTCTGACCGTCTTTTTCCAAGAGGCGCTGATAACATTCGACAGTTTTAACCGCGTTGTATTCCGTCTCGCATTCCTGCCACGTCAGCATCACACCGTTCACGCCACCATTCATGTTGACGTAGTTGATGTAGTCTATCTGCGCGCCGTAATAGCCGGTGCCCATTGCGGAATAGGGCCCGACCCGACTGCTGGCGATTGGGAAATACTGTGTCTCTTGGGCGACTGCCCTGTCGGGCAATGCCGTGGTGGATAGCGCGGCGATCGTTGCCACAGCGGTCACCAGTGATGTGTTGAGTAGGTATTTAAACATATGTGGTCTCCTCCCAGTTAAATTGGTTCTGTGGCCTTGCCGCAGACGATGTCGGGTGACCCGTTCGTGCGGGCGCTTAGGACAACAACGGATAGATCGCGCTGCGGTGCGATCAGGCACAAACGCAAAATGGGCGCTTGCTTGGGTGCGCGGGTAAATTCGCAGCCAGGCGTTTTTGCGAGCGCTCCTTAATCCCCCCAGATTGGCGCGGTCTCCTTGGCTGGTGCGCCATGGAGCCCACACGACAGATCGCAATTGGCCTGTGAGGTCTGACGCTAGGCGGAGTGATCGAATCTGTCAATAAAGTTATTTAATATCAGTATGTTGAGTGATTTATGCGGCGTCGCAGAAGGTCAAAAAGTCCACTTTTGACTGCGCTTCTGGCAGAGTGAGGGACAAAATGTCCGCTTATGTGGGGTCTTTTGCAGCCACTCGGGGCGAATTGTCCGCCGCCGGAAACCAGACGCTAAATGTCGCACCTTGGCCCGGCATGCTCTTGACGCTGATCAAACCGCCGACTCGGGTCACTAAGCTCTGGCTGATCGACAGCCCCAGCCCCGAGCCGGTGCCCTGCTTTGTCGTCATGAAGGGGTCAAACACATTGTCGAGCGTGTCTGCCGGGATGCCCGGCCCGCTATCACTGACCACGATCTCGGCCCCGGACACGCTGTCGCGCGCCGCAGGTCTTGTGTGGATGGTGAGTGTGCCGCCCATGTCCATGGCTTGCATCGCATTGGTGAAGAGGTTGACCAACACTTGCTGAAGCTCGGTCTCGACCGCTCTGAATATGGGGCTGGGGATGTGGCTTATGACCGTGTCGATCTTGTGTGCGCGCAGATCGGCGGCAACAAGGATCAGCGAATCCCGCACCGCTTTGTCCGCCCGCAGCGATGCGATCAGGTCGGACATCTCGTCAGGCCGGGTGAAGTTCAGCAACTTCCCGACCATGACGTTGATCCGGTGGGTTTGGGCGTCAATCAGGTCAAGCTCGATCTTCATATCGTCTTGTTGCCGTGGCGTGAGCCCCATGCGGACCACCTCCAGATTGCCCTGAATGACGGCCACGGGATTGTTGATCTCATGGGCGACACCCGCCGTGATCTCCCCGATGGAGGCCAGCTTTTCCGCCATGACCAATTGGGTAAACGTGGCCTCCAGCTTGTGATTGGCTTCTTGAAGCTCTTGGGTGCGCTGTGCGACCAGGTTGTTGAGGTTGTCGGCATAGTCGCGCAAGGAAGCGTCACGCTCCTCGACCTGATCAAGAAGACGGTCGAGATGGCGCGCCACGGCCCCGATTTCGCTGTTCTCGTCCACCGGCCCGATCCGCGCATCGAGCGCCCCCGCCTCCGCCCGTGCCATGGTTGCCGTCATCATCTCCAAAGGTGCGAAAATGCCCCGCGCGAGCCACAAGAAAAGCGGGGCTGAGAGGCCGATCACGGTGACGAAGGCGAGGATCAGCGCCAGCACCGTCGCGTTGCGCTGAGCGATGAAGGGCGCTTCGAGAAAGCCTGTGTAGAGCATCCCGATCCGGTCGCCGAAGACATCCGTGAGCGGGACGTAGCCGGAAATATACCAATCGTTCACGACAAACGCTCGGTTGAGCCATGTCTGCCCGGTCACCATCACCTTCTGCCAGACGGCCTCGGACACACGCGTGCCCAAGGCGCGCGAGCCTTCAAAGAGCCGGACATTGGTCGATATCCGCACATCTTCGAGAAACAGGGTGGTCGTGCCGGCCCGCGAGACGGCGCCAGTTTCGTCGCGGTGGACCAGTGCGTTCATCGTGTCGATGAAATCAAGGTTGCGGTTCAAAAGCCGCCCACCCAGCAGGACCATATCCGGGTCCGACAGCCGGTATGCGGCGAGGATGAACATGCCGCGGCTTTCCACATCACGCGCAATCGCGCGCGCGGCTTGCGTTGGCACGAGCGGGATCGCGGCCCGTGCGGCGAGGGGCTCGGAGATTGCTTTCTGAACCGTGGCGCTGAGCAGCACAAGATGGGCGCTGGGCGCATCCGTGGTCGCAGTCAGGGCCACTTCGCGCAGGGTCTCGGGCATTTGTGGATCGGACAATGAGCCGAGGATCAGGAAATCCAGCCCAATCTCCGCGCGTTTGGTGTCGAGAAACGCGCTGACTGCGCCGTCGCCGCCAGATACCGCTTCGGCGAAGTCCAGGGATTTGCCCACGGCCGCAACTTCTGCGGCCTGCGTTTCCTCGATGCGGCCGAAATATTGCTCGGCCACGCGTAGATCGCTGGCCACTTTGGCGATGACCAGATCATCATACTGATTGATCCAGCGCAGCATCGCGAGGCCAAAGAGAAGCGGCAGCATCAAGATCAACGGCAACAGCGCCATCAGCAAGAGCCGCCACCGAACGGATCGGATCACCTCAAATGCCCCAGCTTTGACATTTGCGATCTATGGTTTTGCGCGCCACGCCCAAACGGCGGGCGGCCTCAGCGCGATTGCCGTGACAGGCATCCAGAACGGTCAGAATATGGCGCTGCTCCACCGCAGCGAGGCTGTCCATGTCATGCAGATCGGCGCTTTGGCCGAGGGCTGTGTCAAAATCACCGTGAATGAGGGCGCGCTCCACCGTGTTGCGAAGCTCCATGACATTGCCCGGCCAGCTATGGGACAAAAAGCGGCGGCGGGCCGTCGTGGACAGCGCGGGCAAAGTAGCGCTCATGCGCTTTGCCAGATTTTCAGAGAAAAAGGAGACAAGCTCCAGAATATCTTCGACCCGCTCACGCAGGGGCGGCAGCACGATCTCAACCACGGTGAGCAGGTAGAAAAGATCGGTGCGAAAGCCGAACGTGTTGGTGATCTCTGCCAAGGGACGTGTGGTGGAGCTGATGATCCGCACGTCCAACTCCACACTGCGCCGTGCGCCCAGCGGGCTGAAACGCCCGGTGCTGAGAAGCTCGCTCAGGATATTCTGGCACCCGGGCGAAAGCTTTTCGACATCTTCGAGATAGAGCGCGCCGCCCGCCGCGCTGAGCAACATACCCTCCTTGCCTTGGAACGCGTCGCCGGTTTCGGGGTCCAGCCTGCCAAAGAGCCGCTCCTGAAAGGTTTTTTCTGTCATCCCGTAACATTGGAGCCAGACGAAGGGATTGTCCGCGCGCGCCGAGGCGGCGTGCAACATGCGGGCTGCGACCTGTTTGCCTGATCCGACCTCCCCGCGAATGACGACATGGGCATAGGATTGCGCCGCGCGCTCGATAACCTCGCGGACATGGCTGATCTCGGGCGAGCTTCCGACAAGCGCATTGCGGTGCTTGAGGTGATCCTTGTGCAGCTCAAGTTCGTGGCGCAGCACCATGTTCTGGCGTCTGAGGCGGGCGCGCTCCAACGAATGGGCAATCGCGTTGAGCACCTGATTGGAGCGGAAGGGCTTCACCAGAAAATCGCTGGCCCCCGCTCTGATGGCTTGGATCGCGGTATCAAGATCAGCGTGGGCGGTGATCAGGATGGCGTCGCTGAAAAGGCCGATCTGGCGTTGCTCCGCCAACCAATCAAGCCCGCATTTGTCGGGCATGATGTTGTCCAGAACGATGACATCATAGCTGTTTGCGTCCAGAAGCTTGGATGCCTCTTCGGTGTGCTCGGTCACATCGACTTTGGCGCAAAACCCGTCCAGCACCTTCTTTAGAAAGTTGCGCATGCCGGGCTCGTCATCGACAACCAGCACTCTTGCGCCCGTCAATGCCTGAGCATACCCGTCTGAGATGCCGGTCTTTCCGGTCTTTTGTGGGGTGTCTGGGCGGTCACTGGCAATGATGGACATGGCGGACCGTTACGGCTGTGGGGTGACGAAGGGACGCTTGCCCGCGTCGTGCTGTGTTGGGCACAAGACTGGCGGCTTGGGGTGTGCGGAAATCATCCTTTGAAACGCTGGCCATGGTTATTGTCCTCTAACCGCTGACCCCATGCTAAGGGATCACCGTGACACATGGCAACTTTTTGCTGTTTTCGCGTCCTTAGAACCGATTGGAGCGCGCCACACGGCGGTGCAAGGCGCTACTCAGCCAGATGGCACGCCACGCGCGTATCACCAAGCAGACGCATCGCGGGCCGTTTCTGCCTGCAAATATCCGTGGCAATCGGGCAGCGTGGATTGAACGCGCAGCCCGGCGGCGGGTTGATCGGATCGGGGATTTCACCCTCAGGCAGGGTCGCCTCACGGCCAAACCCGTCCATTCTGGGCGCGGCTTCGAGCAGCATTTTGGTATAGGGGTGCTTGGTGTTGGCGAAGAGATCCTCGGGGCTTGCCTCCTCCACCAATCGGCCAAGATAGAGCACGCCGATACGGTCCGCCATATGCTGAACCACGGTCAGATCGTGGCTGATCAGCACATAGGTCAGGCCGAAATCATCCTTGAGATCGCTCATCAAATTCAGGACTTGCGCTTGCACCGAGACATCAAGGGCCGATGTAGGCTCGTCGCACACGATCAGCTTGGGCTCGGATGAGAGCGCGCGGGCTATGCAAATGCGTTGCCTCTGCCCGCCCGAAAACTCATGTGGGAATTTACCTGCATCAAGCGGTGAGAGCCCCACCTGCTCCAGCAGCTTTTCGGCAAGCCCTTTTGCGTCGCCGCCCCGCGCGACTACAGGCTCCACAATAATGTCGCGCACCCGCCAGCGCGGGTTGAGCGAGGCAAAAGGGTCTTGGAAAATCATCTGAATGTCGGAGCGGATGACGTCGACCTTACCCGCATCCGTCTCGGTGGCGAGGTTCACGCCGTTGATCTCGACCGTGCCTTCCGAGGGGGTCAAGAGCCCGACCAACATGCGACCAATGGTGGATTTACCGGACCCGCTTTCACCGACCAACGCATAAGTGCTGCGCGCGGCCACGTCGAAATCCACGTCCGAGACAGCCGTCAGAAATGCCTTTGGCCGCCGCTCAATCACCCGGTTGAGCCATGGCTTGGAGACGTCAAAAACGCGGGTCAGGTTCTTTACGGAAATCAGCGCCATTAAGATACCTTCTCGGACAGTAGTGGGAACCAGCATGCTGCGTGCCCGTCCGAGATTTGCGGGGAGGGGGCCGCGCGGCATTTGTCTTGCGCATATCCACATCGCGGGTTGAACGGGCACCCTTCGGGCACATTGTTCAGCCGTGGCATCGCGCCTTCAATCTGGTGAAGCCGCGCCTTGCCTTTTGATGCCAGCGGGGTCGAAGCCATGAGGCCGCTTGTGTAGGGGTGTTGCGGCTGGGTCAGCACGTCGCGCACCGCGCCAATCTCGGCCAGCCGTCCGGCATACATGACCGCGACGCGGTCCGCGGCCTCCGCAATGACGCCCATATCATGGGTGATCAGCATCACGGCGGTGCCACGGTCGCGGCAGAGCCGTTTCAGCAGGGCAATGATCTGCGCCTGCACCGAGACATCAAGCGCGGTTGTCGGCTCATCCGCGATGATCAGCGACGGCTCTGCACACAGGGCCAGCGCGATAACGACCCGCTGGCGCATCCCGCCGCTGAACTCATGCGGATAGCTGCCGATGCGCTGGGCGGCTCCGGGGATGCCCACCTCTTCAAGCGCCTCTACGGCGCGGCGCTCGGCCTCCGCGCGGTTGATCGCGAGGTGGGTGAGCATGGTCTCGGTCAGCTGATCCCCGATGCTGAGAAGCGGGTTCAGCGAGGTTAGAGGATCTTGAAACACCATGCCGATGTCTTTGCCACGCAGGCTGCGCATGGCCTCGCCCTTGAGCGCATCAATGCGGTTGCCGTTCAACCAGATCTCCCCCGCCGCGATATGCGCAGGCGGGTTCAGAAGGCCGATCACGGCGTTGCCGGCCATTGACTTGCCCGCGCCGCTTTCACCAACGACACCGAGGATTTCGCCTGCATGAATGTCGTAGCTCACGCCATCCACCGGCTTCACGATCCCGCTGCGCGTGGGGATCTCAACCGAGAGGTTGCGGATGGACAGGACTGGACCGGACATCAGCGCAGCCTCGGATTGAGCGCGTCGCGCAGCCAATCACCTAGCAAATTCACGCTGAGCGCCAGCATCAGCAGGGTGATGGCGGGAAAGAGCAAAATCCACCATTCGCCGGAGAAGAGGAACCCTTGGCCAATGCGGATCAACGTGCCGAGCGAGGGCTGTGTTGCGGGCGCGCCGACGCCAAGAAAGCTCAGCGTGGCCTCGGCGATAATGGCAAGCGCGAGCGAAATCGTGGCGATGACCAGCACCGGCGACAGGACGTTGGGCAGGATATGGCGCAGCATGATGGCGAAGGGCGAGCGCCCGATCAGACGCGCGGCCTCGACATATTCCTTGCGCTTTTCAACCAGCGTCGCCCCGCGCACGACACGTGCAAACTGCACCCATTCGCTGAGCCCGATGGCGAGGATCAGGACCCAGATCGCCATTTGATTGCGGTATTCCACGGGCGTAAACCCCTTTGCCACACCGAAGATCAGCATGGCCACGAGGATGGATGGAAACGTCAACTGCACATCGGCGGTGCGCATGATGATCGTCTCGGTCCAGCCGCCCACATAGCCCGAAATCAGCCCGAGGGTGATGCCGAGAACCATGGCGAGCAAGACCGCGGCTACGCCCACAAAGAGCGACACGCGCATCCCGTAGAGAATGGTCGAGAACACATCGCGCCCTTGGTCATCGGTGCCCAGCAAGAAGACCTCGCCGGTGAATGCGTTGGGGGCCATTGGCCCGGTGAAGCCGTTCATCAGGTTGAGAGATGCGGGATCAAACGGGTTGGTCGGTGCGATCCACGGGGCAAAGAGGGCGGCAAGGATCAAGATGCTGACCACAATGGCCGACACGACCGCAACGGGGGATTTACGAAACGCGTAGTAGATGTCGCTGTCTAGGAATACGCGCAGCCGCGATTTCTCCACCGTCTTTGCGGGAGGTTCTGCTGGTATATCTGTCATCAGTGGCCCTTTGCCCGATCAACGCGCAAGCGCGGATCGATGAAGAAATAGAGAATGTCCACGATCAGGTTGATCGCGACGAACATGACCGAGATCAGCATCAGGTAGGCAGCCATGACGGGGATATCGACGAACTGAACCGCGTTGATGAAGAGCAGACCCACGCCGGGCCATTGAAACACTGTCTCGGTGATGATCGCGAACGCAATGATCGCGCCCAGTTGCAGGCCGATGACGGTGATGACGGGTACCATCGTGTTTTTCAGCGCATGGCGGAAGTTGATCGCCCGGTCCTTCAGCCCTCGGGCGCGGGCAAAGCGGATATAGTCCTGGCGCAAAACCTCCAGCATCTCAGAGCGCACCAGCCGCATGATTAGCGTCATCTGGTAAAGCCCAAGGGTGATGGACGGCAGGATCAGCGCCTTGAGGCCCGAGGCGGTCAGAAGTCCGGTGGACCAGTTGCCGATCTGGACCGTCTCGCCCCGGCCAAAACTGGGCAGCCAGCCAAGCTCGACCGAGAAGATGTAGATCAAAAGGATACCGATCAGGAACGTGGGCAGCGAGACCCCGATGAGCGACGCGGACATGATGAAATTGGACACGAACCCATCGCGCCGGATCGCGGTGAACACGCCGAAAGCGATGCCAAAGATAATGGCCAGCACGCCCGACACGGCGGCAAGTTCCAGCGTGGCGGGCGCGCGCTCCAGCAAGATGTCGGCCACGGGGCGCCCTTGCCGGTAGCTCACCCCGAAATTGCCCTGCAAGGCCCCTTCGAGGAATTTGTAATATTGCACGATGAAGGGCTGATCGAGACCAAGCTGGATGCGCAGCCGCTCAATATCCGCGGCTGTGCGCTCCTGCCCCAGCATGTTGTCGATGGGATCGCCCACGAAGGTGAACATCGAAAAGGCCGCAAGCCCTACGATCAGCAGGACAAGGACGGATTGCGCGACGCGGCGGATGATGTAGGCCAGCATAGTGATGATTGCCCCAATAGCCGACCGCACAGGGTGGTCTCGCAGGTGAATTTCGTGGCGAAGGGTCTGGCGCGGCGCTTATATCTCGGGCGCGCCTCTCACAAACATGACCCTCGGGGTGGCGGCGCGCCCTGTCTCAGGCGCGCCGCAGCTTTGGGTCAGTTCATGGTGAAATGTTTGACCTTTGGCTGATCCTCGGGATCGACCTCAATGCCTACTTTTTCGGACATGCCCCAGTTCAGCACCTGGTGGTGAACCGGAATGTAGAGCTGTTCGTCCTGCACGATCCGCCAGATTTTGGCGATATCGGCGTTGCGCGCCTCAAGATCGGTGTTCGATGCCAGTGATTTGATCATCGTGTCGAGGTCCGGGTTGGAATATCCGGTGCCATTCCATGTGCCGATATCGTCTTCGCGCGTATGCACGAGGAAGTTGAAGACATATTCGGAATCGTAGGTCGGCACGCCCCAGCCCAGCATGTAGAAATCTGTCTGGCTGTCGGTGATCAATGGGAAGTGCTGCGCCTTTGGCTTGGCATCAAGATTGACCGTGACGCCGATTTGACCCAGCATACCCACGGCGGCCTGACAGATGCCTTCGTCGTTCACATAGCGGTCATTGGGGCAATCCAGACGGATCGAAAACCCATCCGCATACCCGGCTTCGGCCAGAAGCGCCTTGGCCCCTTCGATATCGGTGGCGGATTCCGCGTCCATCTCGGCGGTCCAGCCGTTGACGAATGGCGGCGCGATCATGCCTGCGGGCTTGCTTTGGCCGCGCATCACGACTTGCTGGATCGCATCGCGGTTGATGGCCATCGACATCGCCTTGCGCACGCGCACATCTGCCAGAGGGTTGGCCCCGTCGACATTGTCGGCCTCGATATCATCGGCCCCTTGGTTCATGCCAAAGAAGATCACGCGGTTTTGTGGCGCTTGCTTTACCACAAGACCCTCGACCGCGTTCACACGCTCAAGATCCTGCACGGGCATGTCTTGGAGGAAATCCACCTCGCCCGACAGCATCGCGGCCACACGGGTCGCGGCGTTCTGGATTGGTGTGTAGACGATCTCGGTCACTTCCATCGGGAACTGATCGATGCCCCAATAGGCGTCGTTGCGTGTCATGACCGTTTTCACATCCGGCTCGCGGCTTTGCAGCACGTAAGGGCCGGTGCCGTTGGCGTTTGTGGTGGCGAATGTGATCTCGCCGCCTTCAAAATCCTGCACATCAACGGTGCCGTTTGCCTCGGTCCATGTCTTGTCCATGATAAAGAGGTTGGTCAGGTTCGATGGCAGAATGGGGTTTGGACCGTCTGTCACCATCTCAACCGTGAAGTCATCCACGGCGCGCACTTCGGTGATGGAGCCGATCAGCTCTTTCATGTCCGAATTGGGTTGTTTGGCGCGCTCGAAGCTGAAGACCACGTCTTCGGCGGTAAAGGCCGCGCCATCGTGGAAGGTCACCCCCTCACGCAGATTGAAAACCCACACATTGGGATCATCGGCCTTGGGGGCCCAATCGGTGGCAAGGGCGGCCTCGAAAGCGCCGGTGACGTCGCGGATGATCAAAGGCTCATACATCTGGTGACGTATGGTGTGGGTGGGCCCTTCGTTCTGGGCATGCGGATCAAGTGTCAGCGCATCACCCGCCCGCGCCCAGCGCAGCGTTTCCGCGCTCACTGGGGCGGCTGTGGCGAGCAGCATGGCTGTTATGGTAAGTGCCATCGTCGATTTCATGTGCATTCTCCCGCGTGTTTGTTTGATTTGGGCGCAGTTTGAGCGAGATAGGCACGCTTTGCAAGAACCTGTCGATTGACCTTACGGCAGGCAAAAATGTGATTTTTTCAGGCAAAACCCGCCGCTTTCAGGCTCAACTCCTTAATATACGGACAGGCCGCGATATGCGAATGATGGCTTGCGTGGGTTTTGAAAGGGTGCGCGCAGGTGCGTATGCCCAAATAAACAGCAGTATTCCATTTGCGGGTTTATTTGAAGACACCAAGTCTAACGGCTCGCCGTATTTGCAGAGGTGTCAGAATGCCATCTTAGCCGGCATGTCCAGCGAGGCTACCGAGTGCGTAACTCTGTGAAAAAGATAAATTCACCGGCTGTCGCCTGTCTGGGCTGTAGACAAAGATACCACCTCAAAATGGGTGGCAGCGTTCCGGGGCAGGCGTCCCGCCCCGGCTTTTGCGCATGGCCATGCCAGCTCCTGTGGCCTCACCCGGCTAGCCTTGGGTGGCCATCTCGATCCCGTTGAACCACGGTGGGTTTGTCTCAATCCCACTCACTGCGTGGATGCGGTAATGGGCGAAGGGTTGTAGCGGGGTGGCGGGCAAGGTAACGACACCTCCCGACATCATATCCGCCCAGCTCACAGGGGCCGACAGGGTCAGCCACGGTCCCGTGGGGTCATTCGCCGCGCGGATCACGGTTTTGATGGTGGTGGTATGATTGGCCGAAAATTGCAGGCGGAATTCGCTAATTTGCTGCGGCTCGACCAGGTCGAACTGGATGTGCCGCCCGCTTTGGTCGGTGCCGTTTGACCAGACATGCTGTCCCATCGTGCCGTCGACAAGCCTTTGCAGATTGCCCCCTGATGTATTCGCGAGGTTCCATGTGGCTGAAACGGTGATGTTTGGCCTGCGGTCGCCGATGCAGTAGGGCCCGTCAAAACGGACATCATTACCGGGCAGATGCACGCGCCCTGTGGCGGCCTCTGTCCGCAGCGCGGTGGTGAAGGTTGTGCCATCAGCGCTGACTTTGATTCCGAAATCATCGGTGCCGGTGGTGCCCATTTCAGCGCGGCCCGAGAAGCCGGTCTGGAACAGGAGGCTGGCCGTATCCGTGAGTGCCGCTTTGTTCACCTTCACTTGATGGCCAGCGCCCGCATGGGTCAAAAGCACCGCGTCCGAGGCCACGGCAAGCCGGTTCACCGCATCGGCTGTGGTTTGTACGCCGACCTGATCGAGGTTTTGCATGTCACCGCCGCCCGCCGCACCCCACGTGGCCCCATCAAAGACAAGCTGTGTGCCTGTGTCCTGCACAAAGGTCAGCCAGCCTGCGTGCGGCATAAGGAAAACCCAAGCGCCGCCCTCATATATCGCCAATGTCCCTTCGGGTTGCCCGGACCACAGCCCTGTCGCCGCCGCGGGCACGAGATAGCGTGCGCCCTCTATGCTGGCTGGTGGTGACGTGACGGTGGCCGAGAGCACGGCCAGATGCACCAGTGCATCGAGCCTGCGCACGCCCTCATTATGGGTGACGTGTTTTTGCGCTTGCGCGGGCTGAATGTAGGGCAGGCCGAGATGGGTGGAGCTGTCGGTAAATGCGGACATGGGTAGACCTCCTTGAGGACGTTACAAAACAGGCCCGAACCTTGCTTTGAGAGGTGACAAAGCCCTTACAGCACCGCGCGTTACCTGCGTCCTTTGGACGTGAGGTCGGCGAGTGTCTTGCCTTTTGCCCCATGCAGGCGGAGGGCCTGAAGCCCCTTGTGGTCAGAAGACATTTATCGACTGCGGGGCCGCGTAAACCCTTCGTTAACCTTTTGTCTTAAGGATGGTTAATCGAACGTACGTACACCCATGGGTTGAATATCTGCACCCGAAAGCATGGTCGATAATGTGCTGAACACCCTTATCGACCATGCCTTTCGACACTTTAAGCGGGACATGGTCTATGCATTTGAGTGAAGTGAAAATCATCGATGCCCTTGTTGAGCGGCTGCGATCCCGGACCGCTGTCATCGGGGTTTTGGGGATGGGGTATGTTGGCCAACCGCTGGCGCTGCGCTTTGCCAGCCTTGGTTACAAAGTGCTTGGGTTCGATATCGACGTCGAGAAGGTCGATGCCCTCAACGCGGGCCATTCCGGGATTGAGCATATTGAGGACGCGGCCGTGGCGCGCGCCAATGAGGCGGGGATGGTCTTCACCTGCGATATGGCGCGCGCGCATGAGGCCGACGCGCTGATCCTTTGCGTGCCGACGCCGCTCAACAAATACCGCGAGCCTGATCTGAGCTATGTCACAGGCACCATGGATGCGGTCGCACCCTATCTGCGCGTGGGGCAGGTCATCTCGCTCGAAAGCACCACATATCCCGGCACCACCGAGGAGGAGCTTTTGCCGCGTATCAACGCCGCCGGGCTGCGTGTCGGGCGCGACGTGTTCCTCGTCTATTCGCCCGAACGCGAAGACCCCGGCAACGCCCAGTTCAACACCAGTTCCATCCCCAAGATCGTAGGTGGGCACACGCCTGACTGCCTTGTGGCGGGGGAGGCGCTTTATGGGCAGGCCATTGACCGGATCGTCGCCGTCAGCTCCACACGCACCGCAGAGATGACGAAGCTTTTGGAGAACATCCACCGCTCGGTGAATATCGGCCTCGCCAATGAGATGAAGACCGTGGCCGACCGGATGGGCATCGACATTTTCGAGGTGATCGACGCCGCGGCGACCAAGCCCTTTGGCTTCACCCCCTTCTATCCCGGCCCCGGTCTGGGCGGGCACTGCATCCCCATCGATCCGTTCTATCTTACGTGGAAGGCGCGCGAATACGGGCTGCACACACGGTTTATTGAGCTTTCGGGCGAGATCAACGGCGCTATGCCCGAATATGTGTTCGGCAAGCTGGGCCGCGCGCTCAACGAGCATGGCAAGGCAATGAAAGGCGCGCGCATTCTTGTTCTCGGCATTGCCTACAAGAAGAACGTGGATGACATGCGCGAAAGCCCGGCTGTGCGGATCATGGAGCTTATCCGCGCTTCGGGGGCCGAGGTGGCCTATACCGACCCGCATGTGCCGGTTTTCCCGAAGATGCGCCAACATACGTTTGATCTGACCAGTGTGCCGCTCACGCCCGAGGTACTGGCGGGCTTTGACGCGGTCGTGCTGACCACGGATCACGCGAAGTTCGACTATGACATGATCCACACCAATGCGCGGCTCATCATCGACACGCGCGGTGTGTTTCGCGCCGTGGCTGACCACATCGTGAAGGCCTGATAGGGTGAAGCGTTTTGCCCTTATCGGTGCCGCCGGGTACATCGCGCCGCGCCATATGAAGGCCATCAAAGACACTCGCAATACGCTCATCGCGGCGATGGATATCAACGACTCGGTGGGTATCCTCGACAGCTTCTTCCCCGACGCGCGGTTCTTCCCCGAATTTGCGCAGTTCGGGGCCTTTGCTGATGCTGAGCGGGGGGCTGGGCGCGGGCTCGATTACATCGCCATCGCATCGCCGAATTATCTGCACGATGCGCATATGCGCTTTGCCTTGCGCGCAGGTGCCGATGCGATCTGCGAGAAACCTCTGGTGCTTCAGCCCGACGATATCGACACCCTGACCGCGCTGGAGCGCGACACAGGCCATGCCATCCACACCATCCTGCAATTGCGCCTGCACCCGGCCATCATCGCCTTACGCGACCGTGTGGCCAGGATGCCTGCGGGCCGGAAGATGGAGGTGGATCTGACCTACATCACCGCGCGCGGAAGCTGGTATCTGCAAAGCTGGAAGGGTGCGCCTGAGAAATCCGGCGGGATCGCCACCAATATCGGTGTGCATTTCTACGATATGCTGCATTTTGTTTTTGGCGGGGTGCAAGAAAACACCGTGCATCTGAACACGCCCGTGAAGGCCGCAGGCTATCTGGAATATACGCATGCCCGCGTGCGCTGGTTTTTGTCTTTGGACGTCAATGACGTGCCCGATGCCGAGCGCGCCATTGGCAAGCGCACCCATCGCGCGGTCGAGGTGGATGGCGAGAGTATCGAGTTCTCCGAGGGGTTCACCGAGCTGCACACCCGGATCTATGAAGACGTGCTTGCCGGGCGCGGCTTTGGCGTCGAGGAGAACCGCGTGGCGATTGAGACCGTGGCGCATATCCGCACCGCGCCCTTGGCCCCTGTGGGCGATCTTGCCCATCCGTTCGTGCCGCGCTGATATGGGGTATTTCCAACATCCCAGCGCCATCGTCGATGACGGCGCGCAGATCGGACCGGGCAGCCGGGTCTGGCATTTCGTGCATGTCTGTGCCGGGGCACAAATCGGCAAGGACGTGTCATTGGGGCAGGGTGTCTTCGTCGGCAACAAGGCCGTCATCGGCGATCAGTGCAAGGTGCAAAACAATGTCTCTATCTATGACAACGTGACCTTGGAAGAGGGTGTCTTTTGTGGCCCCTCCATGGTCTTCACGAATGTCCACAACCCCAGAAGCCTGATCGCGCGGCCGCATGAATACCGCGATACGCGCATTCAGCGTGGGGCGACGCTTGGGGCGAATTGCACGATTGTTTGCGGTGTGACGATCGGCCAATTCGCCTTCGTCGGTGCCGGTGCCGTTGTGACCCGCGATGTTGCGGACTTCGCGCTTGTCGCCGGCGTGCCTGCGCGCCAGATGGGTTGGATGAGCGCCCATGGGGATCGTCTCGACCTGCCGCTGCAAGGCTCTGCACAGGCGGTTTGCCCGCAGACGGGCGAGATATACCACCTTGAGGACGGCTGCGTCCACCGCGAGGCCGCGCCATGATCCCCTTCATTAACCTCGCCGCACAGCAAGACCGCTTGCGCCCCGAGATCGAGGCAGGCATCGCCCGCGTTCTGGCGCATGGTCAGTATATCCTTGGTCCCGAGGTGGAAGAGCTGGAAGAGCGGTTGGCGGCCTATTCGGGGGCGGCCCATTGCATCACCTGTGCCAATGGCACCGACGCGCTTCAGATTGCCCTCATGGCGCTGGGCGTGGGGCCGGGCGACGAGGTGATCACGCCAGGGTTCAGCTATATCGCTACCGCTGAGGCCGCCGTGCTTCTCGGTGCCAAAGTGGTCTATGTCGACATTGATCCTGTGTCCTACACCATGGACCCTGCGTGTCTTGAGGCGGCTATAACGCCGCGTACGCGGGCGATCATACCCGTCTCGCTCTACGGCCATCCCGCTGATTTTGACGCGATCAACGCGATTGCCGCGCGCCACGGCCTGCCGGTGATCGAGGATGCGGCACAAAGTTTCGGCAGCACCTATAAAGGGCGCAAGTCGGGCAACCTCTCGACCATCGCCTGCACCAGTTTCTTTCCCTCAAAGCCGCTTGGATGCTACGGCGATGGTGGCGCGATTTTCACTTCCGATCCGGCGCTGGCAAAGGCGTTGCGCCAGATTGCGCGGCATGGGCAAGAGGCGCGTTATCACCACACCCGTCTCGGCGTGAACTCACGGCTCGATACGTTGCAAGCCGCTATTTTGCTGCCTAAGCTGGCCATTTTGGACGCGGAGATTGCCGCGCGTCAGCGCATCGCAGACACCTACAGTGCGGCATTTTCAGGCTCTAATATAGCCCAACTGCCCCGAATTGCGCCGGGCATCCAAAGCGCATGGGCGCAATACACCCTGCGTGTGTCTGACCGTGCGAGGCTTCAGGCGCGGATGACGGCTGCGGGCGTTTCTTTCGCCGTCTATTACCCCCTGCCGCTCAACCGTCAGCCGTCTGTCGCTAACCCGCGTGCGGACCTGCCCCATGGGGACCGCGCGAGCCTTGAGGTGATCAGCCTGCCGATGAGCGCCTATCTCATCTCCGAGCATCAGGCGCATGTGATCGATATTTTGCGCCACGCCATGCCGCCCCTGACCGAGACGCGAACACAGCAGGGATGCCCTTCATGATTTGCAGGATTTGCAGCGCTGCCAATGCCCGCGCTCTGGAGGAGGTCGCGTTCTTTGAGGATTTTTCCACCACCATCTATGACTGCCCTGCGTGCGGCAGCCGCTTCGCGCCGAGCGCGCCTGATCTTTACGAGAGCTTTCACGCCAATGCGGCCCATTACTATGTCTTGCGGATGCGCGCATGGAACGCCCGCGCCCGCGCGCTGATAGACCAAGGCGACACGGCAGGGCTGCGCCGCGCGGCGGCGGGCTTCCACTTCGCCATGCCTCAGATCATCGACACGCTGAACATGGCCAACGCCCGCTCGGTTTTGGAAGCGGGCTGCGCATGGGGATATAACGGCGCTTATTTCATCCAGACGGGGCATGACTATCTTGGTGTGGATATCTCGCAAACCGCTGTGGATCAGGCGCGCGGCACCTTTGGCGACAGGTTCTGCACCGTGGATGATCCGCGTTACGCCGCGCACACGCCGTTTGATGCGGCCTTCCATCTTGGCACAATCGGTTGCGTAGAAAAGCCCATAGAGTTCACCCACCAGATCCTAGACGCGGTCAAACCGGGCGGTGTTTTGATGTTCAACGCGCCCTGTCTGGAGCAATGCGCGCAGCTGGATAGCCCGTGGATCTGGGGCGCGTGCCCGCCCGATCTTGTGACGCTCTTCAGCGAGGATTTTTGGCATAAAACCTTCTCTGATGTGGCCCATGTCGAGACAAAACTCATCTGGAGCACGCCGGTGCAGAGCGCCCGCTTGCGTCTGGCGCGCCGCAAAAGCCGCCAGCCCTATCGCGGGCGCATTTTGGAGCCGGTGGGTGGGCATAGCTTTGCAGCAGGCAGCCGCGCAAAGGCGGTTTTGCGCCACGTCGCGCAGGTGCTGCCCGTGCCGTTTGTGGCCCCGGTGGTCAACGCGTTTGGCGTGATCGTGACGATGACGAAAAGGCCTGAGACGTGCAGAGTCTGACCCATATGCGCAACAGCCTGCGTGCCAGCCGTTATATCCGGGACACGCGCACCAACGCTTTGGGGCTTGGGCTTGCCGCGCTCATTCCGCTTCTGGCCACGCCGATCCTGTCGCGCCTCTACAGCCCGGCCGAGTTTGGCCTTTTCGGCATATTCTTCGCGGCCACAGCGATAACATCCGGTGTCGGTTCGGGCAAATACGAGGTGGCCATCATCCTCAATGAGGCGCCGTTGCAAGCGCTGGAGACGGCGATGGCTGGCGTTGCCGTGTCGCTCGTCACGGTCGCGATTTGCGTCCTGGCGGTGCTTTTCTGGGGCGGCGTGCAGACCGTGCTGCCACTTGAGATTGCCCTGCTCGCGCCGCTGGCGATCTTGCTGATGATCCAGTTCAACATCGCGCTCAATTGTGCAATCCGTGCGCGGCTTTTCTTCGCGCTGAACGTGGCGCGCGCTCTGATGGCGGGGGCGGGGGCCTTTGGGATGGTGTTTCTGGGGCTCTTGGGTTGGGGTGCCAAGGGGCTGGCTTTGGGTCTCATCGCGGGGCAATGCGTCGGGCTTATCGCCTTGCTTGTCGCGGAGGGGCGTATCTATGGCGCGTCGCTGCCCGATCTGGGCTGGCGCGGAGTGCTCCAGCAGATGCGCCGCTTTCGAGATTATCCCAAATTCGCGGTCCTGTCTGATTTGGCCAATGCCATGGCGCTCTGGCTGCCGTTTTTCGTGCTGCCCGCAGTCTATGGCGCGGCTGCGGCGGGCTTTTTGTTGATGTTTCAGCGGGTCTGGTCGGCTTCCGCCATCATTGGCAAGGGCATGGGAGAGACATTTCGGCAAAAGGCGGCAGAGGATCTGGCGCGAGATGGCAATTTTCGCAGTGTCTACAGGGCGACATTCTGGGCCATGCTGGCTGTGGCCGTGCCTGCGTGGCTCATTCTGGTGCTGGCCGCGCCCGGCCTTTTCGCTGTGATGCTCGGGGAGGAATGGCGCGAGGCGGGCGTCTATGGGCAGATCCTCGCCACGTTGGTCTGTGTGCAGTTCATCGCCTCGCCCCTCGGCTGGGCTGTCTATATCGTCGAGCGGTTGCGCTATAATATGGTCTGGCAGTGGTCCTTGCTGCTGCTCTACCTCGCCGCCTTCGCCATCGGCACCACGTTTTTTGACGCGCGCGGTGCACTGGCGCTTTATGCGGCGACGGGCGCGATCATGTATGCGGTTTATCTGGGCATTTCTTACCGCATGTCCGCTGGCATCAGCCCTGCGGTGAAAACCCCATGAGGTTGACCGTCTCCCTGCCAGCGCACCGCTTTGCGCCGCTGGACTGGGCCGTGCGGACGGTGCTTGAGGAGGTGCTCGGCCTGCCCATTAAGGTAGAGTGTACGGACAGGCCAGACATCATTCTGTCGGCTGAGGGGCGCGAGATACGCCTGCATTCGTGCTTTCCCGATCTGGACGCTCCGCGCGAGGCATGGGCAAGCCAGATGCCGCAGATCCCTCTGAAGGTTCTGGAGAGGGGCAATCTGCCTGTGCTCTTCGGCGCGCCAGTTATCACCCGCGAAGAGACCCGAACAACCTGCGAGGTGGATATCTTCGGTGCGATCTTCTTCATGCTCTCGCGGTTTGAGGAGGTCGTCCTCCCCGACCGCGACGGGCATGACCGCTTTCCCGCTGCCGCTGCATTGGCGGGGCGTGAGGGGTTTCTCCAGCGCCCGATTGTGGACGAATACGCGGCACTGCTTTTTTCCTTGATGCAGGAACACTGGCCGCAGATGAGGCGGCGCGTACGCGAGGGCAGAACCCGCATCAGCTGCGATGTGGATCAGCCTTTCGACCGTGTGGGGCGCAATCCGAAGGCCCTTATCCGTGGGTTGGGAGGTGATCTGCTGCGCCGCAAAAGCCCCCGCACCGCCGCGCGCCGCGCGCTGAATTTCTGGACCCATGGCAGCGGCGATCACCGGCATGATCCGTTCTACACGTTTGATTGGTACATGGACGTATGTGAGCAAAACGGCCACCGGGCGGCATTTTATTTCATCCCTGATCACTCGGGCGGCGCGATTGACGGCGATTACGACATCTCCGACCTTCGTATCTTGCGCCTGATGCAGAGCATCCACGCGCGCGGCCATGAGATCGGGATGCATGGCAGTTTCAACACCTACCAAGACCCCGGCCAGATCCGCCATGAGCGCACACGCCTGACCGAGGCTCTGGCGCGCGCCGGGCTGGAGGTTGAGATATTGGGCAATCGTCAGCATTATCTGCGCTGGGATAGTGCACAGACCCCCGACCATCTTGAGGCTTGCGGCTTTGCCTATGACACGAGCGGCGCATTTCCTGACCGCCCCGGCTTTCGCTATGGCACGAGCCAGCCCTTCGCGATGTGGAGCTGGACGAAGCGCGCCCCGCTTAAATTGCGACAACACCCTCTGGTGTTGATGGAATGCTCGGTCCTCTCGCCCGGCTATCTCGGGATGGGTCATGGGCGCGAGGCGACCGATCTGATGCAATCGCTCAAGCGCGCCGCCCTGCGGCATGGCGGCGATTTCACCCTGCTTTGGCACAACAGCCACCTTCTGACCAAGGCGGACCGGGCCTGTTTCCGCTCCCTCGTGCAGACATGACCCGCCGCGAGCCAGCCCTGCGCTATGGCCTCTTGGCGTTTCTCGTTGCCACGTCGATTGGCTTCGCCTCCGTCAATGCGACCAGCCTTGCTGTGATCCCTGTCATACGCACGATGGCACTTGGCGCATTGGCGCTTTGTGCGGCGCTTCTATTGCAGCGCCGCGTGATCCGGCGCGATACGCTGTCGGCGCTCGGGCTGATCGTGGGGGTCTACCTGATTGGCGTGACGCGGGGCCTTGGCAATCTGGGCAGCATTGATTTTCTACCGCTTGTGGCGCCGTCGTTTGTTCTGGTGTCCATTGGTGCGCTCGTGTTGACCAACCCGGCGGGTGCTGTGTCCCAAAGGAGCGCCGCCAAGCTCTTCGTCGGGCTATCGCTTCTTGTGCTGGCCTTTCATCTGGCGACAGGCGGGCTGGTTCTGGCCTATCCGCCCCGGTTTGAATTTGAGCTGGAAACGACCACCGGATCGCTTCTTCTCTACAGTCAGGGGATCAGCAAATTTTATGGTCTCTCTGCAATTTTGTCGTTCTGGCTCGTCCTGAACGCGCGTAGTGTCCGCGCCCGCATTCCCTTGGTCGGGTGCTTTGCGGTGTTCATCGCGCTGGCCCTTCTGGGGGGCGGGCGTGGGGATTTTCTGGCGGCCATGGCGGTGATCGTGATGATGAGCCTCGCGGGCGGTCCGGGGCGCAAGATGATGGGCGCGGTTCTGGTTGGTGTTTTCTATTTCGGGGGCGTCTGGCTGATGGCGTATTTCAGCCATGACTTCATTGCGCTGGAGCGGCTTTGGATCGTCTTTCAGGGCCTGTCCTTCTCCGAACGCGATATCCTTTTTGCCGAGGCGGTCGATCTCGTACTGAGCGACACATCGTGCTTACTGATCGGCTGCGGCTACACATATTTTCAGGTCCATTACGGATATGAGTATGCGATGTATCCGCACAATATCGTGCTGGAGGCGCTGATCACATGGGGTGTGCCGCTGATGCTGGCGCTCTTCGCGCTTGTCTTGCGGGGCCTTGCGCATAGCGACCGCACAAGCCCAGCCTTCTGGGCAGGGGTATTTTTCTTTCTCATCGCGCTCAAAAGCGGTGATCTCTTTACCGCATGGTATGCGCTGGCCTTTGTTTTTGCCCTTGCGGGGGTTGGCTTGGCCTCGCTCATGGCTGATTTTGAGCGGGGTCCCATCTCAGGGCAGGAGCGTCTGGGATGAGGCCGCAAATCATTCATTTTACCACCGTGCATGCGCGCACCGACACGCGCATCCGTCTCAAGCAGACGGCGACCCTCGCGCGCGGGCTAAACGCGGATGTGAGCCTTTATGTGCAAGACGGCCTGGGGGATGATCTGGGCGCGGATGGCGTGCGCGTAGTCGATACGGGCCCGCGCCCCAAGGGCCGCGTCAGCCGGATGACCAAAAGCGCGTGGCGCATGATCCGCGCTGTGCACGCGGTGCGGCCCACCATTGCGCATTTCCATGACCCTGAGCTTCTGCCATGGGCGATCTTGCTACGTCTGTTGGGGGTCAGGGTGATCTACGACGTGCATGAAGATGCGCCCGCCACCGTGCGCGCCAAGGCCTATCTGCCCGCGCTGCTGCGCCGCCCGCTTGCTGCTCTCGTGCGCGTGGCTGAGCGGATGGCCGATGTGGCGTGCAGCGCCATCGTCCCGGCCACCCCGCGCATCGCTGCTGGCTTTGGACCACAGGCTGTTTTGGTGCAAAACTTCCCGCTGCGTGGTGAGCTGCTGGTGGATACGCCCGTGGCCTATTCCGGGCGGCCTGCACATTTTGCCTATGTCGGCGGCATCACCGCGATCCGCAGCGCGCGCGAGATGGTTGAGGCCACCGCCCACGTGCCTCATGCCCGGCTCCAGATGGCCGGGGCCTTCATGCCCGCAGATCTTCAGGCGGAAATCACCGCGCTTCCTAGCTGGAACAGGGTCGATTTTCACGGCTGGGCCGGGCGCAATGCGGTGGCTGATATTCTGTCGCGGGCGCGCGCCGGGCTGGTGCTTTTCCACCCCCTGCCCAATCATGCCCGGTCCCAGCCCAACAAGCTTTTTGAGTATATGGCCGCGGGCCTGCCCGTGATTGCCTCTGACTTTCCGCTCTGGCGCGAGATTATTGAGGGCGCGGACTGCGGCCTGCTGGTCGACCCAAAAGACCCCGCTGATATTGCCGCCGCGATGCAGTGGATACTTGATCACCCGGATGCGGCTGAGGTGATGGGTGCGCGGGGCCGCCGCGCGGTGGAAGAGCATTACAATTGGGATGCCGAAGGCGCGAAGCTGGTCGCACTCTACGAGCGGCTTTTGCATCTGCCTCCAAGGGAGACACAGCCATGAAAGTTGCGACCATCGTTGGCGCCCGTCCGCAATTCATCAAGGCCAGTGTGGTCTCTGCGGCGTTCGCGCGGCATGGCGTGGACGAGCGGATCATCCATACCGGACAGCATTTTGATGCCAATATGTCGGATGTGTTCTTCGATGAGCTGCAAATCCCGCGCCCGCACCTGCATCTTGGCATTGGTGGCGGCACCCACGGGCAGAACACGGGCCGCATGATCGAGGCGATTGAGGCCGCATTGACGGAGATGGCTCCGGATTGGGTGCTAGTCTACGGCGATACGGATTCCACCCTCGCGGCGGCCATTGCCGCGTCCAAGCTCCACATCCCGCTCGCCCATGTGGAGGCCGGGCTGCGCAGCTTTAACAAGCGGATGCCGGAAGAGATCAATCGCATCCTGACCGATCATTGTGCATCGCTTCTTTTCACGCCGACCGCAGCCGCCACGCAGACCCTTCTCACTGAAGGGATGCGCCCTGAGGGCATTGTGGAATGTGGCGATGTGATGCTGGATGCGGCGCTGCATTTCGGCGCGCGCGTCGCAGAGCTGGGGCAGGGGGCCGCGCGTCATGGTCTTGTGCCGGGGGGCTATGTCCTAGCCACTGTCCACCGGCAGGAAAACACGGATGATACCGCCCGTCTCAGCGCCATTCTCGATGGACTGGGCCAAGTTGCACAGACCCTCCCGGTGCTGCTGCCCATGCACCCAAGGACGCGGGCGCGCATCAAGGTGGCGCACCTTTTCGACAAGCTTGAGCGGCTCTGTCTCACAGAGCCATTGGGCTATCTAGATATGGTTGGGCTGGAGCGTGACGCGGCCGTGATTGCCACGGATTCGGGTGGCATGCAGAAGGAGGCGTTTTTTCACAAAGTGCCCTGCATCACCTTGCGTGACGAGACAGAATGGAGCGAGTTGATCACCGCCGGGTGGAACACGCTCGTGCCGCCACAAAATGGCCCGATGATTGCTGCGGCCATCCTCGCCGCGCGTGGGCGCTTTGGTGAGGACATGGCCCCTTATGGCACGGGTGATGCAGCAGAGATGGTTGTGCGCAGCCTTCTTGATGCAACCCGATAAAGCCCCCGTGAGCAACATCTGGATCATCAATTTCCACAGCGCCACGCCCGAGACAGGTATGCCCGGACGGCATCACTATCTGGCGCGCGAGCTTGTGCGGCTGGGCCACGAGGTGACAGTGATTGCCGCGCGCGCGCAGCACCTCTTGCGCGCGGATATCGTGGCACAAACTCTGCCTGCGGACGAGAGGATCGAGGGGTATCGCTTCATTCGGATCGCTGTGCCGCGCTATGCCCATGCCCATGACAAGCGCCGGATGATCGCGGCGGCGGTTTTCTCGATGCGTTTGCCGGGCCTGCGTCACCGCCTTGGCGCGCGCCCCGATACGGTGCTCGTCTCTTCGCCTGATCTTATGAGCTATCTGGGGGCCGAGCGTCTGGCGCGGGCTTGCGGTGCAAAGCTGGTCTTTGAAGTGCGCGATATCTGGCCGCTCAGCCTGATTGAGATTGGCGGCGTCTCTCCGCGTCATCCTTTCATGCGGCTTCTGCAATGGATCGAGGATCGTGCCTACATGCGCGCTGATAAGGCCCTCTCAAACCTGCCCGGCGCGGTCGAGCATATGGTTGCGCGCGGCATGGAACGCGCAAAATTTACATGGGTCTCCAATGGCGTGGACCTTGCCGAGGTAGAGGCGCCTGCGCCACTCGATCCGCATATCGCCGTGCAAATTCCGCAAGCCGGGTTGCGGATTGTTTACACGGGCGCTCTGGGGATGGCCAATGCGCTGGGCACATTGATCGAGTCGGCGGCACTGCTGAAAGACTTGGACGATGTGCATATCCTGCTCGTGGGGGAGGGCCGGATGCGCGGCGCGCTGGAAGCGCTTTGCCGCGGTCTAGGCGTGACCAACGTTCAGTTCCTCGGATCTATTCCAAAGCCGCAGGTTCATGCGGTGCTACGCGCCTGCGACGCCTGCTATATCGGGCTTACGTCCGATCCGCTCTTTCGCTTTGGCGTTTCTCCGAACAAGCTTTTTGATTACATGGCTTCGGGCACGCCCGTCCTCTATGCGATCGATTCAGGCGCGTTCAACCCTGTGGCCGAACATGACGCGGGGATTGCTCTGCCGCCCGAGGCCCCCGAGGCGCTGGCTGGGGCCATCAGACAGCTTCACGCAATGCCCGAGGCCGAGCGTCAGCGCAGGGGTGCGAACGGGCGGCGCGCGGTGCTGGAGCATTACGATTACGCAAAACTGGCCAAGCGGCTGGAGACGGTTCTTGTCGGGCCGCAACCCTGAACGTCTCAGCTTTCGTAATATGCGGTGTAGGCCCCATAGCTGTCGCCATAGCCATAACGCGCCATGCCTTTTGGGCTGATCTGCGCCAGAACGAGGCCCGAGACACGCAGGTTGACGGCTTCCAACCCGCGCAACCCTTCGCGGACTTGCCTCTGCGAGGTGCTATCCCAACGCACTGTATAGAGGATCGTATCCACATGCTGCCCGATTACGCGTGCGTCGTGCACGGCCAGAATGGGCGGCGTGTCGATGATGATGTAATCATATGCGCTGCGCATCGCCTCCAGAAATGTCTTGAACGCCTCGGATGAAAACGTGTCGGCCGCATTTGCTTTTGCTGCCTCGGCTATAAGGATATCTGCCCCCAGCAGGGGCGTTTGCATCACCGCCTCCTCAAAAGGCACGGCGCCCGAGAGAACCGACAGGATGCCCTTGCGGCCTTTGGTGTCGAAATACTCTGCAAACACGCGCCGCCGCATGTCCCCCTCGATCAGGAGCACGCTTTTGCCAAGCCCTGCGAGGTTCTGCGCCAGCGCCAGAGATTGAAGCGTCTTGCCCTCACCGGGTACCGAGGAGGTGGACATGATGATCTGCGGTGGGGTGTCCAGATCTGACAGAAGCACCGAGGTGCGCAGATTGCGGATCGCCTCTGCCGCAGCTGAGGTGGGCTTGTCCGCCAGATATTGGAGCACGGTTTTGCGTTTGCGCGCAGGGATGGCGGGGATCTGACCGAGCACAGGATAGCCGGTCTTGGCCTCAAGATCCTCGGCCAGACGGAAGGTGTTTTGCGAAAATTCGCGCGCCAGAACAAAGACGACTCCCGCGATTGTGCCAAAGATCAGCGATAGCGCGAGGATCAGGATGCGGCGCGGCTCGCTGGGCACTAGCGGCAGGGGGGCCACGCTCAGAACACGGCTATCGGCCTGCTGGATGCCTTGCTGAAGTGTGGTTTCCTTGAGGCGATTGAGGAAGCTTTCATAGATCAGCCGGGTCGCCTCAGCTTCGCGCTCAAGTTGCTCAAGTCGCACCAGATCGGCGGATTGCGTGGCAATATCTGCCTCTTGTGCGGCCACCGATGCGGTGAGGGCCGCAATTTGATTGGCGGCCCGGCTCACGTCGAGGGCAGCGCGCTCTAACACCTGCGCGAAGCGCGCGTCAAATGCGGGGTGGCTGGTGTCGTTCAGGTTTCGCGCGATGCGTGTCAGCACCCTGTCACGGGCTAGCGTTGCCATAGCTTCAGGATCGCCCGCGTCTTGGGCTGCGCGCAGCTCTGCCAGCCTAGCGTTTGCGGTAACTTGCGCTTCTTGGATACTGCCAAGACGGTCGCGCGCCTCTTTCAGCTGTCGGTTGAGACCCGCGAGCGCCTCGGCACTGATCAGATCGCTGTCGGCGTTAAAGTCTTTCACCGCCGCGACGGCCGCCTCCAGATCGGCCTGAAGATCCCCCACCCGCGCGCTCAGCCATGCGGTGGCTGTTTCGGTTGCCTCGAACTTCACCTCGATCTGCTCAAGGATATAAAGCGTTGCCAGCGTATTGGCGATGGCTGCGGATTTCTCGGCGCTCTCGCTTTTGGCGCTGATGCGGAAAACATAGCTTTGCCGCACGTTAGAGACCGTTATCGCCTCGCGCAGCAGGTCGATGACGGCATCCATCTGCGCGCGCGGGTCAAGCGCTTCTTTCGCACTGCCCTGCCCAAGCATACCTTTGACCCAAACAAGGGTGCTGGCGACAGGGCCGTTCTTTACCTGCAATGCCGTGTTGAATTCCGGGTCGCGCATGAGGTCCAGGTTCAACACCAGCTTTTCCAACAAGCCGCGCGCGCGGATCACCTCGACCTCTGTGTTGATCGTGGCCTGATCCCCGGAAAGCCCGCTGACCACGCTTTCGAGATTGACCACCTGCTCTTGCCGACTTTCCAGAACCACAGCCGCGTTGGCGGTGTAAATCGGGGTGGCCACGGCAAAGGCGTAATACCCACCCAGCCCCAAACCGATCAGCGCGGTCAGCAGCACCCAGAGCTTGCCCCGCCAGATGGTCCGCAGCATATCGGTCAGATTGATCTCGCCCTTGTCATCCTCAGGCTGGGGGCTGGCGCGCGAGGCAGTTGGCGCGATATCTTTCATAGGGGTCACTTCGTTAGAAAGCGCGTTTTGGTTGTGCTGTGGAGGCTTTGTAATATCATCGATTGAAATCTTAACAGAAGATGTCTTAACTTTTCCTTTACGGAAGCTGGCTCCTCCGTGCTCTTGCCGCATCTCACCGGCGCTCATCGGTCGAAGGCGACTTTCTGTCACCCATATCTTAAGAGAGGCCCCGCCTTGCGCCGCGCACTCAAATCCCTGTTCTCACGCAGCAAAGTGGATCGGCCCGCATTAGACGGGGCTCGATCCGTTTCTTTCGCATCGCTTGCCCCCTCGCAGCGGGTTTATGCGATTGGCGATGTGCACGGCTGTGCGGATCTTTTGGAGCGACTACTGGAGAGCATTGATGCGGATCTTCGGGCTTTTGGCTCAGATGAGCCGCAACTGATCTTTCTTGGTGACTATGTTGATCGGGGAGAGGCGTCAGACCGTGTTCTGGCACGGCTCTTTGCGCTGAGCCGAGAGAGGCCAGAGGCCGTTCGATGCCTCATGGGCAATCACGAGCGGATGATGCTGGAGTTTCTCGATGATCCTGCCGGGCGTGGAGCGCGTTGGCTTGGCAATGGTGGGCTGCAAACATTGGCGAGTTTTGGCATTGGCGGTCTGGGCGCGCGCCCCGCGCTTGAGGATATGACGCAAGCCTCCGAGGCTCTGGCCGCCGCGATGCCTGAGGGGATGGAGGCATGGCTGCGCGCGCTGCCGCTGATGTGGCGTAGTGGCAATCTGGTCTGCGTTCATGCGGCACTGGACCCGGCTGAGCCGCCCGAGGCGCAAAAGGCAGGCACGCTTCTTTGGGGCCATCCCAAGTTTCTATCTGAGCCGCGCCGTGACGGGCTTTGGGTCGTGCATGGTCATACAATTGTTGAGGAGCCAGAGGCGCGCAGCGGTCGCATCGCCATAGATACGGGCGCTTATCATTCCGGGCGGCTGACGGCGGTGGCGATCAGCGCAGGCCAATGCCGGTTTCTCTGAGCCTACCCGGCAGTGGCCCCGCCACCAAACTGGACAGCCGGACCCGCCGCGCGTAAGCACATCTGCGGATGAGCCTTTGAGGAGACGCCCCCATGACACGATCGCTTTTCGGCACGGACGGTGTGCGCGGGCGCGCCAATACCCATCCCATGACCGCCGAGATTGCCATGCGCCTCGCTGCCGCTGCGGGCCGCTATTTTCGTCGCGATCATCAGGATCACCGGGTGGTTATTGGCAAGGATACGCGTCTTTCTGGCTATATGATCGAAAGCGCGCTTCAGGCGGGGTTCACTTCCACAGGTATGAACGTCTTTTTGCTTGGCCCCGTGCCCACGCCTGCGGTGGGATATCTCACCCGGTCGATGCGGGCCGATGTGGGCGTGATGATCTCGGCCAGCCATAACCCGGCTTCAGACAACGGTATCAAGTTTTTTGGGCCTGATGGTTTCAAGCTCTCGGATGAGGCGGAGACAGAGATTGAGCGGCTTTTGGCCAAAGGCGTCAGCCTTTCGCAGCCCGAAAACATTGGCCGCGCCAAGCGGATCGACGATAGCGGCGCGCGCTATGTGGAATATGCCAAGACCACCTTCCCGAGGCAGTTGCGCCTTGACGGGCTGCGCGTGGTGATTGATTGCGCCAATGGTGCGGCGCACCGCGTGGCTCCCGCTGTGTTGTGGGAGTTGGGGGCAGAGGTGATCCGCATCGGCACCGATCCCGATGGGTTCAATATCAACGACAAATGCGGCTCTACCCACCCCGAGGCCGCCGCACAGCGCGTGCGCGAAACGCGCGCCGATGTAGGGATCTGCCTCGATGGGGATGCCGACCGGCTTATCCTTCTGGATGAAAAGGGGCAGGTGATCGACGGTGATCAGCTGATGGGCCTCATTGCTACGCGCTGGGCCGCTGATGGGCGTCTGGCGGGCAACACGCTTGTTGCCACGGTCATGTCCAATCTGGGGCTGGAACGGCATCTGGAAAGCATCGGTGTCGCGATGGAACGCACGCAGGTGGGTGATAGATACGTGGTTGAGAAAATGCGCAGCGAGGGTTTCAACCTCGGTGGGGAGCAGTCGGGCCATCTGGTGATGACCGATTATGCCACCACGGGCGATGGCCTCATCGCGGCGCTTCAGGTGCTGGCCGCGATGGTTGAGACAGGCCAAAAGGCCAGCAAGCTGGGCCGCGTGTTCACACCCATTCCGCAAATGCTCAGCAATGTGCGGTTTTCCAAAGGGGCTGATCCGCTGGAGGCAGGGGCAGTGCAGGAGGCGATTGCGGCGGGCGAGAAAACCCTTGGCACTTCGGGGCGGCTTTTGATCCGCAAATCGGGGACAGAGCCGCTTATCCGTGTCATGGGCGAGGCCGAAAATCGCGCGCAGCTGAAATCCGTGGTAGCAAGCGTTGTGAACGCGATTGAGAAGGCGGGCTAGACCCCGTAATGCGCGCGGTACCACGCTACCGTGCGGGCCATGCCGTCGCGGATATCCGTCTCGGGGCGATAGCCCGTCAGGCGGTGTAGCAGGTCCGCATCAGCCCATGTAGCGGGCACATCGCCCTTTTGCATATCCATGTAATTGCGGATGGCAGGGCGGCCCGCAGCCGCCTCAATGGCTTCAATGAAATCCATCAGCCGCACCTTTTGCGAATTGCCGATATTGACCACCCGCCAAGGGCCCGCAGGTGACAGACTGTCGCCCGGCAGTATATTTTCGGGCGTCTCGGGCTGCACCGGCGCCGCGCCCATCAAGCCGGAAATGCCGCGCACCAGATCGGTCACATAGGTGAAATCGCGAAACATATCCCCGTGATTGTAGATGTCGATGGGGGTGCTCTCCAAGATCGCCTTGGTGAACTTGAAGGGGGCCATATCAGGCCGCCCCCACGGGCCATAGACCGTGAAAAACCGGAACATGGTCGTGGGGATATTATGGAGATGCGCATAGGAATGGCCCATCGCCTCATTGGCCTTCTTGGTGGCCGCATAGATGGTCAGCGGGTGATCGGCCTTATGCGTCTCGGCGTAGGGCATCGTGGTGTTCGCACCGTAAACCGAGGAGGTGGAGGCCATCAGCAAATGCTGCACAGCGTGGCTCCGCGCCATCTCCATCACGTTGAAGCTGCCCACGAGATTGGTCTCGATATAGGCGCGTGGGTTTTCAAGGGAGTAGCGCACGCCGGCTTGGGCCGCGAGATGCACGATAATCTCGGGCTGGAAGGCATCGCAGGCCGTGATCAGCGCGCCCATGTCCTCGATCATCGCGATCGTGTCAGAATATTTGGGATGTGGGGTCAGTTGCGCGCGGCGCGCCGCTTTGAGCGCCACGTCGTAGTAATCGGTCAGCGCGTCAAACCCGTGCACCTCGTGGCCTTCCTCCAGCAAAAGCTGCGCGAGGTGAAAGCCGATAAATCCGGCGCTGCCGGTGATGAGAACGCGTGTCATAGTGTTTTGCTCTGCCTGCTCTTTTGAGTATCAGTGTTGCGCATAACGTGCCGATTGCCAATCCGTGGTTTGAGGGCACGCCCTTTGTTGTTAGAGGTGGGGCGCACGTTGGTGAGGTATCAACCGGATAAAGGACGTAAGCAGGATGCAGATTGAGAAGACGGCGCTGGAGGGAGTGCTTATCCTGACGCCACAGCGTCATGGCGACGCGCGCGGGTTTTTCTCCGAAAGTTGGAACCGGGCGCGGATGCAAGCGGCAGGGATTGAGACAGATTTCGTGCAAGACAATCATTCTCTTTCCGAGGCGTCTGGCACGGTGCGTGGTCTGCACTTCCAGACGCCCCCCCATGCGCAGGTCAAGTTGGTGCGCTGCGGGCGCGGCGCACTTTGGGATGTGGTTGTTGATATACGGCGTGGGAGCCCAACTTACGGTCATTGGACCGGGTGTGATCTGAGCTTTGAGAACGGCCGCCAGCTCTTGGTTCCGGCGGGCTTCGCCCATGGCTTTGTCACCCGCGCACCGGGCACCGAGATTGTCTACAAGTGTTCTGATTATTACGCGCCGGATTGTGATCGGGCGCTGGCCTTTGACGACCCAAATCTCGGGATTGATTGGGGCGTCGGGCGCGCAGAGGCACAGCTTTCGGCCAAGGATGCTGCCGCGCCGGGATTTGCCGGTTTGGACAGCCCCTTTGTCTATGAGGGCACGATATGAAGCTTTTGGTGACGGGTGGCGCGGGTTTTATAGGCTCGGCTGTGGTGCGGTTGGCGATTGGGCAGGGCCATAGCGTGGTGAACCTTGATGCGCTGACCTATGCGGCCTGTCTGGAGAACGTGGCATCCGTGGCGGATGCGCCGGGCTATGTTTTCGAGCATGCTGATATCCGCGATGCGGGTGCTTTAACGCGGGTTTTTGCGCAGCATCGGCCTGATGCTGTGCTGCATCTGGCCGCCGAGAGCCATGTGGACCGTTCCATCGATGGGCCGGGTGCGTTTATCGATACTAACGTCACCGGGACCTATACGCTCTTGCAAGCGGCGCGCGCCTATTGGGAAGGGGCTGGGCGACCGCAGGGCTTTCGCTTTCACCATGTCTCGACGGATGAGGTTTACGGCTCACTCGGTGCCGAGGGGCAGTTCACCGAGGACACGCCCTATGCGCCAAACAGTCCCTATTCCGCCTCAAAAGCGGCGAGCGATCATCTGGTGCGTGCTTGGGGCGAGACCTATGGCTTGCCCGTTCTGCTGACCAATTGCTCCAATAATTATGGACCGTATCATTTCCCTGAAAAGCTGATCCCGGTGGTCATTCTGAACGCGCTTGCTGGGCGCGATATCCCGATCTACGGCACCGGCGCAAATGTGCGCGACTGGCTCTATGTTGAGGATCACGCGGATGCGTTGCTGACCGTTTTGGCGCTAGGTTCTGTTGGGCGGAGCTATAATATCGGGGGTGAGAACGAGTTGAGTAATCTTGACCTGGTGCGACAGATTTGCGCGATTTTGGACGAGATGCGGCCCGGATCTACGCCTTATGCGGATCTCATGACCTTTGTTGCCGACCGGCCCGGGCATGATGCGCGCTATGCGATTGATCCGGCGCGGATGCGCGGTGAGCTTGGGTGGCAGCCATCTGTGACGGTGGAGGAAGGGCTGCGCCTTACGGTGCGCTGGTATCTGGACAATGAGGAGTGGTGGCGCGCGCTTGAGGGGCGCGCCGGTGTTGGCACGCGGCTTGGCCAAGGATGAGGGCGGGAATTTTGAGTATTTTTGCTAAGAAGAAAGCATGAGCAGGCCGCTTTTAGTGTTTGGAGCCACGGGGCAGGTGGCGAGGGAATTGCGTGCTCGGGGCGATGTTCTGGCGTTGGGGCGTGATCAGGTCGATCTGACGGATTTGGGGGCAGTTCGGGCGGCAATAGAGACGCATGCGCCCCGTGCGGTGATCAACGCAGCCGCCTTCACGGCGGTGGATAAGGCCGAGGCGGAGGAGGCGTTGGCCACCGAGGTAAATGCGGTAGCGCCGGGCGTGATGGCCGAGACGGCGGCGGCGCGGGGCATCCCGATTTTACATATCTCAACTGATTATGTCTTTGCGGGCGGTGGCAGGGCGCCTTGGGGCGAGGAGGACCTGGTGGGGCCGCTTGGCGCTTATGGGCGCAGTAAGCTGGCCGGAGAAGAGGCTGTGCGTGCAGCAGGTGGGCGGCATGTGATCTTGCGTACGGCATGGGTCTTTTCAGCGCACGGGGCGAATTTTGTAAAGACGATGCTGCGCCTTTCTGAGACGCATGGACAATTGCGTGTGGTGGCCGATCAGGTGGGCTGTCCCACCCCGGCTGCCGGTATTGCCGACGCGCTTTTGCGCATGGAAGTGGCGATGCAGGCAGGCCATCCTGGTGGGACCTATCATTATGGCGGCCAGCCTGCGGTGAGTTGGGCGGATTTTGCCCGCGCAATTTTTGCGTCCTCCGGGCGTGATGTGGCGGTGGAGGATATTCCAACGTCTGAGTATCCGACCCCAGCGCAACGTCCGCTGAATTCAAGGCTCGATTGTGCCAAGATAGAAACTGATTTTGGGATCACGCCGCCCGATTGGCGTGAGGCGCTGAAAGAGGTGTTGAAAGCGCTCTAGCCCTCAGCCAGCAAGCCCAGAAGATAGGTGCCGTAATCCGTCTTTGCATAGCGCATGGCCAGTGCATGCAGGGCCTCCGGGCTGATCCAGCCTTGCTCAAACGCGATTTCTTCAGGGCAACCGGCCTGAAGGCCCTGACGGCTTTGCAATGTGCGTACAAAATTGCCGGCATCCAGAAGGCTGCCATGGGTGCCCGTGTCGAGCCATGCATAGCCGCGCCCCATTTGCTGCACCGACAGGGTGCCCTCGTGCAAATAGCTTTGCAAGAGCGTTGTGATCTCCAGTTCGCCCCGTTCAGATGGGGTGATGGCGCGGGCGCGGTCGGGCGCGCTGGCATCGAGAAAATAGAGGCCGGTGACGGCGTAATTGGAGGGCGGTTTGGCGGGCTTTTCTACGATATCTACCGCCGCGCCCTTGGCATCCATTGCCACGACTCCGTAGCGCTCAGGGTCTGAGACGCGGTAGCCAAAAACGGTGCCGCCTGCGTCCTTGGTGTCGGCGGCGGTAAGAAGCTCGGGCAGGCCATGGCCAAAGAAGATGTTATCGCCCAAGACCATGGCCGAGGGCGCGCCATCCAGAAAATCCTCGGCCAGAAGATAGGCCTGTGCCAGCCCATCTGGCGAGGGTTGGGGAATATAGGTAAGGCTTAGCCCCCATTGCGCACCATCGCCCAGAAGGCGGCGGAACTGGGGCTGATCTTCGGGCGTGGTGATCATGGCAATTTCGCGGATGCCGGTGAGCATCAGTACAGACAGCGGAAAGTAGATCATTGGCTTGTCGTAGATCGGCATCAATTGCTTGGAAACGGCCCCGGTGATGGGAAACAGCCGCGAGCCGGTGCCGCCTGCCATAATGATACCTTTACGCGCGCCCATGAACTGCCTCCCTGCTATTTACCTGCCTATTGACACCACCGAGGCGCATAGGCGCAAGACCCCCGCGCAGAAATAGGGAATGCGTGTGGCCTTACGCCTCTGGCGTCGCTGTCCGGTCGCCACGCCCTTTGCCCCTGAGGGTTGCGAGGATGATCTTGGCGTCCAAGAGCAGGGATTGCAGCGCGATGTAGCGGGCATCCCATTCTGCCAGCCTCTCGGGGTTGCTCATGTCTACATCGTTGATCTGGGCGAGGCCGCTGATGCCGGGCTTGGTGGTAAAGACACCATGGGACCTACGGGCCTCAAAGAGGGCGGTTTGCACCGGCAGGCCAGGGCGCGGGCCGATCAGGCTGATCTCATTGCGCAGGATGTTCCAGACCTGTGGCAGTTCGTCAATTTTACTGCGCCGCAAGAAATGCCCGATCCGGGTGATGGAGGCCGCAGGGACCTCATGGGTACCTGCCTCGACTGTGCCTTCCTGCATGGTGCGGAATTTGTAGCACAGGAATGTCTTGCCATGCTGCCCCACACGCTCCTGTGCGAAAAGTCCCGGACCCGGTGAGCCTGAGCGGATCAAGACCCAGACGATCAACAGCGCCCACCACAGGAAGATTATGACGCTGAGCGCAAAGAGAATATCCATGAGACGCTTGAGGGCTGTGAAGGCGACATTGCCGCTTTGCCCGTCCGACAGGATGGTGGCATCGGGACCGCTTCCTGGCGGGTGCAGAATAAATTTGGCGAGCGTTTCCACGCGCACCGATGGTTTTAGCGCCAGTAGGCAGGACGCCAGTGGCCCTGCCAAAACCGGAGGCAGACGGTTCAGAAACGCGAGCTTGCCGTTCCACTGTGTGCCCCGCACGAAGGGCAGGTAGAGATTGACCCCATGGAGGCCGGTGACGCCCCTCAGGCTTGCGGCGCCCGCGCGTTTGCTCTGGGCGTAGGCTGTGTTGTTCTGTGGGTCCAAAGCGTGGGTCGAGGAGATATTGTAGAACCGCCCAATGCCAGCTTGCGCGCAAATCTCGGCGATGCACCGGGTGAGATCCACGTTCACGGAATGGAAAACGGCGTCAGGCACCTGCGCATCACTGTTGACCACTGCCAGATGCACCAGCGCGTCGTAGCCCGCCGCGGTGTCAGCCAACCCTTCCACCGTGCAGGAGGCGCAGCCGGGAAAAAGCTGCCGCAGCTTTGCCACGTCGCGGCCGACCAGCAGGAGTTCTGCGCCGCCTTGTTCCAGAAGAGGGATCATCTCCCTACCCACATAGCCGGACGCCCCGGTGATCACGATTTTCAACACGCGTCTCCATTAAGGCGGCTGTGGCGGGCTGAGGCCGTGCCATGAAAAGCTGCCACTTTGATAAAATTACACGTTACAGTTGATTTATCTTGGGTTAAAGCCTCCGTATAGCCTGTGGCAAGTGCGAGGCCTGAGTGCGATGTGACAGGTTTAATGCGACATCGCGGTCACAAACCGGAACCTTTGCAAGGACGTTCATCCCATTGGTCTTGCGAGATTAAGGCGATTTCAGTCATGTCTGAGGCCCACAGCACGCGCGACAAAGACAGGGCAGAGACATGTTGAAACATCTTGCAGTGGTGATCGGGCTTGGCGCGCTCTCGGGCTGTGGCGCGGTCTATATTTCACCTAAGGTGACAGAGGCCGAGGGTGCCGTGCGTGTTGTGCCGCTAACTGCGCAAAGCGTGCGGGCGGCCAACAGCTCCACCTATCAGCCCAAGACGCTGCCAGCGGCGTTTCGCGCCACTGCGGGTGGCGGCGCGGCGGCGAGTGCTGCGAATGCGGCCCCGGCCCCTTCGTTGGATCGGCAGACCCGGCCCACCAGCCTTGAGATGCGCCTGCCCCCTGCGCCAGCCGCTGGTGCCTATGAGATTGGCGTCGGCGATGTGCTGCTTCTGGCGACCAAGACGGCTGGTAATACCGTGGAAGAGCTGAGCGGGCTTCTGGCGGCGCAAAACGCGCGTCAGGGCTATACCGTGCAGGATGATGGCGCGATCGCCATTCCTGACGTCGGGCGCGTGCCAATCGCTGGTCTCACGTTGGAGGAGGCGGAGGCTGCCCTTTTCCAGAGCCTTGTTGAAAACCAGATCGACCCCAGCTTCAGCCTTGAGATCGCCGAGTTTAATTCCCGGCAGGTCTCGCTGGGTGGCGCGCTGGCCAAGCCGACGGTCGTGCCGGTTACATTGACGCCTCTGACGCTGGACCGGGCCATTGCGGCGGCAGGCGGGATCGACACGCGCGATATGGATTTCGCGTCTATCCGGATTTACCGCGACGGCACACTTTACCAGATTCCGCTGCCTGAATATCTGCGCCGGGCCGATCTGCAAAAGACTCCGCTTCAGGGCGGTGACAGCGTGTTTGTGGATACTGAATATGAGTTGGAGCGCGCGCAGGCTTATTTTCAGGAGCAGATATCGCTGGCCGATCTGCGCCAGCGGGCGCGCGCGCAAGCGCTGGCCGAGCTGAATACAGAGGTGAGCCTGCGCCGCGCCGCCTTGGACGAGGCCCGCAGCAATTTCCGCGATCAGGTCGAGCTTGATGCGGTGGAGCGCGATTATGTCTATCTGACTGGCGAAGTGCGCCGCCCATCCCGCTTCGCGCTGCCCTTCGGGCATGATGCAAGCCTAGCGGACGCGCTTTTCTCCAACGAGGGCTTTAGCACCGAGAAGGCCAACCCCCGCCAGATTTTCGTGCTGCGCGCCGCACCTGAGGCGGGCAATCCTGATCTGATCAACGCATGGCATCTGGATGGCTCCAATGCGGCCAATATCGTTCTGGCCACCCGGATGGAGATGCGCCCCAATGACGTGATTTTCATCGCTGAACAGCCGATCACCCGCTGGAACCGTGTGCTGAGCCAGTTTGTGCCAACATTGATCACCACGGGCGCGTCTTTGGCCGAGTAGCTATTGCTTTTGATGCGTGAGGGGCGTCTCGCAGAGCCTCTCTGGCGTTGGCTTTGTACGCCGCGCCTGCTTGCGAAACGCAGCGGGCGCCGTGCACGGCCCAAATCCCCGGATACCCGTGATGCGCGCCTTTTTCGCGACGGATTTTGATGCTATCAGCCGCATTCAATCGGCGACAACATCAAAAACGGAGTGTTCCGCCCCGCGCTGCGCGCTACACTCAACCTTCAGGCTGAAATTAGGACTAACCCAATGACCGATGCGGAAAAACGCGCGCTACGCGATGCCTTTGGTCAGTTTGCAACAGGTGTGACGATAGCGACGACGCGCGGGCGGGATGGCGCGCCGCGTGGCTTTACGGCCAACTCTTTTACGTCCGTCTCTCTTGATCCGCCGCTATTGCTGGTCTGCATCGCAAAATCCGCCTCCAGCTGTGATGCGTTTTGCGAGGCGGAGCATTTCGCGGTCAACGTTCTGTCGGAGGAGCAAAAGCAGGTCTCCGGCCTTTTTGCGTCCCGGTCGGATGACAAGTTCGCCCAAGCGGATTGGACCGTTGGCGCGCATGATCTGCCGCTTATCCCCGGCTCTATCGCGACTTTCGTCTGCGCACGGCAAGAGGTGATAGATGCGGGCGATCATGTGGTTTTGATGGGCCTCGTCGAGGCGGCCCAGACCCATGATGCGCCGCCGCTTGGCTACCATAAGGGTTCATATTTCTCGATCGGTCTGGAAGACCGTCTGGTGGATGCCGCCGCCCGCAGCGGCACCGCGCGCATTGGAGCCATTATGGAGCGCGACGGCGCGCTTTTGCTGCGCCATCATCCGGGCGGAGCGGTCTCCATCCCGTTTGCGCCAGAAAACGAGTGCTCGCTGTCGGGCCTCACCCGGAAGATCGCAACGCTTGGTTTGACGGCCACGCTGGACCATCTTTATGCGGTCTATGAGGAGGCAGGGAGCCATGTGATCGTCTATCACGGTACCGCGTCCGGCCCGGTGCCAGAAGGGCTCGTACCCACGCCGCTGAGCGCAATTCCCCTTGAGGCTGTTCAGAGCAAGGCGCAACGCTCCATGCTGGCGCGTTACCGGGAGGAATATCAGCACGGGCAGTTCGGCATCTACCAAGGGCCGAAGGATGGCGGGGAAACGGGCCTCATTCACCAAGTGACGGGGCGCGCGATTGTAAAGAGCTAGCGCTCTTTAGTAGGAAAACTCACCGTAGATCTGGCTGAGATTGCCCTGCCACGCGCCATAATAACGCTCCAGAAGCTCATCGGCCGGCACTTGCCCGCTCTCGACGCTTTCGCGCAGGGCGTTGAGGAAATGCGTTTCGTCGGGGATCATCCCATCCGCGCCCGATCGTGCGCGCGCCTTGAGACCCGCCTCGGAGATATCGAGCACCTGCCGGGCAAGGGCGTGCATGTCGATCCCGTCCACCTTGGCCTGAAGCGCATCCTCAGACGCCGCAATCCTCAGCGCCTCGCGCTGCGCCGTGTTCCAGTCTTTGACCATGTCCCACGCGGCATCAAGGCTACTTTGGTCATACATGATCCCAGTCCAGAATGCGGGTAGGGCACAAAGCCTGCGCCAAGGCCCGCCATCCGCGCCGCGCATCTCCATGAATTTCTTGATCCGCGCCTCGGGGAAGATCGTGGTCAGGTGGTCAGCCCAATCCGATAGGGTCGGCATTTCGCCGGGCAGGGCCGGAAGCGCGCCTTTCAGAAAATCGCGGAAGGACTGCCCCAGCGCATTGATGTATTTGCCGTCGCGGTAGACGAAATACATCGGCACATCGAGCGCGTAATCCACATAGCGTTCAAACCCCATCCCGTCTTCAAAGACGAAAGGCAACATGCCCGTGCGGTCGGAATCCAGATCCCGCCAGACCCGTGCGCGCCATGATTTATGGCCGTTGGGTGCGCGGTCGAAGAAGGGCGAATTGGCAAAAAGCGCGGTGGCCACAGGCTGCAGCGCCAGTGCCACGCGGAACTTCTTGACCATATCCGCCTCGGAGCTGAAATCGAGGTTCACCTGAACGGTGCATGTGCGGCGCATCATAGAGCGGCCCATCGTGCCGACTTTCTGCATATACGCATCCATCAGCTTGTAACGCCCCTTGGGCATCAACGGCATGTCCTCATGCGACCATTCGGGTGCGGCGCCAAGGCCGATGAATCCCACGCCCACCTTGTCGGCGATGTCTTTCACTTCGCGCAGGTGGACATTCACCTCGTCGCAGGTCTCATGGATGGTCTGCAAGGGCGCGCCCGAGAGCTCCAGCTGCCCTCCAGGCTCAAGGCTCACATTCGCGCCGTCTTTCTCAAGCCCGATGAGGTTGCCCTCTTCCAGAACCGGGGCCCATCCGTGGACATCCCTAAGTCCTTCAAGAACCGACAGAATACTGCGCTCACCCGCGTAGGGAATGGGCTTTTGGTTGTCTTTGCAATAGCCGAACTTCTCGTGTTCGGTCCCAATGCGCCAATCCTCAAGCGGCTTGCAGCCATCGGCGAGGTATTCGGCCAGTTGGCTGTGATGTTCGATTGGCCCGCCACCGGACTGAGGAATGGACATTGGGCTTCTCCGCACTGTGATCGGTCTTTGGTGACGGGGATGCCGGGGGGTGTCAAGGCCACCCGGCGGCTCAGTGTGGCGCGTGATGTGTGATCCGTGCGGTGTCCCCTGTGCCGCGCTCCCAGATCAGCACGTCACCGCCGCCGGTTTTGCGCAATTCGCTCAGCAGATGTTCCGTGCGCATGCCCGGAAGGCTCGCAAATGGCCCCAGAAGACCCTCCGCGCCCGCCGCTGTTACCGGGATCATCACATCGTCTTGCCCCGGCTGGCTCAGAACCCAGTGGACCGGGCTGCCCGTCCGGTCAAGCCTGAGCGCACTCAGTTCGCTCATCGCCACGACACCCCCGGTGAGCGGGCCGAAATAACCGATTGCGGCTTCGTCGATCTGCACGATGCCCGGCCCGCCGCGGCCTGCGTCAAAGCGCAGCCGTTGCACCGCCGCGATCATCAGGCACGCGCCCGCCAGAAGGGTGAGCCCGCCGACAAGCCCCATCACGCCATTGCCCAGCAGCACCCACCAGGCCCCGAGTGCCAGCACCCCGCCCGCGATAAGCACCCCCTGATATCGGGTGAGGGCTGCGGCCACTTCGGGGCGCACAAAGCTCATGCCCAATCTCCCAGGGATTGCTGCCAAAGCGCCAGCGCCGCCACCGCGGCTGTGTCCGCGCGCAGGATACGGGGGCCGAGACTTACGGCATGGGCGAAGGGCAGGGCGGCAAGGCGGGAGCGTTCTGCGCCCGAAAAGCCCCCTTCAGGACCGATGAGAATGGCCCACGGATCACGCGCGGCGCCGCGCGCCCCGAGGACGCCCGCGCGGGCGGAGGAGGGGCCGGCGAGCGCCTCGTCACAGAACATGATCTGGCGCGCGGGGTCCCACGCGCCTAGCACGCTGTCGAGCTTTGTCAGTGCGGCCACTTCGGGCACATATGTCCCGCCGCATTGCTCGGCCGCTTCCACCGCATGGGCCTGAAGCCGGTCCTGCCGGATACGCTCGGAATTGGTGAAATCGGTCTGCACGGGGCAGATGCGCCCGGCCCCCATCTCGGCGGCTTTTTCCACGATGAAATCCGTGCGCGCCTTCTTGATAGGCGCAAACACGAGCCACAGATCGGGCGGCGTTTGCAGCGGCTTGGTCTGCTCCAACGCTCTGAGAACGCCCGCGCGTTTGCCCGCCTCAGAAATCTCGCACAGCCATTCCCCATCGCGCCCGTTGAAGATCAGCACGCGCCCGCCCGCACCCTGCCGCATCACGCCAAAGAGGTAATGTGCCTGGTTGCGGTCCAGCGGAATGGAATTCCCTTCCGCGAGTGGGTGCTCTACATAAAGCCTGATTTTCGCTGCTGCCATGAGGGCACCATATGAGCCAGAAAGCGCCAATACCAGAGCCGGCAGATCAGGTGGCAGATGCCGTGCACGGCAACTGGGTTGACCTGCGCGCACCTGCATGGTCGCGCCCCTATCTCAGGCTCAGCCGGGCGGACCGCCCTATCGGCACGTGGCTTTTGCTTTTGCCATGTTGGTGGGGGCTGATGCTTGCGATGCTCTCCACGGGGCAGGCGGGCTGGCATGATTTGTGGATCTTCATAGGCTGCGGCATCGGTGCGTTTTTGATGCGCGGTGCAGGCTGTACGTGGAACGACATCACCGACCGCCATATCGACGGATCGGTGGCGCGCACGGCCTCCCGGCCCATCCCCTCCGGGCAGGTCAGCGTGAAGGGCGCGTTTGCATGGCTGATCTTGCAAGCCCTTGTGGCGTTTTGCATCCTTTTGACGTTTCACCCGTCGGCGATCCTGCTGGGGGTGATCTCCTTGGCCCCGGTCTGCGTCTATCCCTTTGCCAAGCGGTTCACATGGTGGCCGCAGGTTTTCCTCGGGATCGCGTTTAACTGGGGCGCGCTTCTGGCCTATACGGCACATACTGGGCAGCTCGAATGGCCCGCGGTGATCCTTTATCTGGCGGGCATTGCGTGGACGCTTTTCTACGACACGATCTATGCCCATCAAGATGCCGAGGATGACGCGCTCATCGGCGTGAAATCCACCGCGCGGCTTTTTGCGGAACAAACGCCGCTGTGGCTGCGGCGGTTTTTGGGTTTGAGCGTGGCCTTGATGACGGCGGCTGTGATCCTCGCGCTACGTGAGGCAGATCCGATTGCGCTTATGGTGGCTCTTCTGGGGCCTTGGGCGCTGGGGCTGCATTTGCTCTGGCAGCTCACACGGTTTGATCCCTCCGATGGTGCGCGGCTTCTGGTGCTCTTTCGCTCCAACCGCGACGCGGGCCTTTTGCCCCTGCCGTTTTTCGCCGCCGCACTTTTCCTTTGATTGAACTTGGCCCCGCGCGGGCCTAAACACGTGCCTAACCGTTCCAAGGTATCGGACTCTTCCATGCGCCTTTCCTCTGTTTTCACGATTTCCGGCACATTCGTTGCAGCGGGAATCGTGTGCTGGGTGGCGGCGGGGTTCGCAGTGACAGTGATTGAGGACACATCGCGGTCCGGCGTGCGCGACGCATTGGACGAGGGCGGCCTGACATGGGCCGAGGTGGATACGGATGGGCTTCAGGTCTTTCTGGGCGGCACAGCACCGACCGAGGCCACGCGATTCAACGCGATCCAGCTTGCGGGCACGGTGGTCGAATCGGCCCGCGTGATTGATCAGATGCTGGTCGAGGACAGCGCCATTTTGACCCCGCCGCGCTTCTCGGTGGAGATTTTGCGCAATGATGCGGGGATTTCGCTCATTGGCCTGATCCCGGCGGCCACGGACCGTGAGCGTTTGATGCAACGGATTTATGACGCGGCGGATGGCTCGGACGTGGCAGATCTTTTGGAGACGGCGGATTATCCCGTTGCGGGCAATTGGAACCCGGCGGTTGAGTATGCGTTGCGCGCACTTGCCATGCTCCCGCGCGCCAAAGTGTCGATCGAGGCCGGGCGGGTCGAGATCAAGACCATGACCGACACACCGGGCGAGAAGTTGACGCTGGAATCCGATCTGATGCGTCGGGTGCCGCCCGAGATCACAGTGTCGCTGGACGTGGCCGCACCGCGCCCGGTGATCACGCCGTTCACGCTGCGCTTCTTGATCGTGGATGGCGCGGCGCGGTTCGATGCGTGCTCTGCCGATACGGAAGATGCCAAGCGCGAGATTGTGGCCGCTGCCCGCGATGCGGGGCTGGGGCGCGTGCCTGATTGCGTCATTGGCCTTGGCGTGCCAACCCCGGAATGGGGCGATGCGGCGGCGCAGGCGATCCGTGCGCTGGGTCAGCTGGGCGGCGGCAGCGTGACATTTGCCGATGCCGATATTGCCCTGATCGCAGCACCGGGCACAAATGAGAGCCGATTTGACGATATCGTGGGTGGGCTTCAGAACGAATTGCCAGATGTCTTCGCGCTCAAGGCCGTTTTGCCGCCCCCCGAGGATGACAGCGCGCCCGTGGTGCCTGATTTTGTGGCGACACTCTCGCCTGAGGGGTTGGTGCAGCTGCGCGGCAAGCTGGGCAATCCGCAGCTTTTGGGCACCGTCGACAGCTTTGCCAAGGCGCGCTTCACCACCGACAGCGTTTACACGCAGGCGCGTGTGGTCGATGGGCTGCCGCCCGATTGGCCTGTGCGGGTTCTGACCGGGCTTGAGGCGCTGCCCTATCTGTCCAACGGTGCCGTGACGGTGACGCCCGATCTGGTGCGGGTCACGGGCAATACGGGCCGCAAGGATGCCAGCGCGCAAATCGCTGGGCTTTTGGCCGGCAATCTGGGCGAGGCCGGGCGGTTTGACATCGACGTGACCTATAAAGAAGAGCTGGACCCCATCGCGAGCATCCCCGAGCCGGAGGAATGTATCGCGATGATCCAAGCCATCCAATCAGAGCGCAAGATCACGTTCGAGCCGGGCTCGGTCCAGATTGAGGGTGCGAATGCCGCGATCATGGACGATATCGCTGAGATTTTGGATAAATGTGGTGACATCCGCATTGAGATCGGTGGACATACCGACAGCCAAGGCCGCGAGACGATGAACCAGGACCTGAGCCAGAAGCGGGCCAATGCGGTTCTGGATGCATTGCGTGCCCGCCGGGTGCTGACCTCCAGCTATTCCGCCGTGGGCTATGGCGAGGCGGAGCCGATTGCGGATAATGATACCGAAGAGGGGCGCGAGCTGAACCGGCGGATCGAATTCAAGCTGATCCGCCCCGAGCCGGTGCCCGAGCGGGAAACAGGGCTTGAAAGCCTTGAGCAGGACGGCGATGAAGAGGCGTCGGTCGAAGACACCGCCGCTGAGCCTGCTGATGATCCCGCCGAGGAAAGTGCCGCCGAATGAACAGAACCGAGTTTATCTTCGCCACGGCGATCATTCTCTTTGTGGCCTTTGCGCTGGGTTGGTTCGCCAACTGGCTGGTGCACCGGTTCACCCGCGTGTCGCAATCGGATGTAGGCGAGCTGGACCGGATGGCCCAGGAGCTGCATGAAGCCGAAGAGACTCGCGATCAGGCGATCACCTATTTGCAGCAGCGCGAAGCGGAGCTGACCAATCAGCTGAACCAGACCGAGGCCGAGCTTGCCGCGACCATGGAAGGCTTGCGCGAGGCGCGTCAGGAAGCCGAGCATATGCGCGCCCATATCGAGGGGCAAAGCGCGGGCTGATCACAAGCGAAATGTTTGCGTTTCGAGGTGCTTATTGGTGCCTTGATGCAGCGGGTGCACAGCCCGGTGAGCGGCTTGTCTCGCGGTTGACGAGGCTGCGCCTGATGGCGGGCCGTTAAGGAAAACGTGTCAGGTTTTAGACGTTAAGGCCGCAGTAAGGGCTGCTCTGATACCCATTGCCTTGGGTGAGTAAACAAGGTGGTGAGCATGAGTGCGCAGAGCAATGCGGCGCCAGTCATCATCAAGAGAAAGAAAGTTGTCAAAGGTGGCGGGCACCATGGTGGTGCGTGGAAGGTGGCGTATGCCGACTTCGTGACCGCAATGATGGCGTTTTTCCTTTTGATGTGGCTGTTGAACGCGACAACGGAAAAGCAACGCAAAGGTCTGGCTGATTATTTCAGCCCGACGATCCCGATCAGCCGCATTTCAAGCGGTGGTGACGGAAATTTTGGCGGAGACAGCGTGTTTTCCGAGGATACGCAGCTTAGCGATGGGCGCGGGGCTGCGCAGAAACACACGACCGAATCGGATAAGGCGCGCGGTGAAACTGGCGTGTCCGCACAGGACGCTCAGGGGATGGCAGAGCTTCAGCAAGCGTTCGATACGGCCCTGAAAGGTACCAATGGCGAGAGCATGGTATCGCGCGAACTGGCTCGTCATATCATCACGCGAGTGACCGATGAGGGGCTTGTGGTGGAGCTTTTTGACAGTGCGGGGGCGCAGCTTTTTGCGACAGGAAGTGCGGAGCCATCGCCGCTGTTGGAGGCGCTGACCGGGGTGATTGTCGAGGTGGGCGCGTTGGTTTTTAACGGCGTTTCCGTGGAAGGCCATATCGCTGCCGCCCCCGTTATTCTCAAGGATAACCCGGTCTGGGATCTGTCGACCGAGCGGGCCAATGCAATGCGGCTTTTACTGGATCGCACCGGCCTTGGTGAGGGGCGCGTGCAGCGCATGACGGGCCATGCGGACCGCGATCCGGCGGTGCGCAATCCGATGGCCGTGCGCAACAACCGGCTGGAGGTGATCTTCCTGCGCTCCGATTGATAATTGTCTTGGGCTGTCCGGGCCGGAGCAGATTGTCTCGCATTTTATCTGTTAGCGCGCTGTTAAACGAGCGGGCGTATGCCTTGTGCTCGAATTCAGTCGATGCAGCAGAAAGGCGTATCCATGACAATCTCTTCCTCGCTCAATGCCGGGGTGGCAGCGCTCAGTGCGAATGCTTCGCGCTTGGCCTCCATTTCGGACAATATCGCGAACTCGGCCACGTTTGGCTACAAACGGGTCGAAACTGATTTTCAGTCCATGGTGATCAGCGGCGGGGGGGGCTCATATTCGGCAGGTGGCGTGCGCGCCTCGACCCAGCGGTTGGTCGATCAAGGCGGCTCTCTCGTCACTACGAATAACGCAACTGACCTTGCGGTCCGTGGCCGAGGCATGTTGCCTGTCGCGCGTTCGGCCGAGGTGGGAGCTGGGAATGGGGGGCAGCAGATGCTGCTGACCTCTACGGGATCATTCCGCACGGATGCAGAGGGCATTCTAAAGACCGATAGCGGTCTTGTCCTCTTGGGTTGGCCTGCCAATCCAGATGGGTCTGTGCCGGAATTCCCCCGTGACACGGCCGATGGGCTTGAGCCTGTTCGGATCAATGTTAATCAGCTGACCGGGGAGCCGACGACAGAAATCACGCTGGGTCTGAACTTGCCGGCTGTGGACACCAACGCCGCTGGCGATGGCACGCCGCGGCAGCTTTCGGTGGAGTATTTCGACAATCTTGGAAAGTCCGAGAATGTACTGATCGAGTTTACGCCAACTGTCCCCGCAGCGGGCGATTCCAATGAATGGACCATGCGCCTTATGGATTCGGCGCAAGGCGGTGCCGTTATCGGGGAATATACGCTGAGTTTTGACGATGCGCGTGCATCGGGCGGCACTCTTTTGGGGGTGGCGCCTGCCGGGCTGGGCGGTGCCTATGACGGCGCGACAGGCTCTGTCATCGTGACCGTCGCGGGCGGGCCCATGGAGGTGAATATTGGGCGCTTGGGCACATCCAACGGCCTGACCCAGCTGTCGGACAGTTTTGCGCCTTTGTCGATCTCCAAGGATGGGTCGCCCGTGGGCAACATGACCTCGGCGAAGGTCGACGAGAACGGTTTCGTCCATGCCTCTTTTGATACCGGCATCACGCGGGTGATTTATCAGGTGCCGCTGGTCGATTTGCCAAATCCCAACGGAATGGTCTCTCTGGATCAGCAGACATTTATGCCCTCGCCTGAGAGCGGATCATTCTTCCTGTGGAATGCGGGTGATGGACCCACAGGTGATGTCGTTGCCTTCGCCCGCGAAGAAAGCGCCACGGATGTGGCCGGTGAACTGACGGACATGATCCAGACCCAACGCGCCTATTCGTCCAATGCCAAAGTGATCCAGACGGTGGACGAAATGCTTCAGGAAACCACCAATATCAAACGGTAATGACCTGATTTGAGGGAGGGTGGTCCTGAAGCCCTCCCCTTTCCATTTTCCATTATGAAAGGCCATCATATGAGTATCTCCTCCGCCCTGAGCAGTGCGTTGAGCGGTCTGACGGCCAATTCCCGCGCCGCTGGAATCGTTGCCTCGAACCTTGCGAATATTCAGACCGATGGCTATGGCCGCCGCGATGTGGAGCTTATCTCTGAGCGCAATGGCGGGACGCGAATTGTTGGTATCACACGCAATGTGGATAGCGGCACCCTTGGCGATCGGCGCATGGCCGATGGCGGTTTGGCGAGGGCAGAGACGCGCACCGCCTTCCTGCAATCCCTACAATCGAACGTGGGTACACCGGATCAGCCGGGCTCGCTCAGCGGGCGGATAGCGGCGCTAGAGGCCAGCCTCGTGAGCGCGGCCAGCCGGCCTGATGCCAATGATCGGCTTCAGGCCGTTGCACAGCGTGGGCAAGAGCTTGCCAAAGGGCTTGTTGCCGCCTCGGACGCGGTGCAGGCGCAGCGCATGGATGCTGAGGGCGAGATTGCCTTTGCCGTGCGCTCCGTCAACACCGCGCTTGGGCAGGTTCAGAGCCTTAACGCGCAAATTCTTGATGCGCGGATCGGCGGTTTTGACACCTCCAGCCTCGAAGATCAGCGGCAAGTGGTCGTTGACAGGATTTCCGAGTTTGTCCCGGTGAGCGAGGTCGCGCGCGGCAATGGCGGTATCGCCCTTATGACCCCTGGTGGCGCGCTCTTGGTGGATGGCACAGTGGCGACGCTGGGCTTTGAACCGTCCAACGTGATCATGCCGCATATGACAGCTGAGAATGGCCTACTGACGGGGCTGACGATCAATGGGCGCGAAATCGACGCAGGCTCAGATCGCAGCCCTCTGGCAGGTGGCAAGCTACAGGCGCTTTTTGAGGTGCGCGATGATTTGGCCGTGAATGCGCAGACGCAGCTTGATGCGCTGGCTCGTGACATGATCGAGCGGTTTCAGGCCCCTGGTTTGGACGCTACGCGCGCGCCTGGCGATCCGGGGGTGTTTACGGATGCGGGCGTAGTGTTTGATCCCGCCAATGAGGTTGGCATCTCGGGGCGCATGGCGCTCAACGATCTGGTGAACCCTGCGCAGGCGGGCGAGGTCTGGCGCCTGCGTGATGGGTTGGGCGCTGGGACGCCGGGGCCAGCGGGTGACGCCACACTTCTTAGCGCCTTTGGTGGCGCTTTGACCGAACGCAGCGCAATGGCGTCGGGTGATCTGGGGGTCGGATTGGCGACGTCGGTGCAGCACATGAGCAATATGGTTTCGCGCATCTCGCAAGCGCAGCTAACCGAGGATCGCAACACCAGTTTCGCCGCCGCCCAGCAATCCGAGCTGCAAGAGCGCTTGCTCTCCGACGGGGTCGATAGCGACGCCGAGTTGCAACTTCTCTTGCTGATCGAGCAGTCTTACGGCGCCAACGCACGCATGCTGCAAGTGCTGGACGAAATGATGGAAACCCTTCTGAGGATTTAAACCATGACATTAACTTCAATCGGTGACATGGCGCAGAGTTTTGCCTCACGTCGCCAGAGCAGCATGCTTCAGTTGCAATTGAGCCGCCTGACGCAGGAGCTGTCGAGTGGTCAGGCCACCAATGTCGCACAGGCGGTCGGTGGCAGCTTTGGTCAATTGGCAGATATCGAGCATCAGATGGTCGTGCAATCCAGCTACAAAAGTGCGACGGCGGAGGCCGCTCTGTTGGCCTCTTCCATGCAAATTGCATTGGGGCAGGTTCAGGACGCTCTGACTGACGTGTCCGGTGTGGTGGCATTGGCGGGGCAATCGAATTCCCCCACGGCGATTTCTGCCACGGCCGAGGGGGCGCGAGGGGCATTGGATGCCATCGTCGCTGCTCTCAATACCGATGTGGCGGGGCGGCCGCTCTTTGCTGGAACCGCCCTGAATAACGCGCCTTTGTTGGGGGCGGACGCTATCCTTCAGGAGGCGCGGCTGGCGATGGCTGGCGCGTCGGATGCCGTGGCTGTGGACGCCGCTCTTGAGGCGTTCTTCATGGATGCGGGTGGCGAATTTGAGACCCTGATCTATCAAGGCGGAAGTGGTTATTTGGCGCCGCAGGCGCTGGGAAATGGTGAGACGGTTCAGCTCTCGATCCGTGCGGATGATGCCAGTTTGCGGGCGGCAATGAAGGATCTTGCCAAGGCGTCATTGGCGGATGATCCGGCGCTTGGTCTTGATACGGATGGGCGGCTTGCCATGCTCCGCGGTGCGAGCGACGGCATGCGTATTCAAATAGACGCCATCACCGATATACGCGCCAATCTGGGCTTCGCCGAGGCCCGGATCGAGCAGTCATCGACGCGGATATCAACCGAGCTGACTGGCCTCTCCATGGCACGCAACGACCTTTTGTCGGTCGACATATTCGAGACAGCCAGCAAACTGGAAGATGTGCAGCGTCAACTTGAGACGCTCTACACCCTTACCGCGCGGAACTCGCGCCTCAATCTGGTGAATTTTCTATGACTTATGTGACCCGTCTTTTAGTAGCAGCCTTTTTGGTTTTGGGGATTGCCGCGCCAAGTGCTGAGGCTAACCAAATCCGGATCAAGGACTTGGTGGAGTTCGATGGTGTGCGCGGCAATGATCTCGTGGGCTATGGCCTTGTTGTTGGGCTGAACGGCACCGGGGACGGGTTGCGAAATGCGCCCTTTACCGAGGAGATCATGACCAACATTCTAGAGCGTTTGGGCGTCAACGTGACGGGTGAGCAGTTTCGCCCCAAGAATGTGGCGGCAGTTTTGGTGACGGCGAGCCTGCCGCCTTTTGCGCGTGCAGGCGGTCAGATTGATGTGACCGTATCGGCGATTGGGGATGCCAACAGCCTTCTGGGCGGTACGCTTATCATGACGCCTCTTAACGCGGCGGATGGACAGATTTATGCAGTGGCACAAGGCACGATCATTGCCGGTGGCGCGGTTGCTGGTGGCGATGCTGCCGAAGTCGTGCAGGGTGTTCCGACATCCGGTACGATCCCATCCGGTGCGCGGGTCGAGCGTGAGATCGCCTTCGACCTCGATAGTCTTTCGACGTTGCGCCTTGCTCTGCGGGAACCGGATTTTACCACCGCCGGTCGGATTGAGCGGGTGATTAACCAGAATTTCGGACGCGCTGTGGCGGTGATGCTCGATTCAGGGACAGTGCGTCTCGATATCACGCGGACCCGGCTGCAATCTCCAGCACATGCGCTGGCCGAAGTTGAGAACCTGACCGTAGCGCCCGAGCGCAAGGCGCGGGTTGTGGTCGATCAACGCTCTGGCACAATTGTGATGGGGGATGATGTGCGAATCAGCCGGATCGCGGTGTCGCAAGGCAACCTGACCCTTCGGGTGCGTGAAGCACCGCTTGTGGTGCAGCCCAATCCTTTTGCTGAAGGAGAGACAGTGATCGTGCCACGCACGGATGCTGAGATTGAGCAGGAGCCGGGCATCAGCCTTGCGGAGGTGGCACCGGGGACAACCCTGTCAGAGGTTGTGGCGGGCCTGAACGCACTGGGCGTGGCGCCGCGCGACATGATTGATATCCTCAAGAGCATCAAGGCGGCAGGTGCGCTTCATGCGGAGTTTGTTGTGCGGTGAAGGTGACTGGCGGATAGTCTTGAAGTGAGGTGGCCCTTGTTTAGCTGGTTGGTACCCTACTAAGCCATGCGTCCGTGCCTACTGACCTTAAGGGCCGCCATGCTGCGTGCGAAAAAAGGGTCACGCGCAATGCCCGCAACCCTTCTTAACCGGTCCAGAAAAGGCGCTTAGAAGTAGCCGCGCACAAGGCTTCCAGCGATCAGCGCCCAGCCATCGGCGATGACGAAGAAGGCCAGCTTGAAGGGCAGTGAAACGATTGCCGGAGGGACCATCATCATGCCCATGGACATAAGGATCGCAGCGACCACGAGATCGATAATCAAGAATGGCAGGAACACCAGAAAGCCAATCTGAAAGGCGCGGGCGATTTCCGACAGCAAAAAGCTTGGGATCAGCACCGACAACGGAGCGCTTGGCCCGGTCTCGATAGTGGCGGCATCCGGGCGCAACGCCGCCATGGCCTCGAATGTGTCGACCTCTACGCGCCCAGCCATAAAGACGCGAAAGGGCTCCAATGCGCGGGTCATGCCCGTCTCGACAGGTAGGGTTTCGGCGAGAAGGGGGGCAATGCCCGTTTCCCATGCTTCGGTGAACACCGGCTCCATCACGAAATAGGTCAGGAAGAGCGCTAGGCTGACGATGAGCATGTTGGGTGGGGATTGCTGCAGCCCGATACCTTGCCGCAAGATCGCCAGAACCGTTACGATGAACGGAAAGCAGGTGATCATGATCGCAAGGCCCGGCGCAAGGCTGAGTACGGTGATCAGGGCAATTAGTTGGATTGTCCGCGCAGAAAGCGAACTGTCATCGCCAAGCGAAATGGAGATGTCCTGCGCCATGCCCGGGCCTGTCAGGACGCCGAGCATGAGCACGCATAAAAGGGAAAACCGCATCATCCCAGACCGTCTTGCAGATCGGCGACCTCGGTGAGGCGGACGGCCAACTGCCCTTGGGCGTCGCCTTCCATTTCCTCCAGCTGACCCCGGGCGATCAAGCGATCCCCGACATAAAGTTCGACCGGATCATCCACGCGTTTATCGAGCGAGAGGACCGCATCGCGGCCCATCTTGAGCAGGTCGCGGATCAGTGGACGGGCTTTACCAACCGAGATGGTGATCTCGATCGGGACCGAGGAAAAGGGGCTGGCGGTGTCCGCGCTGCGCCCGGTCTGGTCTGAGGACGTCTCCATCAAGCGGTCTCCTTTTGCATGTCATTGTTTTGATCTTCAAAAAAACCGTCCACGGCTTTTGAGATGTCGTCGAGCACCCGGTCGAGATTGATCTCGCGCCCGTCTCCCGCGACTTCGATATGAACCTGACCCTCGCCGAGCGAAATCTCTGAAAGCAGGGTTACGTCCATTCCAATCAACCCTTCGGTCAGAGCCTCAAGAGCGGCCAGATTGGCGGGTGCAGTGATGATTCGGATTTTCCCCTGGCAGGCCTCACCAGCCATGCTCTGGATTGTTTCGATCACACGGTTGCCAAGGCTCTCGCGGGCAAGACGTGGCAAAACTTGGTCGACCATTCCTTTGAGGAGCGGTTTAAGCGATGCCACCAGCCCCGCCTGCGCCTCTTGGACTGTGAAGGATAAGTCCATGAGATTGCTGGAGAAGTCCGCGCTGATGCGTGACGCGTCGTCTTTTGCGGCCTTCACGGCATCATCCCAGCCTGCGGAGTACCCTTTTTCAAAGGCTTCCAGTCGCTGTTCTTCGAGCGAGACATCCGACAGGTGGATGGTGTGCTCGTCTTGGGTCGAGCCGAAATCCTCAAGAAGATGTGCAATGCCCATCAAGCTCTCTCCTCTTTGTCTTCAAGCCAGTTGCGCAGGACCTCGACGGTCTCTTCCTGCCGGTCGCTGATCATACCGCGCAGGCGTTCCACAGGGTCTTCGGTGCTGCCGGTGAGCGCCTGCGACCTGGCCATGTTGGAAACCAGCGGCAGGTTACCCGCATCGTCGCGTGAATCGTCGATCTCACCCGAGAGGGCTGTCATGCCTCCGGGCGAGGCGTTGGCTGCATTTGTGCCATTGGGCAGGCCAAGCGGTGCCGTCGCGCGGGGTGCTTGCGCCAGAAGCGGGCGCACGACAAAGAGGCCAAGCAGCAAGGCCACAAGACCCAGAACCGTGGCTTGGATCAGCGACATCATATCCAGCCCGAGTGAGGCGATCATCGAGGGTTCCGCAGCGGTGCCGAGTACTGGCAACGGCTCAAATTGCATCGTTTTGATCGTGATCACATCACCACGCGCCTCGTCGAACCCTACGGCAGAGGCGACAAGCTCTTTTAGGGCACCAAGCTCCTCTTCTGGGCGGGGGGTAAATACATCAATCCCTGTCTCATCCGCCGTGAGCGACCCGTTGACCAGAACCGCGACACTCAGGCGTTTGACGGCCCCGGGGCCTTGGGTGATCTGGCGCTCGGTTTGGGAGACTTCGTAATTCACACGCTCGCGGGTTTCACTGGTCTGGCTTGAGGACGAATCGGCGCCACCCGCGTCGCCGCTCGGCAGATTGGACGCTACAGTGACGTCCCCTCCACCTTGGTCGGAGGCGGTGTTGGTGCGTTCCTCGGTATCGGTGCTGATCGCAATGCGGCTTTCGGGATCAATGCGTGTCTCGCGGATCGTTTCGGTGTTTTTCACCGTGTCCACACTCACCTCAACCACCGCATTGCCGGGCCCCACGCGGGCCTCCAGAAGGCGTTCGACGCGCTGGCGTAAGGCATCGGCACGGTCTTCACCGGCATTTGTGGGCGCTTTTTCTGCGGCGCCGATCAGGCCGCCATTGCTGTCAATGATCGACACATCCTCGGGTGTGAGGCCAGTGACGGCGGAGGCCACAAGGAACTTGAGCGCCTGTGCCTTGGCGGGCTCAATCGTACCACTTGCGGCGGTGACCATGACGGACGCTGTGGCACGCACATCGCGCTGAAACGGGTTGGAGCCGATATTGCCGATATGCACGCGTGCGGCGCTAATGGCGGGGCTGGCCACGATCGTGCGGGCCAGTTCGCCCTCCTTGGCGCGCCAGTATGCGGCATCGAACATCTGGGAGGTGGTGCCGAAGCCTGATAGGCCATCGAGCAGTTCATACCCCTGACTGGAATTCGTGGGCAGGCCCTCGCTCGCCAAGGTCATGCGAAGCGTATCGCGCTGCCCTGATTCGACAAAAATCGCACCGCCGCGCACTTCATGCTGGACGCCGCGCTGTTCAAGAGAGCGCACAACCTCGCCTGCGGGGCCGCTTTCCAGACCCGCATACAACAGTGACATGCTGGGTGCGGTCACCATGCGGGACAGGCCAATCACGGCGGCGAGGATGGCGATACTGGCCAAAACGACCACAACCCTTTTGCGCGGGTCAAGCGCGGTCCACATCTGCGCGATTTGCTGCAAGTTCCTTGCCTCCTGTTGCCCAAACGTTCTGCCGGGCGCTTTGGTCATGTTTGGCTCATCAGGCTTAACAATCGGTTAGTGCCTCAGCGCTAAGTTGGGCCGAGATGACATGCAGGTGACGATAATGGCTGATACTGAACAGGCGGGCGCTGAGGTGCTCGAAAAACCCTCAAAAACACCTTTGCTTCTCGGGCTTTTATTGGCTGTGGCAGGGGGGGGTGGTGGCTTTTTTGCGGTCCAATCCGGGATGATCTTTGGCGCCGAATCGGATGCTGCGAGCGTTGAGGTGCCGCCCGACACCATCGCGCAGATCGGGGAGATGCCTGATGTGGCCTATGTGCCGGTGGAGCCATTGGTGGTGACGCTTGGCAGTGGTGCGACACGCTCGCATTTGCGATTCAGGGCGCAGCTTGAGGTGGTGCCTGCCTATCAAGCAGAGGTTGAGACGCTGATGCCGCGCGTTGTGGATGTGCTCAATTCTTATCTGCGCGCGCTGGAGACCAGCGATCTGTCGGATAGTGCCGCACTGGTTCGGCTTCGCGCGCAAATGTTGCGGCGGGTGCAGATTGTTACAGGCGGGGAGCGGGTCAATGATCTGCTGATTATGGAATTCGTACTGAATTGAGGACAAAGACATGGAAATGATTGCTGACATTTTGCTGGTAGCCGGCGCTCTGGGTGCAGGGTTTTACTGCTATGTGCTGGCGCGGCGGCTGAGCCGGTTCAATGATCTGGAAAATGGCGTGGGCGGTGCCGTGGCGGTGCTGTCGATGCAGGTGGATGATCTGACCAAGACGCTTCAGGCCGCTCGGGCTTCTGCCGGGGCGTCGAACGAATCACTGGTTAATTTGATTGACCGGGCCGAAAGCGTGGCCAAACGGTTGGAGCTTATGGTGGCGTCGATGCATGACATCCCCGAAACCCCCGCAGCGCCTCCCCCGCCCGAGCCGGACTCCCCGCTTGGCCCGGTCTTTCGTCGGCACGAGGATATGGGGGCATCTCAATGAGCGCGGGGAAGAGAAAATCACCCCATATGCGTGCAGGTCGTGGGGCGTTGATATTGATCGCGGGGCTGCTCGTCGGCTCGGCCGTGCTGCGCGTTGGGCTCGGCGCGGGAGAGGCTTGGGCGCGATCGGAAGATCCGATCAATGTGACCGCGCTGGAGCCCGCGCCGATGCAATGCGAGAGCCAGGATGATTTGCAGAGAATGCTTGAGAGTTTTCAGGCACGTGAGGCGCGGATAGGCGTGCAGGAAGAGGCGATGATCCAGAGGATGCAGGCACTGAAGCTTGCCGACGAGGAGATCAACCGCAAGCTTGCGTCTCTGCTGATGGCGGAGGAAGAGCTGCGCGCAACGATCTCAATGGCGGACACGGCGGCGGAAGGGGATATTTCGCGGTTGGTCAAAGTTTATGAAAATATGAAACCCAAACAGGCCGCGGCACTTTTCGAAGAGATGAATCCAGAATTTGCCGCGGGCTTTCTGGGTCGGATGCGGCCCGAAGCGGCGGCGGGCATCATGGCGGGTCTGAGCCCCGGGGCGGCACATAGCTTCTCGGTTGTTCTGGCGGGGCGCAACGCTGAGGCCCCTACGGAATAAACTGTCTTCTGATCAACGATTGTTAACCTGGCGCTGGCACAGTGGTGGTCAGGGTATATGTGGAGAGTGGCATGATCGGCTTGCTGGGAATTGTAATTGTCTTTGGCATGGTGTTCGGCGGTTACATGCTGGCTGGTGGCAAATTTGGCATCATCCTCAAGGCTTTGCCGTTCGAGATGATGATGATCGGCGGGGCGGCGACTGGTGCTTTTTTGCTGAGCAACGATATGTCTGCGGTCAAGCAGACGTTGAGAGATATGGGCAAGGTCTTCAAGGGGCCGAAATGGAAGCATGAGGATTACCGTGACCTTTTGTGCTTGCTGTTTGAGCTCATTCATATCGCCCGCAAGAATCCCGTGTCAGTGGAGGAGCATATAGAGGCGCCCGACGCCTCGTCTATCTTTGGGAAATACCGAAAGATTCAAAGCGATAAGGAGGTCGTCTCGCTCATTGCGGACACTTTGCGGTCGGCCTCCATGAATTACGACGACCCTCATCAGGTTGAGGAAGTTCTGGAAAAGCGGATGGAAGCGAACTTGCACCATTCAATGCATTCAAGTCATGCGCTTCAGACTGTCGCAGACGGCTTACCCGCTCTTGGAATTGTGGCGGCGGTTTTGGGTGTGATCAAAACGATGGCGTCTATCGATCAGCCGCCAGAGATTTTGGGCAAGATGATTGGTGGTGCTTTGGTCGGCACGTTTCTGGGGGTTTTTCTAGCCTATGGGTTTGTCGGACCGTTTGCTGCGAAAGTGAAGGCTGTGGTGGAGGAGGATGCGCATTTCTATCAGCTCATTCGCGAGGTTTTGGTGGCAAATTTGCATAACCATGCGACCAATATTTGCATCGAAGTAGGTCGCCAAAATACGCCGACCCATTGCCGGCCTTCCTTCGGTGATCTGGAAGAGGCTTTGAAGACCGTCAAGCAGGACGCGGCATGATGCGGGTGCTTTTCATACTCGGATTGGTGCTTGGGATGAGTGCCAACATGGCTTCGGCAGAAACGGTTACGGTGCGCTCCGGGGCGCATGAGGGTTTTTCGCGTTTGGTTTTGGATATGCCCCGCCAAGTTCCCTTTAGGATTGAAAATCAGGGGGATACGCAGCACCTGATCTTCGCCCAAGAGGGGCTGATCTTTGATACAAGTGCTGTCTTTGCCCGCATAGCGAAGGACCGAGTGACGCAGTTTGCGCCAATCGCTGGGGTGTCGGGGCTCTCCCTGAGCATCGGGTGTGACTGCGAGGTAGATGTGTTTTGGGCGACGCAGACAATGCTTGTTCTGGATGTGCGGGACGCAGCGCCTGAGTTGGGCACGGCGCTTGGCGCTACGCCGGATGATACCTTGGATATTATAGCTGTGATGGGGGCCGATTTGACGCCAATCACTTCCATTGAGAGCAAGGCTTCTGTCCCAGCAGATGCGTCGTTTGCCGTGGATTTGGCAGAGCGCAGTGCGGGCCAAATAACGGCGGCGTCGCTTGAGGTGCTTTTACCGAACGAGCAGGGCGTTGTGCCGACTGAGCGCGTGTCGTTTGCACGAGATCAACTGACGCAGCAGATAGCACGGGCGGCCACATTGGGTCTGCTTGATACACGCCCTATTCGTGAGGAGACACAGGCTCAGACCTCAGTGGTTGCAGCCGTTTCTCCAGTTGTTCAGGCATTGCCACCCAACAACAACCTTCATGCTGAAAGAGTCGTTGACCGCGGTATTCTGCAACCTACAAAGCAAGCTGTTCAAACTGCCAGCGGTCAAAGCTGTATTGGCGATCAATATTTTGATCTTGCGTCCTGGGGTTCTGACACAACGTTCGCAAGCCAAATTGGCGCGGCACGTGCGGCGCTGAGCGGTGAATTTGACCGGACCCCGCCGGACGCTGCTGTGAATCTGGCAAGGCTGTATTTGTTCTTTGGGTTCGGAGCCGAAGCGCGTCAAGCGCTCAGGATGGCCGAAGTTGATTTGAAAACGGCTACAGTTTACGGTGCACTTGCAGAAATTCTGGAGACAGGCGCCACCCGATCTTCGACCCTCTCCGGCCAGATCGGCTGTGATGCGCCTGTGGCGCTGTGGTCTGCGATGTCATATGAGGTACTGCCTCCCAATATGCCCGCTGAGATGGACGCAGTTTTGCGGGCCTTGATGGCACTACCCACACATTTGCGGCGTCATATTGGCCCACAGTTGGCCCGCAAACTTGTTGCTGGGGGGCGGGCGTCTGCTGCGGAACGTGTTTTGAGAATTGTTGACCGAATTCCTGAGGAACCTGCCGCAGAGCAGGCTCTCGCCCGTGCTGAGTTTTCTATTGCCGAGGGTATGCCTGAGGGTGCGGATGCGGATTTAGAAATCGTCGTGGATGCGAACGCAGAAGGGTCCGCTGAGGCTTTGGTCAAGCGCATCGATACTCGCCTGAAAACTGGGCGCGCGGTGCCGCCTGAGATGGCAGATCTGGCGGGGGCTTATGCGCATGAGTATCGTGATGCGCCGCTCGGCAAGGCTCTGTCGCGCGCATATATTGAGGCTATGGCGGCCTCTGGGGATTTTGACACTGCGATGGCTGAAGCGACCCGCCTGGAAAGAGACCTCTCGGACGCTGCAAAAGACACAATTCTCGCCACGATGCTTCGACTGCTCACTGATAATGCTGATGATCTGACGTTCTTGCGGATTGGGACGGAACTGAGTCAGACAGCAGATCGCGTCTCGCCTGAAACGGCTAATGCGGTCGCAGCGCGGATGATCGCGCTTGGGTTTGCAGATTTGGCGCGGCCGTTTGTATCGCCTTCCACGACGGGCTTTCCTTTGCAGCAGCGGCGGCTTTTGCGTGCTGAAATCGCTATATTGGCATCCTCGCCACGCGCGGCGCAGATTGAGTTGTTAGGTGTTGAAGGAGACGGGGCTGATCGATTGCGGGCCAGAGCTCTGAGTATGCTGGGGGAGCATTTGGAAGCACACGCAATCTATCTAAGCCTCGGTGATATGGATGCGGCACTCCGCGAGGCATTGCTTGCCGAAGAGTGGCAGCAGACCGTTAACATTGCTGATCCGGCACTAGCGGACATGGTTGCGGCCAGCGTAGCGACCCTATCGGAAGACTCGGCTGGTGTGTTGGCGCGTAACAAGGCGCTGCTTGAGTCCAGTCAGTCAGCCCGCGAAACGATAGATGCTCTTTTGGGAGCGCGCGTTTTGCCAACGCTTGAGTAAATTTATCAGAGTCTTGGTTACCGAATCTAAACCAGCTTTACCTACCCTCAGCCATGCAGGCGCAGAATGTGCCTTTATGAGGGGAGAAGACCTTGGCCATCCGGGCAAAATCGTGCGTTGCATTGGCGCTGTTTGGCGCGTTGGTTGGCGTGTGCGCGCTTCCTGCAAAAGCGAGCACAGATCAGATATGTGATCATGCTGCGAACAACGCTGCCAAAAGTTCAGGTGTTCCCTTACCGATCCTACGCGCCATTACTCGGACTGAAACTGGCCGATCTCGCGGCGGTGAGGTGGAGCCTTGGCCCTGGACCGTGAATATGGAAGGGGCCGGAAAATGGTTCGCTTCAGAGGCGTCTGCACGCGCATACGTAGAACGCCACTATTCTCGTGGCGCGCGTGTCTTCGATGTTGGATGTTTCCAGATAAATTACCGATGGCACGGCACGGAATTCGCATCGATCGATGAGATGTTTGATCCCATTGCAAACGCAGAATATGCCGCTGGCTTTCTGATGCGTCTCTACAATGAAACTGGGGACTGGACGGCTGCCGTTGGCGCTTATCATTCTAGAACACCAAAATTCGCAGAGCGCTATATCAGACGCTTTGAGCGTATACGACGCGCGTTGAATGAAGCCGCATCTCAGACTGTGGAAATCGCTGCACAGGCCCCAACTGAACGCGCGAACTTGTTTCCCTTTTTGCAAACCATGCCAGCCACCTACAAAAACAGCTCTCTTGTGCCGCTTGGGGCCGGACGGCCCGCTCTGATCAATTTGGACGGGGGCAGCTGATATGAAGATGCTCTCCGCACGTGACCTCTTCCAACCCACAGTTTTGCTCGCTCTCGCACTGATGGCGATCATCGTGATGATGATCTTGCCGGTGCCCTCTTGGGTGTTGGACGTAGGGTTGGCCGCGTCCTTCGCGCTCGCCATTTTGATTTTCACAGTTACTCTTTTCGTGGAACGACCGCTGGATTTTTCCGCCTTTCCGACAATTCTTCTGGCCTCGCTCATGCTGCGTCTGTCGCTCAATGTGTCCTCGACCAAGCTGATCATTGGGCAGGGCCACATGGGAACGGATGCCGCCGGTGAAGTCATTGAAGGGTTTGCCAATTTTGTGATGGATGGTTCGGTGTTTCTGGGTCTGGTCGTGTTTGGTGTGCTGCTCATCGTGAATTTCATGGTGATCACGAAAGGTGCCGCGCGGATGGCCGAGGTTGGGGCGCGTTTTGCGCTGGACGGGATGCCGGGCAAGCAATTGGCAATCGACAGCGATATGGCGGCGGGCGCGATCACCCATGAGGAGGCGCGCGAGCGCCGGGAGCGCGAGCAGCAAGAGACCACCTTCTTTGGCTCGCTGGACGGGGCGTCTAAATTCGTGAAAGGGGACGCGGTCGCAGGCCTTCTGATCACGTTGCTCAATCTTGTGATGGGCCTGATCATGGGCATCGTTGTTCATGATATGCCCATTGGGCAGGCTTTTGAAACTTATACGATTTTGACCGTTGGCGATGGCTTGGTTACGCAGATCCCGGCCGTGATCATCTCTATTGCATCCGCGTTGCTTCTGGCGCGTGGGGGCAGCACGGGTGCCACCAATATCGCGCTGGGCGTCCAGCTTGGGCGGCATCCTGCTGCGATGGCGACCGTTGCGCTGTTGATGGTGCTCTTTGCGCTGGTGCCGGGCTTGCCCTTTTTGCCGTTCATGACGGGTGGGATAGCACTTGGGGGCACCGCGTTCTATTTGCACCGAAAAATGCGCCTGGCCGAAGGTGCCGTGACCCTTCCGAGCACAAAGGAAGAGCCTGCGCGCGACAAGTCGCTTGGTGATATTCTTGAGCTTGACGATGTGCATGTGGAGTTCGCACCTGATCTTGTTAACCTTGTTCTGGATCCGGGAACGGGGCTGGATGCGCGCATTGCGAACATGCGCACCCATGTGGCGACTCATTACGGCGTTATCCTGCCCGAAATTCGGCTGACTGATGATCCATCCCTGCCCTCGGGCAGTTATACGGTGCGTGTTCAGGGCGTAGAGCAGGGCCGTGCGCGGCTGCGCACGGACCAGATATTGCTGCTTGATCCTGATAACATCGCGGTTCTGCCCCCCGGTGAGACGGTGACCGAGCCGGTTTACGGCGCTCCTGCGCGCTGGATCTCTCCCGAACATCAAGAGGATGTGACACTGTCCGGTGCGACTGTTGTGGCCCCGACTGAGATCCTCGCCACCCATCTTCTGGAGGTGATCCGCCGCAATCTGAGCAGGCTGTTGACGATGAAGGCGATGCGCCGGTTACTCGATGAAATGGTTAATTTGAGTGATCCCACGCGCGCCGAAGCGAACCGTAAACTGCTCGATGAGATGATCCCGGAGCGTGTGCCAGCGGACTTGCTGCATGCGGTTCTGCGGCTTTTGCTGGCTGAGCAGGTCTCGATCCGCAATCTGCCCTTGATTATCGAGGCCACGGCCGAGGCGCGGCAGATGTATCAAGGACCAGAGCCTATCTGCGAGCATGTACGCCAGCGCATGGGGTTCCAACTGGTCGCTAATCTGCAGCGCGACGATGGCACACTTCCGCTGATTCAACTGTCCCCGGAATGGGAGGAGACGTTCTCGACCTATCAGGTTGATCAGGATCGTGGCCGCCTTGATGTCGCCTTGCCGCCAGAGCTTTTCAATGCGCTCACAGCTGGAGTTTCGGGCGAGGTGGCGCGGGCCGCGGATCAGGGGATTTTTCCGGCCATTGTCACGTCCACGGTGCGCCGCAGGTTCCTGCGCACGGTGCTGTCTGCGAAGAACATCAGCAACCCGGTCCTGTCATTTGAGGAAATCGGTGTTGATGCACGCCCTTCGCTCGTCGGTGTCGTGACCCCATGAGCGCTGCACTGGCCGAGATGATGGCGCTGTCGCGGGAGGTGCTGTGGATGCATCTGGTGGTATTTTTGCGCGTGGGGCCTGTGATCTCGCTTTTTCCGGGGTTTGGTGAGCAGACTGTGTCTGTGCGTATCAAACTTGCGCTGGCCATCATGTTTACCATCATCGTCACGCCTGCCGCCGCGCCGACCTTGGCCAGCCTGCCGCCTTTTGGGACGCAGTTTTTCTGGTTGGCAATCACTGAGGCGGCCATTGGCTTGATGATCGGCATCGGGCTGCGCCTGTTCTTGCTTGCCTTGCAAACTACGGGTTCTATCGCAGCACAGGCCACATCGCTTGCGCAGGTGTTTGGTAATGCCGGTGCAACGCCGCTTCCCGCGATGGGCCATCTTTTGGTTGTGGGGGGGCTCGCGCTGGCCATGATGTTGGATCTGCATGTGCATGTGGCGGCGATGGTGATTGCCACCTATGGGCTTTTTCCCGTGGGGGTATTGCCGGACCCGTCGCAGACATCGCAATGGGGGTTGGCCCAGGTGCGGGACGCGTTTGCGCTGGCCTTCGCCTTGGCAGCGCCATTTCTGATTGTCTCGGTGCTCTACAATCTCACGCTGGGGATCATTAACCGGGCGATGCCGCAGATGATGGTTATCTTTGTGGGAGCGCCAGTGATTGTGGGTGGAGGCATGTTTTTGCTGTTTTTACTGGCCCCCACGATGCTGCACCTTTGGATGACTGCGCTCCAAGGCTTCGTTAACAATCCGTTTGGAGCGCGCTGATGTCAGGCCAGGACGATGACGCCGACAAGACCCACGAGCCGACCCAGCACAAGCTGGACGAGGCGCGCAAGAAAGGTGAGCTTGTCCGGTCTGCCGATGTTACGACGGCTGCGGCGTATCTGGGGTTTTTGATCACTGGCGTTGTCGCGGGCACGCAATCGGTCACCAGCATCAGCAACAGTATGATGGTCCTGTTTGATCAGTCCGACAATTTGGCGCCGCTGATTTTCGGAGGCCATGCCACCGCTACGATTGGCGGTTTGCTCGGGGCGCTGGCACTTGGGCTTCTGGTCTGGTTTGTGCTGCCGGGGGCAATGGCGATGCTGGCGGTTTTGGCACAGCGGAGCCTGGTTTTTGCGCCCACAAAATTGGCCTTCAAAGCGTCACGCATCAACCCCATTGAGAATGCCAAGAACAAGTATGGCCTCTCAGGCCTATTTGAATTCGGTAAGAGTCTTTTGAAATTGCTCGTTTATTCCGTCGTTCTGGGTGTCTACCTGAAGGTGCGTTTGCCTGAGATGGCAGGGTCACTGCATGCAGAGCCGCGCGGGATTGGGGCCCTTATGGCGCAAGTTCTGGTCGAGTTTATGATCGTGGTCTGCATCATTGCTTTCTCCATTGGGGCGCTTGACTACATGTGGCAGCGCTTTGATCACTTTCGCAAAAACCGGATGTCCCACAAGGATTTGCGCGACGAGGCCAAGCAGCAAGAAGGCGATCCTTACATGAAGCAGGAGCGCCGAGCGCGCGCGACGCAGATTGCCTCGGAGCAGATGATGGCCGAGGTGCCCAAGGCGGATGTAGTGATCATGAACCCAACGCATTTTGCCGTTGCTTTGAAATGGAGCCGCGCACCAGGGGCCGCCCCTGAATGTGTGGCCAAGGGCATGGATCATATTGCTCTCGCGATCCGTGATCTGGCGATGGAGCATGGCGTGCCGGTGCGGCAGGATCCGCCCACTGCCAGAGCGCTCTACAGCGCCACCGAAATTGGTCAGGAGATCAATCCGGATCACTACCGCGCTGTGGCCGCTGCCATTCGGTTTGCCGAAACCATGCGCCGCCGCGCCGGGGCGCGGAAATGAGCCCGCTTGCCCCGCTCGTTGCGATTTCCCAAACGCTCTATCAGGCCGAGCAGGCCAAGCTTCAGGATGTTATTGCGCAGGAGGCGCGGTTGCGTGCGGCGCTTGGCTTGCTCGATGCACGGCGCGAAGCCTCTGCCCAACTTCCTGTGGACCAGCTTGCGGCGCCGCGTGCCGTTGGGGCGGATCTTCTTTGGCAGGGATGGACCTTACGCACGCGGGAACGTCTGAATGTAGAGCTGGCGCAGATTCTGGTGCGCAAGGCCGAACGCATGGGCGCGCTGCGCCTTGCGTTTGGCAAGCTGGAGGCGACGAAAAGCCTGCTTGAGAACGAAAAAAAGGCCCTGCGCCGCAAAGCACAGGGCCGGGCCAATGAGACAGCGCAGGCCTTCATGATTTTGAAGGGCCCGCCTTACATGTCCTGACGACCGATATCGGTGATCAAAACTGAGTGTACCTCCGGGCCGATCACGGAATGGGCGACCTCAAGAAGTGCGGCGCGCAGGACATCGAGTTTGTTCGTGTCTGTGAACCCGCCCTCAAACCCACCCATATTGGCATGATCGAAAAGGACTTGCAGGAAGTTGTCGCGCAGCTTTGGTTCGCGCCGATAGACGATTTCGGTGTTACCCGCAGCAATTTCTACGCTCAACGCCATCACAACAAGTGCATCGACAGAATCGCGTGTCACCAGCGGCACCACAAACTGATTGTTGAGCCGGACATACTCCATCGCGTTTGAATCCATTTTGTCCGTTGCCTCATCGTTTGAGCCTTCTTTTGATGCGTGCGTTTGGGCTGCGCTTTTGGCGCTATCTTCAGGAGCGGCGAGATCGGCATCGACCACATCCGGGCGCAGCATGATGCCTGCGCCTACGCCGCCGCCAATACCTAGGCCGAGCATAATGAGGGGGAGGATCAGTTTCATATCAGCACCTTTCAGAAGGGCAGAATGGCGTCGAGCACTTGCTGGCCCAGGCGCGGTTGTTGCATGTCGGTGATCTGACCGCGCCCACCATATGAGATGCGGGCCGAGGCGATCTTGTCGTATGTGATCTCATTTTGGCGCGAGATATCCGCAGGGCGCACATAGCCAGTCACCAAAAGCTCGCGCATCTCAAAGTTCACGCGGACCTCTTGGCTGCCTTGGATCGACAGCACCCCATTGGGCAGAACCTCCATGATCGTGGCGGCCACGCGCAAGGTCAGCTCCTCTCGGCGGCTGACCGAGCCATCGCCCTCCGAGCTGCTGTTTGAGTTGATCGAGACCGCGTCGGCCATAGAGGCACCCGGCGGCAGATCATTGTCGATCCGCTGAGGGATGCCAAAAAGCTGAGGAATACCGAGGCTCTCAGAGCCGTTGCGCGAGCGGCTGGAAGAGTTGGAAATTTCGGCCTCGTCGTCGATCTCGATCACGACGGTGAGGATATCGCCGCGGGCCATCGCCCGTCGGTCCCCAAGAAGCGATTGTCGCCCAGCGTTCCAGAGGGAAGCCTCGTCTACCACACGGCGCTGCTCGGCCCTTGCGGGCAGGCCGGGGCTGAGCATGGCGACATGCTCGGATGAGTTCATCGCGGGGCTGAATTCTGGCGGCTTGCCGATATGGTCCGCGCGCCCACAGGCAGCAAGCGTTAGAATGCCGGTGAGAATCATGATGTATTTGAGCATGTTATCCTCTAATTCGAGACAAGAACGCGGCCATCAGGCAGAACGCGGCCCGAGACCGTGATGCGTGAGGTCATGTTCATGACGCGCACATATTCACCGGGGCCCGCGCGTGATAGCGAACGGCCTTCGGTCGTGATGCTGAGCCCGGACTGATCGTAGATCAGCGAGATAATCTGATTGCGCTCGACCAAAGCGGGTGGGCCGATATCGCCGTGACGAATGGGCCGCCCGGCATAAAGGGCAACGCGCGCTTCCTGGCCCACGATATCCGCTGGAGCAGAAAACGCGCCGAGCACGTCGATATCCTTCACCACAAGATCCTGCGGCGTGATCAACGATTGCGCGCGGATCGTGCGCGCGGCCAGCACGGTCTCGGCCATGGTGGGCCCGGCCAGCAGGCAGCCTATGAGGGCGAGCGCGCGCATCAGCGCAGCTGCGTGGTTGCGCCGAGCATCTGATCGGCGGCGGATATGACCTTGGAGTTCAGCTCATACCCGCGCTGTGCCTCGATCAGCTCGGTGATTTCGCGCACCGGATCGACGGAGCTGTCCTCAAGATAACCTTGCCGGACAGTGCCGAGCCCGTCCTCGCCCGGGGTGCTTTGCAGAGCGGGGCCGGAGGCTTCGGTCTCGGTGAAGAGGTTCGATCCGCGCGCCTCCAGCCCTTTGGGATTGGTGAAGCCCGAAAGGGTGAACTGCCCCAAAAGCTGCGCCTCGGCGGTGTCGGAGAAATAAGCATAGACCTCGCCATTGCCATTGATCGAGACGGAGCGCGCATCGTCCGGAATGACGATTTCGGGGGCCACGGGGAAGCCATCGGACGTGACAATCACCCCATCAGCGGAGCGTTTCAACGCGCCGTCGCGGGTGTAGCCCGGCTGCCCCGACGGCAGCGTGACCTCAAGATAGCCATTGCCCTCGATCGCGATATCGAGATCGCCATTGGTCGCGGAAAGTGAGCCCTGCGTGAGGTGCACGGAGACCGCGGCAGGGCGCACGCCGAGGCCCAGCTGGACCCCTGTAGGCAGGACCGTGCCATCGGCTGCGTTGATCGTGCCGGCGCGCGACATCTGCTGGTAATGCAGGTCGGAGAATTCGGCGCGGCGGGCGTTGTAGCCCGTGGTGGACATGTTTGCGAGGTTGTTCGAGATGGTCTCGACCCGCATTTGCTGAGCCGCCATCCCGGTGGCTGCAATTTTGAGAGCACGCATTGGAGGTCTCCTATCTGGATCTGATGAGGGTATCGAGCGCGGTTCGGATGCGCTGATTTTCACTTTCGAGGAAGCTTTGGCCCATCTCGTAAGCGCGTTGAATTTCGATCATGCGGGCCATCTGGCCGATGGGATCGACATTGGCACCTTCGAGAAAGCCCTGAAGGATGCGCCCGTTTTCAGCCGGGTTAGCGCCTGCCTCGGAGCGGAACATCACGCCATCCTCGCGGATCAGGCCGCCCGGATCGACCGGCTGCACGAGCCCGATCTGGGCCAACGGGCGGCCATCGGAGCTCAGCGTGCCATCGGCGGCGACGCTGAGATCAGAGGCGTCGGGTGGGACAAACACAGGCGCGCCGCCCGCATCAAGCACCCGGAAGCCATCATTGGTCACCAGATCTCCCTCCGCGGAGAGGGCAAAGCTGCCCGAGCGGGTCAGGCGTTCGCCGGATGGCGTCTCGATGAGGAAGAACCCATCGCCTTCGATAGCGAAATCAAGCCGCCCATTGGTTTGCGTGAGCCCGCCTTGCATCATGGAGGTGTGGCGCGCATTGGCTGTGGCCATCGACAGCGAGCTGCCATCCTCCATGCGTTTCACATATTCGGAGAAGACAAGCCCCTCCTGCCGGAACCCGGTTGTGGCCGCGTTGGCGATGTTGTTCGCCACGACCTGCATTTCGCGCATCAGGCCCGATTGGCGGGTCAATGTGGTGTAGCCTGCATTTTCCATGTCAGCCTCCTATGATCAGTGGCACGAGCCGGTCTTGGAAGAACGCCACGAGCGTCGTTGTCATGAACCCCATCGAGATCCAGAACACGGCTACGATGGCCGCGAGTTTTGGCACGAAGGTCAGGGTCAGCTCCTGAATGGAGGTGAGTGCCTGAAAGAGCCCAACGCTTAGTCCCGCCACCAATGCACAGGCAAGGATTGGCAGGGAGATGATCGTGGCGATCCACAGGCCCTGACGCATCGTGTCGAAAAATATGATCTCGCTATGCATGGGGTCAGACCGGCATGCGCAGGATTTCCTGATAGGCCTCGACCACACGGTCACGTACGGTCACGGCTGTCTCCACGGCCAGCTCGGTCTGGGCGAGGGCCTGAACGAGGGCGTGGGGATCGGCGTTGCCCGACATGGCTGATTTTGCGGTGGCCTCGGTCTGTTGCAGGGTGGCGGCGAAATCCTTGGCGATGTTACCCGCCATATCCATGGCGCCGGGGGCGGCCTGCGGCTCGGTTGCGGGGCGGGCGGCGTTGTATTTACCGGCGATGTTGAGGGCACTGATTTCCATTCTGGAACTCCTTTTGGATTGATGTTTTGCCTTGGGTTAACTTGCCTTGGGTTAGCGGCGCAGAAGGTCGTTCAGGCTGGACGACATTTGCCGGGCCTGATCGAACATTTTGAGGTTGGCCTCATAGCTGCGCTGCGCCTCGCGCGCGTCGGCGATCTCAATCACCAGCTGCACGTTCGAGCCTTCATAGCTGCCGCTGTCATCGGCCAGGGGGTGCGAAGGGTCGTAAATCTTCGCAAGCTCTGATTGATCAAGGCGTACGCGGCCCGTCTCGACCTTGCCTGGCGTGTCCCCGTGCATGACCGTCTCGAACGCGACCGTCTTGCGGCGATATCCCGGTGTGTCGCTGTTCGCGATATTCTCGGAGACGTGGCGCAAGCGTTCAGCCTGAGCCTTGAGGCCGGAGGATGAGAGCGAAAGGGCGTCGGAAAATTCGGACATTTGGATCTCCTTTATCGGCGGCCAGTGGCGGCGCGCAAAATGGTGAGCGAGGATTTGTAGATCGAGATTGCTCGGTCATGCTGGCGTTTGACGTCGACCGCTTTGAGCATCTCGGTCTCAAGCGAGACGGAATTGCCATTCGGGTCTGTGACCCCGGTTGCGCGTTCGCGCGTCTGCACCGCATAGCCCGCAGCATTTTCACCAATATGGCCCGCGCGGGTCTGGCGCGGTGCAAATTGGATCTGCCCGCCTTTGAACGTCTCGGCAAAGGGCGCGATATCGCGGGCCGCGTAGCCGGGCGTGTCCGCATTTGCCATGTTGCGCGCCACAATCGCTTGCCGAGCGCCCGCATGTTTGGCCATGGCGTGTGCCATGCGGAAAATTTCCAGTTTTTCAAACATTGGGCGTCTCCCTTGCGCGTCTTCAACCAAGGATTAACCGTGATTCCTTTAGAAATTGTTTTCAGAAGATTTTTGGAGAGTGCGATGGGAATGACGAAACTCGATAGCCTCGGTGCCACCATCGCGCAAATGCGGGCGGTGGATGTGATTGGACGGGTGGAGGTGGTGACCGGCGGGATGCTGGATTTGTCCGGCCTTGCTGGCGATGCGCGGCTGGGCGACCGGGTGTGTATCACGCGTGGCGATGGCAGCGTTCTGCATGGTGAAGTGCTTCAGATGGGGCAGGGGCGCGTGCGAATGCTGCCTGATGCGGAGCCTCAGGGCGTTTCGCTCGGGGATCGCGCGGTGCTGATGGGGGCTGCGGATATTGCACCGTCGAATGATTGGGTCGGGCGCGTGATTGACCCGTTTGGCGCGCCTATGGATGGCCAGTCTTTGCGGCGCGGGCCTGTGGCGCGCAGCCTTCGGGCAGACCCGCCTGCGCCTGCGCGGCGGCATCCGCTTGGGGCGCGTCTGGAGACGGGTATGTCGGTGTTCAACACGTTTTTGCCCATCGTGCGCGGCCAGCGAATCGGGCTCTTTGCCGGGTCTGGTGTCGGGAAATCGAGCCTTCTTGGGCATCTTGGCCGCCGTATGGAGGCAGATGTGGTCGTGTTTGCCATGATTGGCGAGCGGGGTCGCGAGCTGCGCGATTTTATCGACAATGTGCTGGGACCAGAGGGCATGGCGCGGTCCGTTATTGTTGCTGCGACATCTGATCGCTCGCCTTTGGTGCGCCGGCGCTGTGCGTGGACGGCGATGGCTGTGGCAGAACATTTCAGGGATCAGGGGCTGCACGTGCTCTTCCTGGCTGATTCGATCACCCGCTTTGCCGAAGCGCACCGCGAGGTGGCCACCGCAGCAGGCGAGATGCCGGCGCTGCGCGGCTATCCGGCATCGACCGCGCATATGATAATGTCGCTATGCGAACGCGCGGGGCCGGGGGAGGGTAGCCAAGGGGCGATTACGGCTCTGTTTAGTGTCCTAGTCGCGGGGTCGGATATGGAAGAGCCAGTGGCGGATATCCTGCGCGGGGTGCTCGACGGGCATGTGGTCATGGACCGCGCGATTGCCGAGCGTGGGCGGTATCCGGCCATTGATTTGCTCCGCTCGGTTTCACGCAGCTTGCCGCGTGCCGCGAGTGATGTGGAGAACGAAGCGCTTTTGCGGGCACGGGCGCTGCTCGGATCATATGACAGGTCCGCGACGATGATCCGCGCGGGGCTTTACGCGGAAGGAAGTGATGTGGAGCTTGATCAGGCGATCCGCGTCTATCCTGAGCTTGATGCGTTTTTGGCTGAAAGTGAGGCGGCGTCTATCCAGAACAGTTATGATAGGCTGGCGTTGATTTTGCGCAGGGCCGGCGCTGGAAAACCCCAAATATCTGCGCCCGCGCAGTCAGCACCGGGCCCCAACATTGGCCGAAGTGGTGGCAATGGTGGCGGGCGAGCGTTGATGCCGGGTTAGGCGCGGATCAGAAGCGGCGGGGCATTGACTGAAGAAGGGTCAGCGCTACCGATCCGGAGGATTGGCTCGAAAAGCTGTTCACCTGATCCATGATCAAAAAGCGTTGCACGAGCGCGTCGCGCTGTTCCGGCTCTGCAAGCTCTGTCAGGCTGGATATGCCAAGCTGGCGGCTTGCACGATCGCGAAACACTTCCACCTGTTTGTCGAGATCAATCGTGCCAAAGCTTTGTGGCAGGCCAAGAGCGGCCTCAAAAACTTTGCGCAGGGGAGGGTTGCCTATAATTTTGAGCCAGCGTGTTTCCTCCGTCCCGGTCAGTGCGGCAATCGCAGGCAGGCTCCGCTCAGCATCCAGCGCCAGCCGCATACTTTGATCTTGGTTGCCGACAGCAACCTCAAATTCGCGGGCGCGGAATTTGCTTATGATATCAGATGTAAAGCCGGGCTCTGCGGTGCGCGCACCGCTGGGGTTCCCAAAGCCGAAAGCCTCCGCGAAATCGCTATAGCGGTCATCCGCAAGCCGATTGGCCAGCGCATCATTTGCTTCAGAGCCGCCTTCGAGAATTTGTTGCACAAACGCGCGGCTGTTGATGTCATCCGACAAACCAAACGCCCCCAGCGCCACGCGCAGAAGCCTACGGTCCGAGACAAGATCTTCAGCCGTTTTGACCTCCCCGATATTGGCCTCGAAGTAAGCCGTATCGCGCGCGATGGGTGCGCTGTTGTTGAAGGCTGCGGTTTGGGTGTTCAGCGTCCGGGTGAGGAAGCTGAACCCGACAAGCCCGCCACTGGGCAAGACCGGCTGATAAGTCATGACGGCCGATGCGCCAGAAGGCGTGCCTCGCGCGGCAGCAAGGTGCGCAGCGCCTTCAGGCATTGATAGAATTCCCCCGCAAGCACGGCTTGGGTCGCATCAGTCAGGCTGGTGCGGCTGTCTGGGTCTGTCAGAATTTGGCTCAGATCTTCGATATGGCGCAGAAGCTGAAGGCGGGCATCCTCAGGCGTGGCGTCGCCGGACAAAACCAGTTGCGCTGCATAACACACGCGCCGCACCGGCGTGTTTGCATCCTCAGGATGAATGGCATCACGCAGACGCAGAATATTCGCATCCGGTGTGACTATGCTGAGCCGGGAGCGCCGATCCCCGTTTTCAACCACGGCACCATTGATGAGCACGCGTTCTTTTGGGCTTAGTTTCAGAACGAGACCTGTCATGTCGCGCTCCCGCGTGTGTGCAAGCCCGCCATCACCGCTGCATTGATGTCGATGAGTGGGGTCAACGCGGCCGCGTCGCGGAGAACACGGCGGCTGTGCATTTCGGTAAACTGGGCCAGAAACATGATCCGGGCCTTGAGGTCGGATGGCAGTGGATTGTCCTTGTCTGCGATATCCAAAACCAAAAGGAGCCACAGGTTGCGATTCTCCTGAACCGCCGCCACAAGGTCTGCAAAATGTGCCATGCCGCGCGCCTCGGCGGTTTTCATCTTGGTGGTTACTTTGGCAAAGGCGCCGTATTCGATGTCGCGGTTGGTCTTGATCGGGTGTGCGGCTTTCCCATAGGCATTTTGCGCCATGTGTGTCGCGTTCACATGATATCCTTCCGAAGAGTTTCTGTTCACATCAGGGGATCAGGGGCGCTAGTTGGACGCCCCTGATCTGGAGGGTTACCGGAAGAGCGACAGGATCGCCTGAGGTGCCTGATTCGCGATGGAAAGCGACTGTGTTGCCAGTTGCTGCTGAACTTGCAGCGCTTGCAGGCGGGCCGAGGTTTCTTCCATGTTGGCATCCACAAGGTTGCCGATGCCTGACTTGATCGCGTCCGAAAGCTGAGAGACATACTCGCTCTGGCTTTCCATCCGGCTCTCGACGGACCCGAAGGTGGCGGCTGCGGTGGAGGCCGTGTCGATCATGCCCTCAATCGCGTTCAACGCCCGAGTGGCACCCTCGGTTGTTGTCACGTCGATATCTTCAAGCGCGATGTTGGCCGGAGTGGTTTGCCCGTCTGCGCCTTCAAGCGATGCCGAGGTCAAATCAATCGCAACCACGTTGATCTTTGAGGCTGTGACACCAGTTCCGCTACGATCAAGCGCGGAGATGACTTGAATACCCACATCCTCGGCGTCGGCGGTGCCGCCAGAGCCGTTGAGATCAATATTGGTTCCATTGACGTCTGCAACAGCCGTTGCCGAGCCGTTCACGAGGTTCACGCCATTGACCTGAGCCGAATCAACGTTGGACTGGATCTGAGCCACCAGGGAGTCGATGCGCTCTTGCAGGGTTGCACGATCCACAGTGCCGTCTTGTGCGGCGACAATCTCTTCCTTGATGAGCTTGAGATCGTCTGTGACCTTTTCGGACGCCATCCGCGCAACCGCCACAGTGGATTCGCCCAAAGACAGCGATTGCGACACTGCCTGAAACCCTTGAAGATCGGATTCCATCACTTTCGAGATAGCCCAGATCGCCGAGTTATCCTTGGCTGAGCCGACCTGAAGGCCGGTCGAGATCATGTCTTGGGTTTTGGCCAGGTTAGAGTTGACCGATTTCAGGGTTTGCAGCGCAACCATTGCACTATTGTTCGTCAGAATGCTGGACATAGCATATTTCCTTTAGGATATGGCGCTTTTGCGCCAATGAAACGTCCCGCCCCCAAAGATGGTGGCGGCCTAAACTGTCGTTCTGACATGTGCAGCGAGTGCCTGCGGCGGTGCTGCGCCACCCGTTTCGGATGCAGGGACAGAATGGCGTTTAAGGTCCTAAGGGAATGCTAAGGTGGGTTTTTCATGTAAGGAGCATTTGACACAAATCCGGTCAGGCTCGGCGCTCCACCTTACATTCAACCTCGCCCTGAATAGTGGTTTTACGCCCGGATTGATCATAGGTTTCAAGGGTTTTGCGGATTTTTCGAAATGCGGCCATGCGTGTGGCCACTTTGCGAATGCCCTCAAGCGCCCCATCCAGAAGCGCCTGATTGCGGATCACTTTGCCTTGCAGATGGGTCAGATTGGGTTGTCCGGCGAGTGTTGGTGCGTTGAGCGCGTCGATCAAGGCTTCCTTGCGCGACAGCAACCGGCCGATCGCATCCAGGTCGCCATCAAGCAGCGATTTGCGTTCTTCCTCGAGTAGGTCATCGAGCGATTCGATCAGGGTCTGGGCGGTTTCAGCGGTCATTTTGTTTCTCCACTAGAGCCACATAAAAGGATTCAGCGAGGCCGATGCCGCCGGATTTTACCATTTCCTCAGCCAAGGCCTGTCTTTGGAAGGAGGCGAATTGATCCTCGCCAATGCCACCACCAAGACTGGGGCTTTTGCCGAAACCTGCTGATTTGAGCATTTCGGCCAGAAAGCTGGCTTCGAGTTTTTGTGCGGCTTCGCGGGCGGTCAGCGCGGAGGTCACGGACGCATGCGGCGTTGCCGAGGCGGTCATAGGTAATGTGATGGGTAAAGAATCTGTCATGGGAATATCTCCAATTGATCGCAAACAGGGTCATTTGACGTCAAATCGGTAAAGAAGCGGTAACCAGCTTCTGAGACAGTGTGCGGATCGTGGAAGAAATCCCGGAGATGCACATGTTTGGTTCTGTTAATGTCCCTACCCATGCGGGCGCTTTGCCCGATGCGCAAAGTGCGCGTGCCGTCTCTGGCCCGCCAGAACGTGGCAAAGGGGACGGGAGTTTCGCCGCGATCTTTGGCCGGGCTGAGGCGACGCCCGATAACGTCGTGGATGCAGAGGATGCTACCGCGGATGCAGACCCTGAGCAGGTCTCGGATGCGCCTATGGAGGATGGTGCCTTGGCACTGGATGAAGAGGAAGAAGGGCCAGAAATAGAGGCCTCAGTTCCAGATGAATTGCACGAAGCAACAATGAGTCAACGCCCCTCCGACCTTGAGAGAAAGGTTGGTAGGGACGCTGGGGCGGCGGAAATGTCAGCAATTTCTGTGTCGAGTATGTCGTTGCCCACAAGCGATACGCCTTTGTCTGGAGAGCAGGTGCGGGTCACCGGCGCGGTGCCCGCTTTGAAGGGGGCGATGATAAATGTGGCGGCTGCGGGAGGCGCGCCGCTCGCGGCCTCTAATGCGCAGGGTTCTGAAGCGACAGATGCTCTGGTCGTGGATGCAAAACGTAATGTGGGCGCGCCTATCCTCCCCCAGATAATTGCTGCCGCACCCGCTCAGACAGGGGCCCAAACGCAACCGAATCTGACTGATTTGGCTAGGTCTGAGGCGCGGGCGGCATTGGCTTCTGCGACACCAGAGTCCGGTGCTGTGCATCGTGGCGCAGCTGAGGCGGACACCATGCCCCTGCGCGTTACCCAAGGGGCACCGCTGCCTCTGAGTGGGTCCGCAGCGGCTGCTGCACAGCCGGAAACGCGGTTTTCTTATCCCATTGATATGACGATGCGGGTGGGTGCGGCTCAGCCGGAGGTGGCGGTTGCCGCTGCAAGCCCCGCGCCGGCCCCTGCGCAGAAACCATCGTTTTCTCTGTCCGCCGCCATGATTGCGGCCCCGGCAGGGGCTGACACCCCTGAGCGCGGTGTGGGGCTTGAGGCTTTGAGCGGCGCGACAGAGTTGCGCAGCACAGCGCCCGCCGCCGATTTGCGCCCCGGTGCGCCCAGCCCGTCAACACAGGCTGAGACCGCCCGACAGGTGGCGGTCCAGATCGCTGACGCCGTGCGGTCTGGCGAAAAACCCATCGAACTCACGCTGAATCCAGCGGAGCTGGGTCGGGTGCGCCTTGCGCTTGCGCCGGGGGATGGCGTGATGATGGTTACGGTTCTCGCTGATCGGCCTGAAACGCTGGATCTGATGCGGCGTCATATCGACATGCTGGCGCAGGAATTGCGCGCGATTGGGTATGGCAGCACAGCGTTTTCCTTTGGACAGGACAGCGGTGGCAGCAAGGCCGGCGGCTTTGCCCCCGGTGACAGCACGTCGGACACGCAGACCACGGCAAATGATGCTTTAGAAACGCCGCCTCCCGAAGCCCCTCTGGCCACAATGGACCGGCTTGATATTCGCCTTTAGAAAGGACGTCTCTATGGACCTCAACCCAACCAATCCCACCGCCTCCATCTTCGGTGGTGGCGCATCTGCCGCCGCTCAATCGGCGGCCACAACTCAAGCAAACAGCGCGCTCAGCTCGGATTTCGAGACGTTCCTGAAAATGCTGACCGCACAGATGCAAAACCAAGACCCGCTCAATCCGGTTGATTCGACCGAATTCGCCTCTCAGCTTGCGCAATTCTCGTCGGTGGAGCAGCAGGTACGCACGAATGACCTTCTTGCGGTCATGGGGCAGCAATTGGGGATCATGGGGATGGGCCAGCTTCAGGGCTGGGTCGGCATGACCGCACGCGCTGAGATGCCTGTGGCCTTTCAGGGTGCGCCTGTTGAGGTGACGCTGAACACGGCGGCGGGGGCTGATCTTGCACGGCTTGTTGTCCGGGATGCGCGGGGCGGGATCGTGGCGCAACAAGACGTGCCGCCGGGCGGTGGCGCGTTCACCTGGAATGGGCGGGCTGAGACGGGCAACACCATTCCCGCTGGGAGTTATGAATTGAGCGTCGATTCGTTTCAGGGGGAGGAGCTTTTGGGAACATCTACCGTTGAATCTCAGGCGCGAATCGTTGAGGCGCGCTTGGATGGTGGGACGACGGTTCTGGTGATGGAAGGCGGTGCGTTGGTGCCTGCGTCGGGCGTTCTCGGGCTGCGCAATCCTGATGGGGCGTAAGTGCGCGGCCTGACGCGCGGCTAGTCCAGAAGCGCGATCAGGGCGGCCACACCCGCGCCCAAAGCCACGCCGCCTGCGCCCCATGCCACAAGGTCACGCTTGCGGCGGCGTGGCGGCTCGGGCGGTGGGGCGGATTGGCGGATGATCGCATCCTCGACCAGTTGCGGCAGGCGCGGCCCGAACCTTGCCAGAACGGCGAGGGTCTGGCCCAAGCTGCGCGCGATGGCACGGGGACCAAGGCTTTGCTTTATGTAATCCTCGACCACCGGTTTCGCGACTTCCCAGATGTTGATCTGCGGGTTGAGCGAGCGGGCGACGCCTTCGACCACCACCATCGTGCGTTGCAGCAAGATAAGTTCGGTCCGGGTTTCCATGCCGAAGCGTTCGGTCACCTCGAAGAGATAGCTGAGCAGGTTGCCCATGCTGATCTTGCTGGCATCCATGCCGAAAATCGGCTCACCCACAGCGCGCAGGGCGCGGGAAAATTCGTCCATATCGCGGTCGGCAGGCACATAGCCCGCCTCGAAATGGACCTCGGCCACGCGGCGATAATCGCGCCGGATAAAGCCGTATATGATCTCGGCATAGACCCGCCGGGTGTATTCGTCGATATGGCCCATGATACCGAAATCATAGGCGATGATATTGCCGTTTGGCGCGACCTTCAGGTTCCCCTGATGCATGTCCGCGTGGAAATACCCATCCCGCAGCGCGTGGCTGAGGAAAAGTTGCAGCACCCGGTTGCCTAGATCGACCCGGTCGTGGCCCGCCGCGTCAATCGCATCATTGTCGCCCATTGACACGCCATCGGCCCAGCCAAGCGTCATCACGCGGCGGCGCGACAGGTCCCATTTCACCGCTGGAAGCTGAAAGCCCGCGTCATTCTCGGTGTTGGCCGCAAACTCCCCGGCCGAGGAGGCTTCCAGCCGCAGGTCCAATTCACCCAGCACAACGCCTTCGAAATGTTTGATCACCTCGGTGGGACGCAGGCGTCGGGAGGCGGGGGAGAGCAGTTCGATCATCGAGGCTGCGAAGTAGAACGCGTCGATATCCACGCGAAACGCCCGCTCAATTCCGGGCCGCAGCACTTTGACGGCCACATCCTCACCCGTGGCGCGCACGCGGGCCTTGTGAACCTGCGCGATGGAGGCGGCGGCGATAGGGTCTGAGAACTCATCGAAAAGCGCTTCAACCGGTTGCCCCAGTTCGGATTGTACCGCGCGTTTGGCGGTAAGCATGTCGAAGGGCGGCAGTTTGTCCTGCAATACCCGCATCTGCGTGGCCAGCTCATCCCCCACCAGATCGGGGCGGGTCGAGAGAATCTGCCCGAATTTGATGTAGGCAGGGCCGAGGGCTGTGAGCGCGCGCACGGCGGGTGGCGTGCCTGGATCCCCCTTGAGACCGAGCCATTGAAACGGCCAAGCGAGGCATCTGAGCGCGATGCGCACCTGAGGGGGCGCGTCCATCGCAACGAGGATGGCGCTCATCGCGCCGGTGCGTTCCAAAGTGGCCCCGGTGCGGATGAGGCGAATGATATTGTGTGGTCCGCGCATGGTGTCAGAGCTTCCAGCCGGAATGCAGACAGGCGATGCCAAGGCTCAGATTGCGGTATTTCGCATTGCCGAAACCGGCGGTTTCCACCATCCGCAGAAATGTCTGTTGATCCGGGAATTTACGAATGGATTCAACGAGGTATTGGTAGCTGTCTTTGTCACCTGCAATAGCCTGCCCCAAGCGAGGGATGATGTTGAAGCTGTAGAGGTCATAGGCCCATTGCATCAGGTCATTGGGAATTTGGCTGAATTCCAGCACCATGATGCGCCCACCGGGCTTTAGGACGCGGTACGCCTCATTCAGCGCCTCTTGGGGGCGGGTGACATTTCGGATGCCGAAGCTAATCGTGTAGACGTCGAATGTGTTGTCGGCAAAAGGCAGCGCCATCGCGTCGCCCACGACCCAATCAAGGCTTTCGGCCATGCTGCCTGCCTCGGCGCGTTTGCGCCCCTCAATCAGCATCGGTTCGGTCAGATCGAGCACGGTGGCATGGCCTGCGCCTGCGCGTTTGAGAAACCGAAACGAGATATCGCCCGTGCCGCCCGCCACATCGAGCAGCTTTTGCCCCGTACGTGGTGCGAGCCAATCCATCATCGCGTCTTTCCAGAGACGGTGGATGCCGAAGCTCATCGCGTCGTTCATCACGTCGTATTTGCTGGCCACGCTGCCAAAGACACCGCGCACCATTCCGGCTTTGTCGGCCTCTGGGATGGTTTCAAATCCGAAATGGGTGGTTTTGTCGTTCATTGCGCTTGCCGATCCTTGTTCTTGGTCTTTTTATAGGGTGCTGGGGCGCAGACACAATGCGGCCCTTTGGATCAAGGAGCCCGCATGCCAGAATTACCCGAGGTCGAGACAGTCCGGCGGGGGCTTGCGCCCGTGATGGAGGGGGCCGTGATCGCGCGGGCGGACGTGAACAGACCCGATTTGCGCTGGCCTTTTCCGCCGGATATGGCCGCGCGCCTCACGGGGCAGCGGGTTTTGGGGCTGCGGCGGCGGGCAAAATATATCCTTGTGGATCTCGCATCGGACGAGACGTTGCTCATTCATCTGGGCATGTCGGGGCGAATGCTGATTTCGGGCGATCCTTTGGGGCAATTCGTGCACACGCATCCTGCGCCGGAAAAACATGATCATGTGGTTTTGCATATGGAGAACGGCGCGCGCATCACCTTCAACGATCCGCGCCGTTTCGGGGCGATGGATCTTTTTGCGACCTCGGCGGGCGAGGCGCATGCCCTGCTGGCCAAGCTGGGCCCCGAGCCTTTGGGCAACAGTTTTGACGAGGCATATTTTGCGCAGGCCCTGTCGGGGCGCAACACGCCCGTGAAATCCGCGCTTTTGGATCAGGGTATCGTGGCGGGCCTCGGCAACATCTATGTCTGTGAAGCGCTCTTTCGGGCCGGAATCTCTCCTCTGCGCAAGGCCAAGAACCTGAGTGCCAAGCGTGCCGCAGCCCTTGTGCCGATTATCCGCGACGTGCTTGGTGATGCGATCGAGGCGGGGGGATCAAGCCTGAGGGATTTCCGGCAGGCCGATGGTGAGCTAGGTTATTTTCAGCACAGTTTCGATGTTTATGGCCGCGAGGGAGAGCCTTGCCGCCGGGAGGGCTGTGGCGGGTCCGTGGCGCGTATCGTGCAATCGGGACGCTCCAGCTTCTATTGCGCGCAATGTCAAAGATAGGTTGAACGCGCCCGGCGTAGTGATATGTCAGGATGTCTGACAGCAACAAGCGAAAGCGATTTTCATGGCCTATGAGACGATCACCGTCGAAGTAGAAGACCACGTTGCCCTAATTACCCTGAACCGGCCCGATGCGCTCAACGCGCTCAACCAGCAGCTCCTGACCGAGCTTGTGGATGCGCTTCAGGATGCACAGGGCAATGACAAGGTGCGCTGCATCGTGCTGACCGGGTCCGACAAGGCGTTTGCCGCCGGGGCGGATGTGAAGATGATGGCCGAAAAAAGCTTTGTGGATGCGTTCGCGGGCGATCTTTTTGGCCCCGAGGCGGATGCGATCACGCGTATTCGTAAGCCGATCATCGCCGCTGTGGCGGGTTATGCGCTGGGCGGGGGCTGTGAATTGGCGATGATGTGCGATTTCATCATTGCGGCCGATACGGCGAAGTTTGGCCAGCCCGAGGTGAACCTTGGCGTGATGGCTGGGCTTGGCGGCTCGCAGCGCCTCACGCGCTTTATCGGCAAGTCGAAATCGATGGATATGAATCTGACGGGCCGTTTCATGGATGCTGAAGAAGCTGAGCGTTCGGGCCTCGTGAGCCGTGTCGTGCCTGCCAAGAAGCTGCGCGAAGAAGCTCTGAATGCGGCGGGCAAGATTGCCGAGAAGTCGATGATTTCGGTGATGGCGATCAAGGAGGCTGTGAACCGCTCCTATGAGACCACGCTGAGCGAGGGGCTTTTGTTCGAGCGGCGGGTGTTTCAATCGCTTTTCGCGACCGAGGATCAAAGCGAGGGCATGGCGGCATTCATGGAGAAGCGTCAGGCACAGTTCCGCGACAAGTGATCAGGCGACAGGTCGCGCCGGTCTGAGAGATTGACGCTTGCAAATCTGGGCCGTGGCCTTTATGCGCCGCGTCAGACATGCGTGTGATGCCCGCTTTGGCAAGAGACTGCTTCGGCCCTTATGTGGCGCGAGGCACCTTTTCGGGGATTGGTATTGCACAACCGCAATTGAAACGAAAACCCGAAGGAAGACGACATGGCCAACACGCCCCAGTCCAAAAAACGCGCCCGCCAGAACGAGAAACGCCTGGCCGTAAACAAAGCCCGCCGTTCGCGGATTCGCACCCATCTGCGCAAAGTCGAAGAGGCCATTGCCTCGGGTGACAAAGAGGCCGCAACAGCCGCCCTGCGCGCCGCCCAGCCTGAGCTGATGCGCGGTGTCACAAAAGGCATTTTCCACAAGAACACTGCTGCACGCAAAATGTCGCGTCTGTCGGCACGGGTCAAAGTTCTCGGTTGAGAAAATCGACTAATCCATTGAGAAAAAAGGCGTCAATCATTTGACGCCTTTTTTTGTGCCACAGGCATAAGCATAACGCCTGCGATTCTTTTCATGCAAAATCAGAGTCAAGATCGAAGATCAGTTGATGAAGCGCGGACCCTGTTGGTAACTTAGTTGAACGACTCGTTACCACTTGGGGGCAGGAGGGTAAGGAGATGCTGCAAAGTTACGCTTTGCTGTGTGTTCTACTTTTCCGGACGCAACGTCCGGCAGCGTCCAACAGAACAAACACGACGTAAGGTCATGGTGGGTACACCAGCTAGATGTGCTGACATTTGGTATGACCTATTGTGCCTAGTATCCGGTATTTGCGACCGGAACACTGCTGAACAGCGTTCAGCAGACTGGTATGTGTTTGCGCTGCTCGGTGACGGTTGTGTTTGGGGTTCGTGCGCCTGTCTGGGGCCGCGATATCCTTTGGATGCTGTCAGTTGCGGAACGGAATAACATGACAAAAGAATACCGAGGCGAATGTGCGTGGGGCAAAGAGCAATGGGGCCAAGTAAAGCAAGACCTTCAGGCTAGCGTAGGCAGCAGCAATTTCACGACATGGATCGAACCGCTTGATCTGAGCGAGGTCGCCGATGGTGTGGCCACTTTTGATGTCGCCACCACGTTTTTCGGCAATTACGTCTCGCAGAAATTTGGCGATCAGATTCTTTATCATGTGCGCAGCGTTGATCCCGCGATCCGCCGCGTGCATTTTAAAGTGCCCGCCAATAATGCTCAGCCCGCTCCGCGCGCGCCGCGCCCTGCAAAGGCCGCACCCGTGCGCGACGCTCAAATCCCGGCAGCGCCTTTGGACAAACGCTTTACCTTCGACAGTTTTGTCGTGGGCAAGCCCAATGAGCTGGCGCATGCCGCAGCCAAGCGCGTGGCCGAGGGCGGTCCCGTCACGTTCAACCCTCTCTTTCTTTATGGCGGCGTGGGCCTTGGCAAAACGCACCTGATGCACGCCATCGCGTGGGAGCTTCAGGCGCGCCAGCCGGACCTTAATGTGCTGTACCTCTCGGCAGAGCAGTTCATGTACCGCTTCGTGCAAGCCCTGCGCGAGCGCAAAATGATGGACTTCAAAGAGATGTTCCGCTCGGTCGATGTTTTGATGGTCGATGATGTGCAATTCATTGCTGGCAAAGACAGTACGCAAGAGGAGTTTTTCCACACTTTCAATGCGTTGGTGGATCAGCATAAGCAGATCATCATCTCCGCTGACCGCGCGCCGACCGAGATCGAGAACCTCGAAGAGCGTATCCGCAGCCGCCTGCAATGCGGGTTGGTGGTGGATCTGCATCCCACCAATTACGAACTGCGCCTCGGCATCCTGCAATCCAAGGTCGAATATTATCGTGGGCAATACCCGGATGTGACGTTGACTGACGGCGTGCTTGAATTTCTCGCGCACCGGATCAGCAAGAATGTGCGGGTTCTGGAAGGGGCGCTGACGCGGCTTTTCGCGTTCGCCTCGCTCATCGGCAAGGAAATCACGCTTGAGTTGACGCAGGAATGTCTCACGGATGTTTTGCGCGCCTCCGAGCGGCAGGTGACGGTGGAGGAAATCCAGCGGCAGGTGTCGGATCACTACAATATTCGGCTGAGCGATCTTGTCGGCCCCAAACGGGTGCGGGTTTTTGCCCGACCCCGGCAGGTGGCGATGTTTCTCAGCAAGGAAATGACCTCGCGCAGCCTTCCCGAGATTGGACGGCGCTTTGGTGGGCGCGACCACACCACGGTCATGCACGGCGTGCGCCGGATTGATGAGCTGCGCCGCGAAGACGGGCAGATCGCCGAGGATCTGGACCTGTTGCGCCGCACGCTCGAAGCGTAGGCCTGTGGCCACAGTGCCTGTTTCACATCACCTGAGATGCATTAAGGGGTTGAGCGCGGGCCTGCGTTTGGTAACGTGCGCTTCCCGGCCCTTTGTGCCGGAAGGATTTCAAGGAGCAAGGGCATGAAGCTGAGCATTGAACGCGGCGTATTGCTAAAGGCCGTAAGCCAAGCCCAATCCGTGGTGGAACGGCGCAATACGATTCCGATCCTCGCCAATGTCCTCATCGAGGCCGAAGGCGATGGCGTGCATTTCCGCGCCACTGATCTGGATATTGAAGTGGTCGACAAAGCGGCGGCTCAGGTCGAGCGCGCAGGGGCCACCACCGTCTCCGCTGTGATGCTGCATGAGATCGTGCGCAAACTTCCCGATGGGGCGCTTGTCACGCTGACCGATGATGGGGCCGCCGGGCGGTTGACCGTCGAGGCGGGGCGTTCGCATTTCAACCTTGCCACATTGCCACGCGAAGATTTTCCGGTGATGGCAAGCTCTGAATATGCCAGCAACTTCTCGGCCAAAGCGCCGGAGCTGCGGCGGCTTTTCGACAAGTCCAAATTTGCGATCTCCACCGAGGAGACGCGCTATTATCTCAACGGCGTTTATATGCATGTGTCCGAGGCCGATGGCGGCAAGGTTCTGCGCTGTGTGGCGACGGATGGGCACCGTTTGGCACGCATTGATGCCGAACTGCCCGAGGGTGCGGGCGACATGCCCGGCGTGATCGTGCCGCGCAAGACCGTGGGAGAGCTGCGGAAACTGCTGGATGATGACGAGGCGATCATTGCCGTGTCGGTGAGCGAGACAAAGATCCGTTTTGCGACGCCAGAGATCACGCTGACATCGAAGGTGATCGACGGGACGTTCCCCGACTACACACGGGTCATTCCGCAAGGCAACACCCGCAAGATGGAGGTGGATGCCGCTGAGTTTGCGCGCGCGGTTGACCGTGTGGCGACCGTCAGCTCCGAGAGGTCGCGCGCGGTGAAGCTGTCGCTGGATGAGGACCGTCTGGTGCTGAGCGTAAATGCGCCCGATAGCGGGGCGGCCGAAGAAGAGCTGGTCGTGGCTTATGGCGATGAGCGGCTTGAGATCGGGTTCAACGCGAAATACCTGTTGGAAATTGCAAGCCAGGTGGACCGTGAGAACGCTGTGTTTCTCTTCAACTCCGCAGGCGATCCGACGTTGATGCGCGAGGGCAATGACCAATCGGCGGTCTATGTCGTCATGCCGATGCGCGTGTGACACCTGTTTGATTTGAGTATTTTTGCAAAGAAGAAAGGCCGGGCATGACTGGCCTTTCTTTGTCGTCATTGAGCCTGTCGCATTTTCGGTCGCATAAATCGCTTGGCTTGGAGGTGGATGCGCGGCCTGTGGCGATCCATGGGCCCAATGGCGCGGGCAAAACCAATCTGATTGAGGCTGTCTCTCTTTTTTCTCCGGGGCGTGGCATGCGCCGGGCGGCGGCGGCGGATATGGTGCGCCGACCTGAGGCTGTGGGCTGGAAGGTGACGGGGGTATTGCAATCTCTGGGCCGTGTGCATGAGATCGAGATGTGGTCCGAGGAGGGGGCCTCCCGGCAGACGCGGATTGACGGCAAGGCGGCGGCGCAGCTGGCCCTTGGTAGATTGGCGCGGGTGCTGTGGCTTGTGCCTTCGATGGACCGGCTCTGGATAGAGGGGGCGGAAGGGCGGCGGCGGTTTTTGGACCGCATGACAATGAGCTTTCTGCCCAGCCATGGCGAGGCCGTTCTGGCATTTGAAAAAGCGATGCGCGAGCGCAACCGATTGCTGAAGGATCAGGTGCGCGACGGGCATTGGTATGTGGCGCTTGAGGCGCAGATGGCCCGATCGGGCGCGGAAATAGATGCCGGGCGCCGCAGCGCGCTGGAGGCGCTTCATACTGCGCAAGATGCGGCGGAGACGGCTTTTCCGGTGGCGGCGCTGGAGATTACGGCGACCGAGGGCGAGATGCCTGCCAGCGAGGGGGATTACCGCGATGCCCTGTCGGAAAGCCGGTTCCGGGATATGGCGGCGGGGCGGACGCTGATTGGGCCGCACCGGGCGGATTTGTACGGGGTTTATGCGGCCAAGGGGATTCCTGCCAAGGATTGCTCCACCGGAGAGCAGAAGGCGCTTTTGGTGTCTCTCATCCTTGCCAATGCGCGGGCGCTTCAGGCGGATTTCGGGGCGACGCCGTTGCTCTTGCTGGATGAGGTGGCGGCGCATCTTGATGCGGGGCGGCGTGCGGCACTTTATGATGAGATTTGCGGGCTGGGTACACAGGCCTGGATGACGGGCACGGGGCCTGAGCTTTTTGCCGAGCTGGGCGTGCGGGCGCAGCATTTGGAGGTGACCGAAGAGGCGGGGCTTTCGATGATGCGCTTGGGCTGAGGTGGGCCACAAAATATGGGGTCTGCACGTGACAATCCCCCCCATAGACCGTATAAACCAGACAAAATGACGAAGGATAATTCGCATGTCTGAGGCAGCCAACGCACCCGAAGAATACGGTGCTGATTCTATTAAGGTTCTCAAGGGCTTGGAGGCTGTCCGTAAGCGTCCCGGCATGTATATCGGGGACACGGATGATGGCAGCGGCCTGCACCACATGGTCTATGAGGTGGTCGATAACGGCATCGACGAAGCGTTGGCTGGGCATGCGGACCGTGTGGTCGTGACAATCCACGGGGATTCGTCGGTCTCTGTCAGCGATAATGGGCGCGGTGTGCCCGTGGATCACCATGAGGAAGAGGGGGTTTCAGCCGCCGAGGTTATCATGACCCAGCTTCATGCGGGCGGTAAATTCGACAGCAATTCCTACAAGGTTTCGGGCGGTTTGCACGGGGTTGGTGTGTCGGTCGTGAACGCGCTCAGTGATTGGCTGGAGCTGCGCGTATGGCGCAATGGCAAAGAGCATGTCGCGCGGTTTGAAGGGGGCTACACTACCGAGCACCTCAAGATCGTGGGCGATGCGAATGGGCGCAAGGGGACCGAGGTGCGGTTTCTGGCCTCGCTGGAGACGTTTTCCAACCTTGGCTACAGCTTCGAGACGCTGGAAAAGCGGCTGCGCGAGCTTGCGTTTCTCAACTCAGGCGTGCGGATTCTCCTGCGCGATGAGCGGCCCGAGGAGCCTTTGCAAACCGAGCTGCATTATGAGGGCGGCGTGAAGGAATTCGTCAAATATCTCGATCGCAACAAATCCGCCATGCTGCCTGAGCCGATTTTCATCGCGGGTGACAGGGACGACATCGGTGTCGAGGTCGCGATGTGGTGGAATGACAGCTATCATGAGACCGTCCTGCCCTTTACCAACAACATCCCGCAGCGCGATGGCGGCACGCATATGGCGGGCTTTCGCGGGGCGCTGACGCGGACGATCAACAATTATGCGCAAAGCTCCGGCATTGCGAAGAAGGAAAAGGTGAGCTTTACTGGGGATGATGCGCGCGAGGGGCTCACGTGCGTTTTGTCGGTCAAAGTGCCTGACCCAAAGTTTTCCAGCCAGACCAAGGACAAGCTTGTGTCATCCGAGGTGCGCCCGGCGGTTGAGGGGCTGGTGAACGAAAAGCTCGCCGAGTGGTTCGAGGAGAACCCCGCGCAGGCCAAGGTCATCACCACCAAGATTGTCGAGGCCGCCATGGCCCGCGAGGCGGCGCGCAAGGCGCGCGAGCTGACGCGGCGCAAATCGGCAATGGATGTGAATTACCTTGCTGGAAAGCTCAAGGATTGCTCGGAAAAGGACCCGTCGAAGACGGAGCTTTTCATCGTGGAGGGGGACAGTGCCGGCGGCTCTGCCCAGACGGGTCGGGATCGGGGGACGCAGGCGATCCTGCCGCTCAAGGGCAAGATCCTGAATGTGGAGCGGGCGCGGTTTGACCGGATGCTCGGCTCTCAGGAGATTGGCAATCTGGTCATGGCGCTTGGCACCGGGATCGGGCGTGATGAGTTCAACATCGAAAAGTTGCGCTATCACAAGATTGTTCTGATGACGGATGCGGATGTGGATGGCGCGCATATTCGCACCCTTCTGCTCACGTTTTTCTACCGCCAGATGCCTGAATTGATCGAGGGTGGCTATCTTTATATCGCGCAACCGCCGCTCTTTAAGGTGATGCGGGGGCGCTCGGAAGTCTACCTCAAAGATCAGCCAAGCCTTGAGGATTACCTGATCGCGCAAGGCACGGATGATGCCGTCTTGCGGCTTGAATCCGGTGAGGAGATTATCGGGGCGGACCTTGTGCGGGTCGTTGAGGCCGCTCGGCAAGCTAAGCGTATTCTCGAAGCGTTTCCAACGCATTACCCGCGCCATATTGTAGAGCAGGCGGCGATTGCCGAGGCCTTTGCCACGGGCAAGGTGGACGCCGATCTGCAAGGCGTGGCCAATGCGGTTGCCAAGCGGCTGGACCTGATCGCGGTCGAATATGAGCGCGGTTGGCAGGGGCGTCCAACGCAGGACAAGGGGATGCGCCTGACGCGTGTCGTGCGGGGTGTGGAGGAGGTCCGCACGCTTGACGGGCCGGTTTTGCGCTCGGGCGATGCGCGGCGTTTGGGGCAGCTGACGACGGGCCTGCGTGACACGTATAGCCACCCGGCCAAGCTGGTCCGCAAGGACCGGACGCAGGATATTTTTGGGCCTTTGGATCTGCTTGATGCGATCCTCAAAGAGGGTGAAAAGGGACTGACGCTGCAACGCTATAAAGGTCTGGGCGAGATGAACCCAAGCCAGCTTTGGGAGACCACGCTGGACCCTGACGCGCGCACGCTTTTGCAGGTGCAGGTGGATGATGTGGCCGAGGCCGATGATCTCTTTACCAAGCTGATGGGGGACGTGGTCGAGCCGCGTCGCGAGTTCATTCAAAAGAATGCGCTTAACGTGGAAAACCTCGACTTTTGAGGGGGTTGTCCTGCGTTAATCTGTGCGCAATCACTGCTTAAATATTGCGTTGTTTGAAGCCTCTTGGGGCTGAAGTATAGTCTCGCGGAACACCAAATTTCTGCGGAGGATATACCCATGTCGGTTGAGATCATTGATACGCTCGTTGTCGGCAGGGGGCAGGCTGAGCGTTGCGATGACCGTTTGAGTCCGCCCATTTCACTGGCGAAGAGTGGTAATCACTCCTTGGCAAACACAATCTGGACGCCAGTATGAGTAGGCATGGAAATTGCCATGACAATGCTGTGCCCGAGAGTTTCTTCCACCTGTTGAAGCGCGACCCCATCAGGCCGCGAACATACATCACACGCGATGCGGCAAGGCAGGATGTGTTGGACTACATCGAGATATTTTATAACCCAACCCGCAAGCACCCAACAACGGCATGCTGCCACCGGGTGACTGGGAAACAGAACAAGAGAAAATGAACGAGGCCGGCGTATAGGAAGCTAGGCGTACCTCAGTTTGCTTTGACGGTAGCTTCGCGGCATCAGGGGGCCACGAGGTGAACGGCAGCCATGGCTGGAAGTGCCTATATGAGGGGTGCAGGTTTAGCAGTCGTTTTTCTAGCTCCGAGGCCGAGCTCGGCGCAGAACTATTCCAAGATATCGCTCACCCGACTCAGGGGTGTGACTTGACCGCCGCACCGTGAGCCGAAGAAATTACGGGCGCGCGTGCTTCCGTATAGCTTCTGGCAACCGCTAACAGATAGTTTTCGATATCGCGTTCGGTGCGTAAGTTAATGATTTATATGGAAAAGTGGTGAGCCCTGTTGGGTTCGAACCAACGACCTACTGATTAAAAGTCAGTTGCTCTACCAACTGAGCTAAGGGCCCACTAGACCGGGTATCTAGAAAGAGAGCCGGGGAGGGTCAACCCCTGATTTGAGTTATATTGGGCGAGGATGCTGGATTCGTCCCGGCACCCCGTCTATATGCGCGAGGATGGTGGATGTGCGCGATATAGAATGGCCTTTCATGAAGATGCATGGGCTGGGCAACGACTTTGTCGTGCTGGACGCGCGCAAAGGGCGCGTGCTGGATACGCATGCACAGGCGCTGGAGGTAAGTGCGTCTTTGGCGCGCGCCTTGGGCGACCGGCACCGGGGCATCGGATTTGACCAACTTGCGGTCATCACGGATGGCGCGGCGGACGCCCATCTGACGTTTTACAACAGCGATGGCAGCACCTCTGCCGCTTGTGGAAATGCCACGCGCTGTATCGCGCGCTATCTTATGGACGAGAGCGGGCGAGACGCGCTGCACCTGACCACCGCGCGGGGCGATCTCTTTGCGCGTGATGCAGGTGGGGGGCTTACATCCGTAAATATGGGCCAGCCGCAGCTTGAGTGGCGCGACATTCCGCTGGCCGAGGCGATGGATACGCTTGAGCTTCCTATTGAGGGCGCGCCGGTGGCCACGGGCATGGGCAACCCGCATTGCACGTTTTTCGTCGATGATGCCGAGGCCATTCCGCTTGAGACATTTGGTCCGCGTTATGGGCATCATCCACTTTACCCTGAGCGCACCAATGTGCAGGTGGCGAGCGTCATCGGCCCTGACCACCTCAGGATGCGGGTGTGGGAGCGGGGCGTGGGGGTTACCTTGGCGTCAGGCTCATCGTCTTGCGCCGTGGCTGTGGCGGCCGTGCGCAGGGGCCTGACGGGCCGTGCTGTGCGGATTGATCTCGATGGCGGCACGTTGCAGGTGGAGTGGCGCGAGGATGGCGTCTGGATGACCGGGCCGACGATGCATGTGGCCTCGGGTACGCTCACGCGGGCGTTCATGGAGAGCCTGACATGAGTGCGCCTGTCTTTGCAAACCACGGCTGCCGCCTTAATGCTTATGAGACCGAGGCGATGAAGGAGCTGAGCGCGCAAGCGGGGCTGGAGAACGCCGTGGTGATCAACACTTGCGCCGTGACCGCCGAGGCGGTGCGCAAGGCCCGGCAGGAAATCCGCAAACTGCGCCGCGCCCATCCCGGTGCGCGTCTCATTGTGACGGGCTGTGCGGCCCAGACTGAGCCCGAGACATTCGCTGCGATGGACGAGGTGGATGCCGTGATCGGCAATACCGAGAAGATGCAGCCCGCCACATGGGCGGGTCTCGCCGGCGATTTCGGGACCGAGCCTGTGCAGGTCGATGATATCATGTCCGTGACCGAGACCGCCGGGCACCTGATTGACGGCTTTGGCACGCGCAGCCGGGCCTATGTTCAGGTCCAGAACGGCTGCGATCATCGCTGCACGTTTTGCATCATTCCCTACGGTCGCGGCAATTCGCGGTCGGTTCCGGCGGGCGTCGTGGTGGACCAGATCAAGCGGCTGGTGCAGCGCGGCTATAATGAGGTGGTGCTGACGGGGGTGGATCTGACCTCATGGGGGGCAGATCTGCCATCGGAGCCGCGCTTGGGCGATCTGGTGATGCGTATCCTCAAGCTCACGGATGTGCCACGCTTGCGGATCAGCTCGATTGATTCGATCGAGGTGGACGAAAACCTGATGCAGGCCATCGCGACCGAGCCGCGCCTGATGCCGCATCTGCATCTCAGCCTTCAGCATGGTGATGATCTGATCCTCAAACGGATGAAACGGCGGCATCTACGCGATGACGCGATCCGCTTTGCGCAAGACGCGCGCGCGCTGCGCCCCGACATGACCTTTGGCGCGGATATCATTGCAGGGTTTCCGACCGAGACAGAGACGCAGTTCGAGAACTCGCTGGCGCTTGTCGAGGACTGTGGGCTGACATGGCTGCACGTCTTTCCCTATAGCCCGCGCCCCGGAACCCCCGCCGCGCGGATGCCGCAAGTGCATGGCCCCGCGATCAAGGAGCGGGCAGCGCGGCTCAGGGCGCTTGGCGCCGAGCAGGTCACACGGCATCTTGCCGCACAGATTGGTGCCGAGCACAAAGTGCTGATGGAAAACCCGCATATGGGGCGCACCGAACAGTTCACCGAAGTAAGCTTCACCGCGCCGAAGCCCGAAGGCCAGATCGTGTCTGCCCGCGTCACCGGGACCGACGGCGCGCAGCTGATCGCGGTCTGAGGCGCGCGGCGTGCTGCTGGACAGCGCGCAGGCCCACGCCTAGGCTTTGGGTAGCCTAAAAGGAGCGCCTATCATGAAACTTCTCACCGCCGCCCCATCGCCCTTTGGCCGCAAGGTCATGGCCTTGCTGCATGAGACCGGACAGCTGGAAACGGTTGAGGTGCAGATGGTTGCGGCCTCACCGGTAGCCACGCCCGCCGACCTTGCCGCGACAAACCCGGTGGGCAAAATCCCCGCGCTGATCCGCGAGGGTGGCCCGGCGCTTTACGATAGCCGGGTGATCTGCCGCTATCTCGATGCCCAAGTGGGCGGTGTGCTCTACCCCGAGGCACGGATATGGGAGACGCTGACGCTTGAGGCGACGGCGGACGGGATCATGGATGCGGCAATCTTGATGGTTTACGAGGGGCGCGTGCGGCCAGAAGAACTGCACTATGACGTCTGGATTGAGGCGCAATGGACCAAGGTGGAGCGCAGCCTTGATGCTCTGGAGGCGCGCTGGATGAGCCATCTGGCAGGCCCGCTCGATATGGGGCAGATCGCCGTGGCATGTGCGCTTGGCTATCTGGATTTCCGCCATGTGGAGCGGGAATGGCGCGGCGTGCGTCCGCAACTGGCGGCGTGGCATGGCGTTTTCTCAAAGCGAGCCAGCATGGAAGCCACCCGGCCTGAGTGAGAGCCGCAAAAAAGGCGCCCCGGATAAGGGCGCCTTTCAAAGCTTTTCGTGAGATAAGGCTCAGAAATTGTAGCTGATGCCGATATTGACCGCGTGGGTGAAAAGCTCGGTTCGCAGCTTGCCATCCGTCTGACCGGGCACAGTGGGGTCTGCGTCGATGGTGATGTCATTGTCTGACCACGTGGCCTGATACTCCCCAAAGAGCGACCAGCGGTCGTTCAATGCGTATTTCATACCCGCGATACCACGCAGCGCGAGGCCGGTCTGCTCATAATCAAATGTCCGCCCGCCAGCGCCAGTAACCTGAATATCCACATGCGGCATTGCGATACCAAGACCGCCGCCCACATAAGGCGTCCATCGGGGGGCACCGAAGGCCTCGGGCCAGCGCTTCATCACGTTGGCGGTGATGATGTTGTGTCCGTCGGAAAGCTCAAGCCGGTCCACACCGATGGCCGCACGCGCAGCTGCGGGGGCGTAGGCATTGGCATGTGTACCCTCCACACCGAAACCGAGGTTGTTTTGCGTCCACCATGTGATCCGCCCCCCGTAATAATAGGGATTCTCCAGAGGATTGCCGTCCCAAGCGACATTGCGGCTGAAGGCCGCACCGCCCGGAAGCGTGCCCGACGCGCGGCTCTCATCCACGCTCTGGACGCCGAGATAGAGGCTCAGTTCGATCTCGGCGACGGCAGGTGCGGCGCTCATCAGGAGGGCTGCGGCCGCTATTTTCAAGTATTTCAGCATATCAGGAGCTCTTTCGTCTTGGTGCACGTGTTGTCAGGTGCATACACCCGACCCGGCCTCGGCTCAAGCGCGACAGATGCGCGCTCTGATCACAAGTTCTGCATTGTTGACTGGACGCACCACAAAACCCCCGCTAAATAACCGTCTGTTAGAGACCCGGTTGTAATGCGGGCTCGGAATCAATTGCGACCAGGGTCAAAGATGGCCCCAGTTAAATGGAGTAAACCTCGTGTCCCACGCAGATGACAACGAAGGCACCCGGAGGGATTTCCTCTATTATGCCACCGCCGGCGCAGGCGCCGTAGCAACCGGGGCGGCTGTTTGGCCCCTCGTGAATCAGATGAACCCATCCGCCGATGTTCAGGCCTTGAGCTCAATCCGCGTTGATATCAGCGGTGTAGAGCCCGGCACGCAGATCGCTGTGAAATGGCTGGGCAAGCCCGTCTTCATCCGCCGCCGTACACAAGCGGAGATCGATGACGCGAACGCGGTCGACATTTCGACGCTGCCAGATCCCTTTGCGCGCAACGCCAATCTTGAAGAGGGCATGTCGGCTGAGGACATCAACCGCACAATGGTGCCCGCCGAGGGATCCGAGGATGGTGCGGAAGAATGGCTTGTCATGATGGGCGTTTGCACGCATTTCGGCTGTGTCCCGCTGGGTGATGGTGCCGGCGAGTTTGGCGGATGGTTTTGCCCTTGCCACGGATCGCACTACGATACAGCAGGGCGGATTCGAAAAGGTCCCGCCCCCGAAAACCTGCCGGTTCCCCCGGCCGTATTCGTCGACGCGACGACGATCAAATTGGGATAAGGACAGAAATAATGGGTGGAATTCCACACGATTCTTACGAGCCAAAGTCGGGCGGCGAAAAGTGGCTGCACCGCCGCCTTCCGATCGCCGGCTTGGCATATGACACACTGATGTTGCCCACGCCCAAGAACCTCAACTGGATGTGGATCTGGGGCATCGTCCTGACCTTCTGTCTGGCACTTCAAATCATCACCGGCGTTGTTCTGGCGATGCACTATACTCCGCATGTCGATCATGCGTTCGCCTCGGTTGAGCACATCATGCGCAACGTGAATGGTGGGCATTTCCTGCGGTATCTTCATCAGAACGGCGCGTCGCTCTTCTTTGTGGCTGTCTACGCGCATATCTTCCGGGGTCTGTATTACGGCTCTTACAAATCCCCGCGCGAGATCACATGGATCATCGGCATGCTCATCTATCTTCTGATGATGGGTACGGCCTTCATGGGCTATGTTCTTCCCTGGGGTCAGATGTCCTTCTGGGGTGCGACCGTCATCACAGGTCTCTTTGGCGCGATCCCCTTCATCGGTGAGGGCATCCAGACATGGCTTCTGGGCGGACCCGCTGTGGACAACGCGACGCTGAACCGCTTCTTCAGCCTGCATTACCTGCTGCCCTTCGTGATTGCAGCATTGGTTGCCGTGCATATCTGGGCCTTCCACACCACCGGGAACAACAACCCCACCGGTGTCGAAGTGCGTCGCACATCGAAAGCCGAAGCGGAAAAGGACACCGTTCCTTTCTGGCCCTACTTCGTGATCAAGGATCTCTTCGCGCTTGCGGTCATCCTCGCGGTCTTCTTCGCGGTGGTCGGGTTCATGCCCAACTATCTGGGCCACCCCGATAACTACATTGAGGCGAACGCGCTGGCGACGCCTGCACATATCGTGCCTGAATGGTATTTCCTGCCCTTCTACGCGATCCTGCGGGCCTTCACCGACGAAGTGTGGGTCGTGCAATTCGCAGGCTTCATCACCGGTGGCATCATTGATGCGAAGTTCTTCGGGGTTCTGGCGATGTTCGGTGCGATTGCCGTGATGGCTCTTGCCCCGTGGCTGGATACATCCTCGGTGCGCTCTGGTCGGTATCGCCCGATGTTCAAGTGGTGGTTCTGGATACTCGTGGTGGACTTCTTTGTCCTCATGTGGGTGGGTGCTATGCCCGCGGAAGAGCCGTATAACACCATCTCGCTCATCGCCTCGACCTACTGGTTTGCCTACTTCCTCGTGATCCTGCCTCTCTTGGGCGTGATAGAGAAACCGCTGGCACAACCAGAGACCATCGAAGAGGACTTCGTGTCCCATTACCCTGCCAAATCCGGCGGTGCGCAATCTGCCGCCAGCCCGGCAGAATGAGAGGACCAAAGCACATGTTGAAGAAACTAGGCACTGCCGCCGTCACCGCCCTGGCCCTTTCGGCCGGGCCGGTGCTGGCTGCTGGCGCGGCATATAACGTCGAAAACGTCGACTTCACGTTCGACGGTCCTTTCGGCAAGTATGATCCAATCCAGCTGCAACGCGGCCTGAAGGTCTACACGGAGGTTTGCGCCTCCTGCCACGGCCTGAAGCACGTTCCGATCCGTACATTGCACGACAAGGGCGGCCTTGAGCTTCCCGAGGATCAGGTCCGGGCTTATGCGGAGCTTTACGAGGTTTTCGATCCCGAGATTGACGACTTCCGCCCCGCACGCCCTACGGATCACTTCCCCGAATCGATGCTGGAAAACGCGCCCGATCTGTCTTTGATGGCGAAAAAGCGTGCAGGCTTCAGCGGCCCATACGGGTTGGGCATCAACCAGTTCGTCAATGGCATCGGCGGGGCCGAGTATATCTACTCTCTGCTCGTGAATTACGAGGATCCACCGGCCTGTGCGCCCGAGGATTTCCCCGGAGATTACAACGCAACCTTCGCCAATGGCGGATATCCCGAAAGCTGCAAGGACGAGAATGGTCACAAGACTGTCAAAGGCAGCTGGATCTCCATGGCTCCCCCGCTCTGGGGTGAGGATGTGGATTACGATGATGGCGCGCCCAACGATCTGGAAAGCGTGGCAGAAGACGTGGCGGCCTTCCTGATGTGGACGGCTGAGCCAAAGATGATGCAGCGCAAGAACGCGGGCTTTACCGGCGTCATCTTCCTGACCATCCTGTCGGTCCTGCTCTACCTCACGAACAAGCGTCTTTGGGCGCCGATCAAAGGTAAGAAAAACAGCTGATCCCGTCTTCAGGCAAAGCTAAAAGAAAAACCCCCGCGCAGAGTCTTCTGCACGGGGGTTTTTTGCTTGTTAGGGCCCTCATGTCGTCTCAGGGTCGTCGCAGTGTATCGCCGTAGCTGATCGTCGGCTCAAGCGCGATCCGCACGGGGGCTTGGTCCGCGCCGTCCTTTAAACGGTTGACGATGATCTCTGCCGCCTGCCTGCCAATCTCCTGACGACACGCATCCATCGACGCCAGCTCCTTGGGCAGACCCTTCAAAAGGTTCAGCCCGTTGAACCCCGCAAGGCCGATCCGGCCGGGGATGTCATAGCCCTGCTCCCAAAGCCAAAGCAGCCCACCCGCGCCAATCATGTCGTTGGAATAATACAGGAAATCAAGCTCCGGGTCGCGCTCAAGGATTTCTTTCGTCATCTCCCGCCCCTTCACAAAGGCCGAGCGGCCCTCGTAAAAAGCGCTGTCCACGATCTCGACCCCGGCTTTGGCCAGTGCACCGGTGAATCCTTCGAACCGTTTGCGCGCTCGGTGATCGCGCGGCATCGACGTACCCATAAAGCCTATGCGCTGATACCCGGCCTTGAGGATCGCGGCGGCCATTTGCTCACCCGCGCGGCGGTGTGAAATGCCCACAACGGAATCGACCGGCGTACCATCGACATCCATGATCTCCACCACCGGGATACCCGACGCGCGCAGCATGGCCCGACTGGCCTCCGAATGTTCCAGCCCGGCAATAATCACACCCGAGGGGCGCCAACTGAGCATCTCGTAGAGAACCTTTTCTTCCTTCTCACGGGTGTAATCCGTCAGCCCCACGACCGGTTGCAGCTCGGTCTCCTCCAGCACTTGGCTGATCCCGGTCATCACTTCTGGAAACACCAGATTGGACATTGACGGGATCACTACGGCGACAAGGTTCACCCGGCTCGATGCCAGCGCGCCCGCGATCTTGTTGGGCACATAGCCAAGCTCCTTGGCGCTCGCCAAAACCTTTTGCCGGGTGGCGTCAGACACGTCTCCACGGTTACGCAAAACGCGGCTGACCGTCATCTCGGACACGCCGGAGGCCTCAGATACATCGCGCAGCGTCAGCGGGCGGGTGTCGGATTGTGTCAAAGCGAGTGTCCTGTGGTTAGGGTTGGGCAGATGTTATCGCCAACATTCACACCCTAGCAAGCCCAATCGGCCAAACTGACCTCATGACAATCGCCAAATATCGCGCTATTCAACGATCAACGGTCCCGTGGCTCAACTGGATAGAGCAGCCCCCTCCTAAGGGGCAGGTTGCAGGTTCGAATCCTGCCGGGGTCGCCAAAAACACCTGAAAAATATGACTTATTTACAGGGCTTTGTGCAGGAGCGTGCAGAAAGTCCCGTGAGCTTTCGCGCCGAATTCTGCTGAAACGGCGGAATTCTCGTACAAAACCTGTACAAAATTCGCACGTCTTTGCGCCTTTTGGGGCCTTCCAATGAGCTGGCGGGTTGCAAACACATGCGCGGAACGCAAGTTCGGCAGCGCCACCCGCAAGCAGATCATCATGTTCTTGGCCGACAAGGCGAGCGACGATGGCTCAGGCATCTGGTGTTCGAAGGGGACGATCCAGCGGCATACCGAGCTTGGCGAGACCACCGTTAAGCGAACCGTGCGCGAGTTCTTGAGGGAAGGCATCTTGGTCGAGACCGGTGTACGCACCTGCAAGAACGGCTTCACCGTTGTCTACCGGATCGATCTGGCGACGGTTGAGGCGCTGGAACCCACCGCAGAGCCCGAAATTGAGATGGGGTCCACAGTGGCCCCCGTCCAGTCTGGCCCCGGTACGGGGGCCACTGTGGCCGGGGTACCGGGGCCACCACGGCCCCCAAACCATCCTAAAACCATCCATAAACCACCTTCGCGCAAGCGCGAGGCGGGGGAGGCTGAGAAGATTTTGGCAGCCTATCCACCGGACCGATTGCGAGGCGAGGCGGCCTGCCTTGCCCAGATCGAAGAGGCCATGAAGGAAGGGATTGCACCGGAAGACTTGCTTCAGGCCGTGCAAACCTACGCCACCGACAGCACTGGTTTCACCCGTTCCAAGGTTTGCTTTTCCGACAACTGGTTTCAGTCGCGGCGCTGGAAGGCCTATGTCGAGCGGCAGGCAGAAGACCGAGAGAAGACGGCAGCATTGCGGGCGGATCACCATACGCGGCTGGCCTGCTGGATCAATGATCGCAGCCCGATGTGCAAGCACATCACGGCCAAGCAGATCGACGGAATACTTGCCTCAAAGCTGGTGACACAGGCCCAAATCCAAGCCGCAGGCCTCAGATCATGACCGCAACCGATCCGACCGAAGAGCAAACAGCAAGGCGACCCATGTCATACGCTGGCGCTGCTGACACGGGACCTTGCGAGGGGCGGCAAGCCTCCCCTTCGAACCCCACCGGCGCGGGCAAACCCCGCACCAAAGAGCCGCTGACCGAGACATTCGTCTTTCGGTGCACAGCGGCAGAGAAGGCCGAGCTGCGCGCCAAGGCCGAGGCTACTGGCTTGCCAGCCGCGGCGCTTTTGCGCGAGGCATTGGGCCTCACTGAGGCCCGCCGTCGCAAGCCTGTCCCCCGTGTCGATCCGGCGCTTGTGCTGGCCATCGGGCGCATCGGCGGCAACCTCAACCAGATCGCCCGCTGGCTGAACCGTGCGATGTTGGCGGGCCGCGTTGACCTCGACGCTCTCACCGTTGCCCGCCGCTTGCTAACCATCGAGCGTCAGCTTGCCCGGATCGTCGAGGCCGCGCGCCGATGCTGATCAAGTTCTTCCGCAATGGCAAAGGCGCGGGCGCGGGTCCGGTTGGCTACCTCGTCGCGGACAAGGTGCTGGCCTACGACGACAACCGCGACCTGATCCGCGATGCAGACGGCCAGCCGATGACCGTCACGCGCGAACCCTTGCCGAAGGTGCTGCGCGGCAACCCAGACCGCACCGAGGCCCTGATCGATGCTAGCCGTCACCAGTGGACCTACCGCGCAGGCGTGATCAGCTTTGCCGCCGAGGATGCCCCGACCGAGGAACAGCAGGTCGAGGTCATGGACGGGTTCGAGCGTCTGGCCTTCGCGGGGCTGGACCCGACGCAATATGACGTGCTTTGGGTCCGACATACCCACGAAGACCGGGTCGAGCTTCATTTCTGCACGCCGCGCTTGGAGCTGACCTCGGGCCGGAGTCTGAACATTGCGCCGCCCGGCTATGAGAAAGCCTTCGACAGCCTGCGCGATGTGATGAACCAGCGCCATGGCTGGGCCGATCCGATGGAGCTGGAGCGCGCCCAAGAGGTTCGCGACACCATTGAGACCCCGACTCGCGCCCAAGGCCGCGACGAGCTGCATGCGTGGCTGCAAGACCAAATCAGCGTCGGTTTGATCACTGACCGCGCCAGCATGGTCGATGCACTTGCTGACGCAGGCTTCGACCTGCCCCGCGTCGGCAAAGCTTACCTCACAGCCAAAGACCCTGACACCGGCGAGCGCTGGCGTTTGAAAGGAGAGATTTTCCATGAAAATTGGCAAGCCGACGCGGCTGAGCGAGAAGCTGAACGCGGAACTGGACACGATCCGGCAGGACTACGCCGCCTCGATGGCATCCCAGCTGGAGAGCTTCAGGACCGATTTGAGCAAAATTGCGACCATCGCGCATCGTACAATCGAGAGCGATACCCGCACCTTTCTGCGACAGAACAAGAGCTGGCTGACGATCTCGCCCTGGCTGATCACGGGGACGTTCTTGGTGGGGATCGTCTCGATGATGGCCGCGAGCTTGCTTTGGACGATGTTGCTGACCAGCTCGGAACTGACGGATTTGGGCCTGACGCGGATCGACAGGGAGGACGGGACATGGCTGGTGCTGGACCCGACGACGACGCGCGTGAGGACCTGCACGCTGGACGGCAGGTCAGTGACATGCATCAAGATCGAGGAGGATTAGATGACGACACCCCTGACAGCCTTGGAACGCGACTTGCTCGCCTGCGTCGAGCGGTTGGTGACGGCCTGCGAGGTCTCAGCAAAGGAATTGAGCGGGTTAGAGGAACGCTCGACGACCAAGATGCAGAGCCAGATGGATGGTATCGCGCAATGCATGACGCTGCTGGTGCGTTCGCAAGCCGTATCAATGAAAGCATTGCGTGGATTGTTGAACGAGGAAGCGAGCTACGCGACGCTGGACGAGCAGTTGAGCAGGAGCTTGAGCTTAGCGAAGGACGCCGAAGAGAGGCTGAGACAGAACTAGAAGAGCGGGAGGTCGAGATGGATAGGGGAATGACGCATGGGTTGTGATGCTATCCGAAGCAAGCATTTGGCAGCATTTCATCAGAAACAACTGAAGCAAAAAAAACGACACCAAACAAAGCAAAAGCGCGGCAGGTTATGCCGCGCTTACAATTTAGGTTTACGAAATGGATCAGATAGCTGTGCCACCATCACCAAGGAAGCGATTCTGCTTAGCCATTTTCTCTCCTTTGCCTGCACTATATGGGACGTATTGCTCGCCCCTACGTACAAAATATGGTGGGTCCCGCCCAAAAAATCAAGGGCGGTTTTCATTACGAGCTATCAAACTACAAGAACATTAAGAAACCCGCAACTAGGCGTCTCCCAAAAATAAGAAACAAACTGTTACAAGGCCTTAGACCACATTACCACATACCCCTGATAGGGTAGCATCGGCCTGCTGAATGTCCAACGCTTGAAGTCATCGCCACCATCTGGCGTTTCTGTCAGGGCTCCCCGGTGCAAACTAATAGCTTTGATGTCCAAGTCGGGCACATAGCTATGTACAGAAAAGCTTCCCCTCAACGTTGGAGACAAAAAAGTCAAAATCTCATTGTCAGACACATCTTTGATTAGTTGAAGCTCAAGCTCAACCCGGATCACACCACCTCCCTGAACGTTCACCATGGGGAACGTGTAGATCGTTTCGGCACCGCTCGAGCTGAGTTCGACAGTTGGAATTTCAGGGTCGCATGTAGGAGTTGTTTCGGCGTGTTGATCGGTCTCAGGCGTTTCTTCTTTGACATACGGATAGGTGTCTGGAATTACGTTTTTCTCCCCATGTTCACTCAAAATATCTAGTCGCGTAAATTGATTGAGCAAACCATCTGCGTGGTGAGTATTGGGCAAATAGAACCGTTGATTTGAGGGCTTTAAATTCTTTGTCACATTTTTGACGGTATACGTCTGCTTGACTTTCATGAGCAAGATGTCATCTCTATTAGCAATTGGCTCCAATACAATACTTCTATGATGCTCTTCGCGAATAAAGTCGGCTGTGAAAATTGAGTCTACAACCTCTTCAAATATCGCGGGATCTACGGCGTTCTTATACACGCCCTCAAAAACACTCTCCTGGGCTTTATCAATTGATTCCTGAACAAGCTTTTCTTGGCTTTCCTTGAATTGAGCCATCAGTTCCACTTGCTCGTCGTTCGAAGCAACTTCAACAACAATGATAATAACAAGTGCGATGAAAGCCGCAAAAAACAACTCTTTTGAGAATGCCAGCCAAGTTTTCGGTGATGTTAAAAAGCTTCCAAAAGTTTCCTGCGATCCTGTAAGAAAAAGAAGTTCAACAGTCACCGCGACGGCGAGGCAAACGAGCGCAAAAATTAGGAGAGACAAAAATGGAACCGACAGGAATACTTTCTTGATCGAGTTGGTTTCAGGGCCGTGACTGGGCTTTCCGTACAAATGAAAAACAACCATTCCAAACACAATTGACAAAATCGTTCCAGCCAAAAGGCCAAACAAGAAGAACATCAACACGCCTCGTTCGATAAGTTAATTCTACGAATTTGTACCCTTAAAGCACGGTCGCAACTGCACAGCAATGTTCGTCTGAGCAGGCAACTCCCGATGGCTGGCTTGCCGACAGTGTGAGCTTGCTCGTACGCTCGCAGATCGCCTCAACGAAGGCGTGGCGTGGCATGGTTTGCCGAGAGCAGAGGCCCGCAAGCGCACTGGACGGGCATTTAAAGTAGAGCTTGAGTCTAGTTGGGGACACCGAAGAGGTGCTAAGGCCGTGCTAGCAGCGCGCGAGTTCGAGATGGACGGGCAGGGCTGACGCATTAAGCCGCGGGGAGCGGCTCAATGTTAGACACGTCGATTTCTTTGGCTGCTACCGCCATATCGTAATTCGTCTGCAAGTTTACCCAATAAGCCGGGGTAGTATTGAAAACGCGGGCGAGACGCAGTGCCGTATCCGGCGTGATCCCTGTGGTCCCCTTGATCAATCGCTCGATCCGCGTCCGAGGCACGCCCAGACGTCGCGCAAACGCGATTGCCCCCATGTCCAGGGGATCAAGGTACAGTTCTTTCAGGACTTCACCTGGGTGCATTGGGTCTTCAAGCAGGCTCATCAGTGTATCCTCTCAATGGTAATCGACAATCTCGACATCAGCCGGGCCGTTCGGCGTCCAGACAAAGCAGATGCGCCATTGCCCGTTGATCCGCACGGAATGTTGCCCAACCCGATCACCTTTCAGTTCTTCCAAATGGTTGCCAGGTGGAAACCGTAAATCCTCCACAACAACCGCAGCATCGAGCGCCGAGAGCATCGCCCGCGTGCGCTTCACCAAGTCACCGGGGGAGCCTTTGCCGTACTTTCCTTTTACGGCATTGGCGGCGGGTTTGCCTTTGGTGCTTTGGATCATATGAAGTATGTATCGCTAAATGATACTTGTGTCAATATGTGATACATAACCAGCGCACCTCAGTTTTCTTAGTTGAAAAGGCCCAGTTGTAAAGACAGCGAATTTCGCGAGGAACGCGTGAGACCTGTTAGAATGAGGCTTTGTGGCAAGCCACTTCCGAGACCGGATTTAGGCAGCTGTCAAACTGGCTTTCGAAGTTGCAGGCTCTCGATATCCCGAGGCATGCTGCCTATATGATGTATGTATGAAAAGCAAAGTGGATAGATTTTGATTGATCGCCTAAAGATTTGGCTAGTTTCCCAATCTTGGTTTTGGAGGGCCAAGACAAGGATAGGGAGAATACGGTTCTTCTTTGAACGCAGTGCTTACAAGCGCGGCGCTTCAATTTCTCAAGCTGGCACAAATGCAAAGATTTTGGGCTCTCTGACATCAATCGGAGTGAAAAGTCTGGTTTGGGTTGTATTGGCGTTGGCAGCTTCGATTTTTGTCGAAGGCATAATCAGACGCAACACAAGTTGGCTTCAACCGCTCAGCGGAGGTGACAGAGAATTCATAGTTGAACAACTTCGGATGTACGCGCAGCTGCTGACTGCAATCTTTTCTATCTATTTTGCTACGATTGGCATCATCTTGAGCGCCGGTTACACGCGGCTTCGGCGGGACATAATCCAGCTGTTGACGAGTGAGCAGGTGGGAAGTGTTTATTCTCGCGTCTTGGTCTTAGCAGCGGTTTTTTGTTTGACTGCAACATCCCTCCCAATGTTTGGTTTTGAGCCTGGGTTTGTGAACTACATCCTCGGGACTTTTTTGACCCTTGCGAGCTCTTTGGCTCTGTTTCCCTTAGGGCAAAGACTGTTTAACTTTTTTGATCTCAATCAGTTGGCCAGAAGCGAAATCCTGCCCAGTATCGCACGACACATCGAGGGTGCCGCTAATCCGAAAAACTCGATTTCTCTTGCAAACCACCATTCGAAGGCAGCGCGCCAGTCGCTAGAACAACTCGCATATATTGACGATAGACTTCAGTCTGAAGCAGAGACGCTAGGCGATACACTGCCTGCGCTAAGTGATGACTACTCAGCCCTGATGCTGCACTACCTAAGGCAGAAGCATAAGATCGATCATGAAAGCTATTGGTTTCCGCGAAAAAGACAACATAAGCAGTGGTTCTTTGCTGGAGATAGCGCGACCTCGATGGCTCTGCAAACAAGTAGCCAGCTGACGGTCGAAGAGAAGGCGGATCTGCAATGGTTCGAAGGCGAGATCGTCGACAGACTGATGGGACACATCGGACTCGCATTGGGACGTAAGGACTATGAGTTAGCGCTGAGGCTTATCAGCCGCTTTTCGGCCCGGGTCTCGACCTATGCTGAGCAATTTCAGTTCGAGATTGGTATGCAAGAACTGAAGAAAATCAAAGACATCATAGAACGATCCTTTGCTTCACCAGACGCTGCAGACGACAGCGATATGACACGGATAGCGATTGCAGATACTTGGGCGGCGCTCGGCAGTAATCTCTGTCTTGAAACACTCCGACGCATGATGACCTTCGAAAAGGAGTTGAAGGAATTTTTCGATGCAGACGTATGGACGGATGAGTCGCTTCACAGCCTGCCAGCGTTTCTTCAAGTAGAACTAGCTTTCATCGTTGAACGCATCGACTTCGAAAGACAGATTGAAGGGCAGCGTCTGTCCAAGCCAAAATATGTCCAGCAATTGGCGGTTCAAAAGCTGTTGCAACAATACGCAAAAATAGTGCCCGAAATATGTAGTTTCCATGCAGAACTAGTGCCTAATTTTGTCAAGTCTTTGACTGAAATGAAAATGTCGGAGGCCGCAACACAAGTCGTGCTTGCAAGCTTACACAGCCATTGGAAGCTGCCACGCTGGTTCGAAGAGTTGACCCAACTTTTCGAAAGATACGGCGCTTACATGCATTATTCCGAAACTCAGTACGCTTTGCCCCAAATCGACACACAGAGTTTGGCAGAACGTTTGTCAAATACGCGCGACGAAAGTGTTGCGTTGCTAGCAAGTCCAGACATGATTGGGCACATCTTTGAGCACGAGCACAGTGACGACTTTCCTGATCATTTCGGGCAAATATATTTTGAACTTGCTGAAGCATGCATCCAAGCTCTTCAGCAGAATGACGAAGATAAGTTCGGCAAAGTCTTTCCAATGTTTTTCGCGTTGGCGTTACTAGCATCGGATACGAAATTTGCGGATCCGACGCTTGATGTAAACGATGAGTTCCGCTTGCATCTTATCTCGACAGTGATCAATGACTTAGCTTCAGTCTTGGGCTTCGCCATCCTTTATGGAGAGTACTTTGACAACGCAAAGCTGTCGATCGCCGCTCTAGCTAAGTTCTCATCATGGATTGAAAAACCTACAGACCAGAAGCAGTATCTCAAGAGGATGTTACTTATCTCTAATCCTCACAGTTTTAGCATGGGCGCGTCTCCGAGGGGCTTGATCCGGATTGGTTGGAAGATGGCGTTCGAACAGCGTGCGCGAAGCGACGGCTATGGCGATCAAATCAGCTACCGAAGAGGTAATCCGCATGAGAGCAAAGTAGTCAATGAATTTCTGCGATCACATGCAGAAGCATCTCATTTGTTCTTTGCAATGCAGGTCTTACCGCTTGTTGATCCAGCAGATTTTGACATGGATCGTCAGATAACTAGCCTCGCAAGCCACTTGCGTGAAGACGATGCGAAGGGTTCGGAATGAAGGTAAGATGGGCCCAGCCGGCACTTCGGCATCAGTTGCATGAAGAAGAAATTGGTCTGCTAGACAGGCTGTTGATCAAGCCTCAAAGAGACCGACTTGATTTTAACCGAAGGATGTTTGACGAGGATTTCGCAAGAGTTTTCCACCATACTAACCGTCGTACGGGCGAACTTTTTGAGTTGGAGACGAACGATCAGGAGCTTTCAGATCGTTTGCTTGGCAACGTGAAGACGCGATACGGACCACACCCAGTTGATGAAACCATCTACGAGCTAGTCGAGGAAATCGCGCAATCTTTGGTATGGTTTCGTGACGCGTACTATTTCCTGCATGATGATGCTGAAAAGGGCGAGACCCATATCGTGTCCTTTGCCACGGATCGAGTTTTCAAATGTTTAGGCCTATACTTTCAGTATTTGCCGAAAAGGACCCAGTCGCACTGGGACAAAGAAGATGAAGCATTACCGCGTGAAATTCGTTTCCTGGACAAAACCAAACTCATTCATTTTCGACTTCCAAAGTTCATCAGGAAGATTCTAACTGCGCAAAACAAGATTTTAACGACCCTTGATAAGCATCATGGTGCTAGCACTGGCTTTTTCCCTCACGCCACCCACGACAACCCAAACCCGGTAAATCATTTTGACTTTCGCGTATGGAACGAAACTGTGGATCGAGCATTATATCGCGCTACACGGAGAACTGGTTGGAACGGGAGAAAGCATGACTCGTCCAAGAGATCAGATTTTTTTGACTGCTACCGCCTGATTAAGTTTCGTCGAAATCAGATTACTTTGCGGGATCAAATATTGGTGCAGCTGGGTGACGAGCTTTCACGCGTTGGTCGTCGCTACTCTCCAGATTTTAGAATTTCGATTTCGGCTACTGGCGCTTTGCCGAGTATCGGGGAACTTGATGAATTGGATGCGAAGCTGACGCGCGAAGAGGTCGGTTTCTCGGAGATTATCGATTTCTGTTTCAAGCGTTAAGCCGACTCAGCGTCTTAAACCAGCTCCCGTTTGTGTGACCGTCCCTGCGTTTCGCCGAGCATGTTGATGATGATCCCCAAGTCGTTCTCCTAGTATTCTTCAGTTTACTAACTGGTCCCAAGAAATGCTCACGAAGCCACTTACACTTGGTTCCAGTTACGCGGGCAAAGGGACCCTAAAACAGCTTTGGCCTTTCGCTCACTCTTGGGTCAAACGCTCCAATTTCTTGCTGGCGAAATGCAAGGTAAGAACAGAGCCGGTCAGCACAGGAACAAGAGCGCCCGCCACGGCAACACAGAAAAGCAAGCATGCTGTGAACCAAGTAAAATCTGTGCCTCGTTCGAAGAGGTTGAAATGAAGAAAGCCCGCAAGATAGACGGCACAGACGCCGAGGTATAGGTCATAGAGCGGCGATAGAGGGTCGATAGCAGTTCGTTGCGCTCGTTCCAAAGCTGCCTGACGGATACGCTTCCAATTTTCGCTTGGTTTTTGCATCTGCTTACTCCCTTACAAGTTCAATCCATGTGTGAACGTCATCGTCCGTCACTTCGCGCCCTTCGACGTGTGACTGATACCAGCGGGCGACGATGGCACCGCGTTTCTCGCTTTTGATCTTGATGGCTTCTTCATTGAGGTGCTGGTCGAGCGAGGTCTCAATCCTCTTGAGTGCGTCAAAGTCATGGGCTGCGCGCACTGCTTTGGTTCCTAACAATATCCAAGCTGCGTCCACGTCGAACCGATCAGCCATTGCGACAAGGGCTTCAACCGGCAGGCCGCGCTGGCCCTTTTCGTAGCTGTGATACGCGCGATGTGAGACACCAATCGCCTCTGCCATGGCGGTTTGCGTCAGGCCGACTTCATTGCGTGCAATCGCAAGACGCGCACCCATGGAAGTGAAGACAGACTTAGAATCCTGCGCCATGCAAGGTTCCCTATTGACGAAGCAGTCATATCGCGCGAAACTGCACAAAATGACGCATAATTACTATCAATCCCATCTGACCACGTCAGAAGGTGCGGAACAAGCGATTCCATGCGTACAGAAAACTCAACCCAAGCGGACAAGGATGACTGAAATGGCAGAAATCGACAAAACCGACAGCTCGCAAATCCTTGGACTCGGCAAGACGCCAGCGCAGTGGGTGGAGATCATGGCCGAGCGAGAGATTGAAATATCTGAGCGTACGCTGCGCGAACGGGCAAATGAGACAGGTGCATTCTATCGGCTGGGGCGGACCATGCTGATCACACCCGCGCAGATCGACACGATTTTTGAAGGAGGTCAGTCATGCCGCTCCAAATCTACAAGAGGGGTCGCTTCTACTGGGTTAAGGGCTGGGTCGAGTACAACGGCAGGCGCATCGCTGGCCCATACCGGAGAAGCACTAAGGCATCTACAGAAGCGGGCGCGCGGGATTGGGTAGCGCTTGAAACTGAACTGCAGATACGTCGACATGTTGTTGGTGACGAGATCAGCAAGACATTTTCAGATGCAATCATGCTCTACAACGCCTCCGAAGAAGACGCTGAGCGACTCATTCCAATTGTCAAAGAGATTGGGGCCATGCCGCTGACGGACATCACAGGCGCTTTGTTGAAAGGCTTTGGTCCAGATTGGAAACCGATGGCATCGACCGATACTTGGTGGAGGGAAATCGTTACTCCGGCAAGCGCTGTCATCAACAATGCACACCAGTTATTGGGAACGCCTCTCATCCGCGTAAAGCCCTATGACAAATTTGAACGCATTTCGCAGGACAAACTGCGCGACAAGCCGAGTCGTGTTGAGCGCACCCCTGCGGACAAGGAGTGGATCGAAGCGTTTTGCCGCGCAGCTGATCCATACAACGCGGCGCTGGTCCGGTTCATGTTCGAGACGGCGGCGCGGATCGATCAGGCTGTTTCGTTAGAACCTCATGATCTGCGGCCCGCCGAGAACAAGGTTAAGGTGAAGGCCCAGAAGGGACACCCCGAGAGCTGGATCACGGTATCGCCAGAGATGATGGCCGAACTGCTGGCCTTGCCACCAAAGCGACCCAAGAACCGCAAGACTGGCAAGTTCATGAAGCCGCGCGTTTTTGGCTATGGCAGCTCGACCGGGTACAACACACGCTGGAAGACCATCTGCAAGCGGGTTGGCATCCAATACCTATCCGCGCACCAAGCAGGGCGTCATGGGTTCTTCACCGAATTAGTTGTCCGGCAGGGCGTCGATCCGGTCACAGCGGCCAAGGCCGGACGCTGGGCTGACCCAAATTTGCCCATGCGCATCTATGCCCATGCAGAGACCGATGAGGCCGATGTCAGGGCCCGTTTTCGCACAAACCATGTACAGGAAGACCCTGTACAGACACCCAAGCAACAGAAATCAAAGAAGGAATAACGCTATGAACGGTTCCCTCCTAAGGGGCAGGTTGCAGGTTCGAATCCTGCCGGGGTCGCCAAAAATATACCTATTTTTATCCATTACCGGCCTGCTTAATTTGTGACGGCCTCACCATAAAGGCGGTGCTTTGCGGGATGTCGAAGATGGGCCCGCGCAACACAGTTGTTTTTTGGCCTCAGGTGCACTGGCTGTTCTTCGGGTGCTGGGCTGGTTCGGCAGGCGAAACCGCATACTAATTCGCAAGCAGTGCATGATCGCAGAGGGCTTGTTGCAGTTTAAAGCATTTGCGAAAAACCTGAATCACTGGTTTTCGTGAAACGCGCACATCATTTGAGCGTTCCGCGCGTTTCGTCTCAATTGAGTGCCTCAAGTTTAAGGCGAAACGCTTTAATGCACGAAAAAGGTCGCGGACAAACCGACCGATGGCATGTCCAGACTGAGTGGCAGTTTGATCTATATTATGATGTCTTTTCCAGCAAAAGACACATGCTCAGATTTACTCTGAGGGAATAGGTTGAAAGCCGTCGTGTTAAACAGTGAGACGTGAGGTGCCTCTAGAGAGACGTCTTACGAACCTGTTTAAAAAGCAGATTTGATAAACATAGTCTTTGTTTGACAAACAAAACGCCCACCCGCAGTGGCCTCTTGCTACCCAACAGGGCTTAGCCTGCCAGATTGCACCACGCAGGCAACGTGTCGCCCTCAGCTTTGTGCGCCGCGTAAACGCCTCGCGCGATCGCGCGCGCCATGCAGGTCGCCGCGACATGTCCCAGCATCAGCCTGTCACCGCCGTCCCGCGCGCCTGTGCTGACGGTAAAGATCAGATCCCCGTCCATGGGCGTGTGTGATGGCAAAAGCGCGCGCGCGAACCCATCATGGGCCGCCACGGCCATCCGTGTGCATTCAGCCTGGCTCAGGGCGGCATCCGTGGCAATGATCCCGATGGTGGTGGCCCCTTGCGCGCCCAGCTTGGTGCGTGGCATCTGAACCTCGCCAAACGCGGGTGGCAGGCCGCGCCCGCCAAACTCCGCGCCCATCTCAAACGGGGCGGCCCAAAACTCCGGACCACCGTTCACCAAGGGTGAGCCGAGCGCGTTGACAGCCACCAAGGCTCCCACCAAGTGGCCCGAGGGCAGCACCGCCGAGGCGGAACCGATGCCCCCCTTCACATCCGCGCAGATCGCGCCGGTGCCCGCGCCAAAACTGCCCAGATCGAATGCCTCGCCAGCTTGCACCAAAGCCTCCAGCCCCAAGGTGCGGTAGGGATTCGCATCCCAATCCTTTTGCCCGCCGTTCAAAAGATCAAAGAGGATTGCGCCCGGCACAATCGGCACGCGCGCCTCACCCACGGCAAATCCACGCCCCGCAGCGCGTAGCCCATCCACCACGCCTGAGCAGGCATCGAGGCCAAAGGCCGAGCCCCCGGACAGAACCAGCGCATCGACCTGATCCACCACCTTGTCGGGGGCAAGCAAATCGGTCTCCCGCGTGCCCGGCGCGCCGCCCATCACGTGCACCCCAGTGGTAAAGGGCTGCGCTCCGGTCAACACCGTCACCCCGCTTTTCAAAACCGCGTCCGAAGCCTGCCCGACCAAAAGGCCTGGCACATCGGTGATCAGGTTCCTTGCGCCGGGGCGGATGGTCATTGCTGTTTCCTTCTCATGGGTCTCTTGGATCATGGGCCTCACGCAAATTTATCTTGCCAGAATCCATAGGATCGGCAAGAAGAGCGTCAGGTCAGAGCGGTGGCGCCGCTCGTCCCATCAGGGGCAAAAGACCTTTGCACACACAGTCCTGAACGCCGGGATCTTTCTTTTTCAAGGAGGGTCGAAATGACTGCACGTCCTGAGTTCTACCGTTTTCACAACGGCGAAAAAGCCCCGCTGCAATTCTCCGCGTCCGAATATGACGCGCGCCTCAAGGGTCTGCGCGCGCGCATGGCCGAGTTGGGTGTTGAGGTGGCTGTGTTCACCTCCATGCACAATATCGCTTATTATAGCGGCTTTCTCTATTGCGCCTTTGGTCGCCCCTACGGCCTTGTTGTCACCGCCGACCAGGATGTGACCATCTCGGCCGGCATCGACGCGGGTCAGCCCTGGCGCCGCTGCCATGGCGACAACATCACCTATACCGATTGGCAGCGCGACAATTACTGGCGCGCGATCCTGTCCGTCTGTGGCACGGGCAAGGTTGTGGGCTATGAGGCCGACCACCTCACGCTCTTGCAGAAATCCAAGCTGGATGTGTTCATGCAGCCGTCCAAGTCCGTGGACATTGCAGGCGCCACCATGGTGCAGCGTATGGCCAAGAGCCCGGCCGAGCTGGAGCTGATCCGCAAATGCTGCAACGTGGCGGATGTGGGCGGCTATGCGATCAAAGATGCGGTCAAGGTCGGCACGCGCGAGATTGACGTGGCCATGGCGGGCCGTGACGCGATGGAAATGGAGATCGCAAAGGTCTTCCCCGATGCCGAATACCGCGACAGCTGGGTCTGGTTCCAATCAGGTATCAACACCGATGGCGCGCACAACCCCGTCACCGCGCGGCAATTGGAGCGTGGCGATATCCTCAGCCTCAACACCTTCCCGATGATCTCCAGCTACTATGTAGCCCTTGAGCGGACGATGTTCGTGGGTGAGGTCGATCCCGCCAGCCTGAAAATCTGGGAGGCCAACGTGGCCGCGCATGAATACGGCATGAGCCTTTTGAAGCCCGGTGTGTCCTGTGCCGAGGTGACGCACAAGATCAATGACTTCCTCGAAGAGCGCCAATTGCTGCAATACCGCACGTTCGGCTATGGCCACTCCTTCGGCATCCTGTCGCATTACTATGGCCGCGAGGCGGGGCTGGAGCTGCGCGAGGATATCGACACGGTGCTGGAGCCCGGCATGGTGATTTCGATGGAGCCGATGCTGACCATCGCTAATGATCAACCCGGTGCTGGCGGCTACCGCGAGCATGATGTTTTGATCATCACCGAGGACGGCAACGAGGATATCACGTATTATCCCTACGGGCCTGAGTTCAACGTCGTCGGCTAAGCCCGGCGTGAGCAAATCCAGCGAGGGGCGCGCACCCCGTGCCCCTCGTGACAGAGGCCGCTGGGCGTGTTAGGTGAGGTCTGCGCATTGTGAGGTCTGAACCTATGCCCCGCCCATTCGCGCTCTGATGCTTTCCGCCTTCATCCTTGCAGGCGCTACCGAGGCGCGGACCTTCGTGCGCCTGCGCCTTTCGGCGTGCGAGTAGGCCCCCGGCGCAGCACCCATTCGGATGGTGGACAAACCCCGCTCAATCGCTAAGTAAGTCTCAAAGGGGATAATCACCATGGCAGCACTTGTGCGGCTTATCATCATTGGCGGGATACTTTTGACCATCGTCTATGTGGCGTTGTCGATGTATTCGCGCGCTGTGCGGCGCGGCAAGCTTGAGGCCGATTGGAACGTGCAGGGCCGTCCGGGCAGCATGGAAGATTTCGTGGGCAAGGGGCTCAAGGAATATGAGGGCTCGCTGCGGCGCAAACTGATCCTGCTGGTCTATATCGTGCCCGTCAGCGTGGTCTCGACGATCGTTTATCTCACAAATTACAGCTAAGGGGGCCGCCATGCGCTATGCCAAATGGGTCTTCTGGGGTGTGTTCTGGACGTTTACCTTAGGGTTTTTGCATTACACCTTGCCACAGCATGATGTCGCGCGGATCACCGAGACGGATGTGCGCCGGATTGATCCGGGCGAGAACAGGCTCTTCTGGGCGCAGGCCGACATAGGCTCTGACGGCACTGCCACGAATCGCGATGTGTTTTTCATCTCCGCCGTGCTCACCAATGGCCGGGTGATGGTCTACCGCAATGAGGATACCGGCTGGGGCTGGCCGCCCTATTTCAAATTCGACAGCTCCAATCTTCATGCCGAGGCCGCTGACATGCGCTCCACCAGTGCGGCTCCGCAATGGGTGGTGATCAAACATTACGGCTGGCGGGCGGAGTTCCTCACGATCTTTCCCAACGCCATCTCCGTGCGCGCGGTGGACAGCCCCGATGTGCGCATCATCCCGTGGCTCAACATCATCATCCTGACTGCGCTCGCCGCTTTCTTCTGGGCCATCTATGCGCGCTGGCGCAAATGGCGCAAACGGCGTGCCGATCCGATGGTGGATGATATCCTCTGAATGGCTAAGTCCAGATTGCGTGAGGCTTAAGTCCAGTCTAGGCTGATCGCATGACCATATCCGTCGAGACATTCTTCCTCAGCCCCGATGCCACAGGCACGCTTCAGGCGCAGATTCAGCAGATGATCGCCGAGGGCATTCTGTCGGGCCGCTTTGCCAAGGGTGAAAAGCTGCCCTCGTCGCGCAAGCTGGCCCAGCATCTCGGGATCAGCCGGATCACCGTCACGCTGGCCTATACCGAGCTTCAGGCGAATGATTACCTCAGCGCGCGCGACCGGTCTGGGTTTTTCGTCTCGCAAAGCGCGCCTGAGCCGCCGCGCTTTGCCGCGATGCCCATGGGCGAGGACAAGATCGACTGGTCCCGCGCGTTGGGCCGCCGCTTTACCGGGGGGGCGACGCCTGAGAAGCCTCAGAACTGGTCCACCTATCGCTATCCGTTCGTCTATGGCCAGACCGATCCGAAGCTTTTTGATCACGCAAACTGGCGGCACTGCGCTCTGCGCGCGCTAGGCCAAAAGGATTTTCACGCGCTCACCACCGATTATTATGATCAGGACGACCCCAAGCTGATTGAGTTCATCGCGCGTCATACATTGCCGCGGCGGGGTATTCTGGCCGAACCGGATGAAATCCTCGTCACAATGGGCGCGCAGAACGCGCTTTGGATGACAGCACAGGTTTTGCTGACCCAGCGGCGTACGGCGGTGGTGGAAGACCCGTGCTATCACGCGTTGCGCGATATTCTGGAGCAATCGCGCTGTCATCTGGAGGTGGTTCCTGTTGATGAGGACGGTCTCCCGCCCGAGGCGCTGCCCGATCAGGCGGATGTCATTTTCTGCACGCCGAGCCACCAATGCCCGACCAACGCGACCATGCCCATGGCCCGGCGCTGCGCGCTTCTGGACAAGGCGTGCGCGATGGACGCCCTGATCGTGGAGGATGATTACGAGTTCGAGATGTCGTTTCTTGGCGCGCCGTCGCCCGCGCTCAAATCGCTCGATCGCGATGGGCGGGTGATCTATGTGGGCAGCTTCTCCAAATCCATCTTTCCGGGTCTGCGCCTTGGCTATCTTGTCGGGCCGCGCGCCTTTATCCGCGAGGTCCGCGCCCTGCGCGCCAGCGTCCTGCGTCATCCTCCGGGGCTGATGCAGCGCACGGCGGCCTATTTTCTCAGCCTTGGGCATTACGACAGCCTGATCCGCCGGATGAGCACCGTCTATGCAGGTCGCCGCGCGGTGATGGAGCAGGCGGCGGCGGAACTTGGCCTCACCGTGGCGGGGCGCGGCCTGCATGGCGGATCGTCCATCTGGATGCGCGCGCCGGAGGGGGCGGATATGGAGGCGCTCGGGCGGCGGTTGGGAGCCTTTGGCGTATTGATCGAGCCGGGCGCGCCGTTCTTTCACGGTGCGGATCCGCCACGCAATTTCTACCGCCTCGCGTATTCGTCCATCCCCAAGGAACGTATCCCCGAGGGGCTCGCCATCCTTGCACGCGAATTGGACGTGGCACCCACCGGAGCAACGCCGGACGCGCATTGAAATATGAGGGCGAGGGCCACCCCTCTGGCCTTATCCGATAGTCGCAACTGGCCCTACAGCGCTGTGCGGCGCGGCGATAAGTTCCAGGGCAGAATTCCGGCCAACTCCGCGCGCCCCGCGCCTCTCGTCATAAGGACGCTCCTCCCATGAAAATGACCACCGAAGAAGCTTTCGTCAAAACCCTGCAAATGCACGGGATCGAACATGCGTTCGGGATCATCGGCTCGGCCATGATGCCGATCTCTGATATTTTTGGCGAGGCGGGCATCAATTTCTGGGATTGCGCGCATGAAGGCTCTGGCGGGATGATGGCCGATGGCTACACCCGCGCGACCGGCAAGATGTCGATGATGATCGCCCAGAACGGCCCTGGCATCACCAACTTCGTCACCGCCGTGAAAACCGCCTATTGGAATCACACGCCGCTTTTGTTGGTCACACCGCAAGCCGCCAACAAGACGCTAGGGCAGGGTGGTTTTCAGGAGATGGAGCAAATGAACCTCTTCAAGGATTGCGTCGCCTACCAAGAGGAGGTGCGCGACCCCAGCCGCGTGGCCGAGGTCCTGAACCGCGTGATCCTTCAGGCCAAGCGCGCGAGCGCCCCAGCGCAGCTCAATATGCCGCGTGATTTCTGGACCCAAGTGATTGATATCGACCTGCCCGAGATTGTCACCTTCGAGCGTCCGAATGGTGGTGACGCGGCACTGGATCAGGCGGCGGCGCTCCTGTCGGAGGCCAAGTTCCCCGTCATTCTGAACGGTGCGGGCGTTGTTCTCGCCGGGGCGATCGGCGATAGCGCCGCGCTGGCCGAGCGTCTCGATGCGCCAGTCTGCGTGGGCTATCAGCACAATGACGCCTTTCCTGGCTCGCACCCTCTTTTTGCGGGGCCATTGGGCTATAACGGCTCCAAAGCCGCGATGGAGCTTATCTCGAAGGCGGACGTGGTGCTGTGTCTTGGCACCCGCCTCAACCCGTTCTCGACCCTGCCGGGATATGGCATGGATTACTGGCCCAGCGAGGCCAAGATCATTCAGGTCGATATCAACCCCGACCGCATTGGCCTGACCAAGAAGGTCAGCGTGGGCATCATTGGAGACGCGAAGAAAGTGGCGCAGTCCATCCTCGCAAAACTCTCCGGCATGGCGGGTGACGAGGGCCGCGAAGCGCGTCGCAACACCATCGCCCAGACGAAATCCGCATGGGCGCAGCAGCTCAGTTCCATGGACCATGAAGAGGATGATCCCGGCACGACATGGAACGAACGCGCGCGCGGTGCCAAGCCCGATTGGATGAGCCCCCGCATGGCGTGGCGCGCCATTCAGGCGGCTCTGCCGAAGGAGGCGATTATCTCGTCCGATATTGGCAATAATTGCGCCATCGGCAACGCCTATCCAAGCTTTGAAGAGGGCCGCAAATACCTCGCACCCGGTCTCTTTGGTCCTTGCGGCTATGGCCTGCCTTCGGTCGTTGGGGCCAAGATCGGCTGCCCGGATGTGCCTGTCGTGGGCTTCTCGGGCGATGGGGCTTTTGGCATTGCCGTGACCGAGCTGACGGCGATTGGCCGCGAGGAATGGCCTGCCGTGACGCAGATCGTGTTCCGCAACTACCAATGGGGCGCGGAAAAGCGCAACTCGACGCTTTGGTTTGACGATAATTTTGTCGGTACCGAGCTTGATGAGCAGGTCTCCTACGCGGGCATTGCCAAGGCGTGCGGCCTGCAAGGTGTGGTCGCCCACACGATGGAGGAGCTGACAGCGGCGCTCAACACCGCCATCGAGGACCAAATGAAACACGGGAAAACCACCCTGATCGAGGCGATGATCAACCAAGAGTTGGGCGAGCCCTTCCGCCGCGACGCGATGAAAGTCCCCGTGGCTGTGGCGGGCATCAACCGTGCGGATATGCGCCCCCAGCAAGTCTGAGTGGCACGACGCGCACGGGGCCGACCCAATCAAAGGGTCGGTCTTGTGGCACGCGGTGCGCCCATGAGAGGGTGTCGGGACCTATTCGCAAAGGACCTCGCATGAGCGACGATTATCCCTTTCTGTCCAAGGTCGCGCCTGTCGCGCCTGCACGCCTTATGGCCCAAGCGCACAGCCTGCCTGCCCCGCGCATGGCGCTGGTGAATGCGGGTGCGCCCGTGCCCCTGGCGGGGATACGCGAGGCGGCAGAGGCGGGGCTTGCGCGCCCCATTCTGATTGGTGATCGCTCCAAGATTGAAGCGGCGGCAGAGCAGATCGGCTATGACATTACCGGCCTCAGGGTGATCCATGCACCCCATGCCGAGGCCAGTTCTGCGGCGGCCAAGCTGGTGCGGGACGGGGAGGCGGATTCGATTATGAAAGGGCAGGTGCATACGACCACCTTTCTCAAGGGTCTGTTGCCCGCGCGCGCAGGGTTGCGCGCGCCGTCTGCGCGCTGTGGCCATGTCCTGCACATCACCATGCCGGGCCATGATCGGCCATTGCTGCTGACCGATGCGGCGCTGAATGTTGAGCCGTCGGTCGAGACACGGCAGGCCTGCCTGACCCACGCCGTGCGCCTCTTTGAGATGTTGGGCGCCGCGCGCTGCCCGCGCGCCGCCCTTCTGGGGGCCAGCGAGGACCCGGTCCCATCACTCTCTAACACCGTGCAAAGTGCCGAAATTGCTGCCTGGGCCCGCACTGCTGTGCCGCAGGCGGATGTGGCCGGACCGATTGCCATGGACCTGATCCTATCGCGCAGTGCCGCGCAGGTGAAAGGCTATGACAGCCCTGTCGCAGGGGATGCCGATATTATCGTGACCCCGAACATCACCAGCGCAAACGCCCTTTTCAAGCTCATGGTTCTGGGCATGGGGTGTTGTGCGGGCGGGCTTGTCATGGGCGCGCGTGTGCCAATCCTGCTGACGTCCCGCAGTCAGGGGAGTGCTGCACGACTTGCCTCGGCGGCGCTGGGTGCGATTGTTGCACATGGCGCGCGCGCATGAGTGCGCCCGCGATCTTGGTGCTGAACACCGGGTCATCCTCGGTGAAGGCGGCTGTGTTTGACGGGGCGCTGGCGGAGATTGCGGCGGCAGACGTCACGGGCCTTGGCGGCGGGGCGCGCGCGCCGATCCTGCGGGCGGCAGGCCAGTCCGGGCCGATAGCGGGCCACGATACACAGGCCGCCATTTTGGCGATTTTGCACGCGCTCAAACATGTTCCGGTCGATATTGTGGCGCACCGCGTTGTGCATGGCGGTGCCGCACTGACCCGGCCCGCGCGTCTCACGGGCGATGTCATAGAGGCAATCGAGGCGATGGTGCCGCTTGCCCCTTTGCACAATCCGCCCGCGCTGGCCGGGATCCACGCGATCACAGCACAGCGCCCCGATCTGCCGCAATATGCGAGCTTTGATACCGCCTTTCATGCGGATCAACCCGACCTCGCCAGCACCTATGCCCTCCCCGAGGCGCAACGCGCAGCGGGCATCAGGCGCTATGGGTTTCATGGGCTAAGCTATGCGGCGATGGTTGCGCAGTTTGACACGGACCTGCCCGAGCGTCTGCTTGCGCTACATCTGGGCAACGGGGCCTCGCTTTGTGCAATTCACAAGGGCCGCTCGGTGGCCAATTCCATGGGGTATTCGCCGCTTGAGGGTCTGGTGATGGGCACGCGCACCGGAAGCATTGATGCGATGGCGGTGCTGAGGCTTGCGGATGACATGGGCACCGAGGCTGCCGCGCGTCTGCTGAATACGCAATCGGGGCTGCTGGGCCTTGCCGGGACAAATGACATGCGCACCCTGTTGGACACAGATACGCCCGAGGCGCGCTTTGCGGTGGAGCATTTTTGCTATTGGGCGGCGCGCCATGCCGGATCGGCAATCGTTGCGATGGGCGGGCTGGACGCTATCGCCTTCACCGGGGGCATCGGCGAGCACGCACCGCAGATACGTGACCGGATCACGGCGCAGCTTGCGCTCTTCGGGCGCGTGCCGGTTCATGTCATCCCCGCCGCTGAGGAACGCCAGATCGCAAGCGATGCATTGCGACAACACCAACGATCCCCTACCAATGAATAATCGCACTATCAGCGTTGGAGGGCGCCCATGATGGAAAACCCCGGTTTGAACCTGTCGCCATCCGTTTCCGACGAGGTGCGAAAGACCACCTGCTATATGTGCGCCTGCCGTTGTGGGATCGACGTACACATAAAGAACGGTAAGGTCGCCTATATCGAAGGCAACCGCGATCACCCGGTCAACAAGGGCGTTCTTTGCGCGAAAGGCGCGGCGGGGATCATGCAGGTCAACGCGCCGTCGCGGCTACGCAATCCGCTCAAACGGGTCGGGCCGCGCGGCTCGGGTGAGTTTGAGGAGATCAGCTGGGACGAAGCGCTGGAGATTGCCACCGATTGGCTTGCCCCCATCCGTGCCGAGGCCCCCGAGAAGCTCGCGTTCTTCACAGGGCGCGATCAGTCACAAAGCTTTACCAGCCTGTGGGCGCAAAACTTCGGCACGCCGAATTATGCGGCCCATGGCGGGTTTTGCTCGGTAAATATGGCCGCCGCTGGCATCTACACGATGGGTGGCGCGTTTTGGGAGTTTGGCCAGCCCGATTGGGACCATACCAAGCTTTTCATGCTCTTTGGTGTGGCCGAGGATCACGACAGCAACCCGATCAAAATAGGGCTCGGCAAGATCAAGGCGCGCGGCGCGCGGGTGATTGGCGTGAATCCGATCCGCACCGGGTATAACGCCGTGGCGGATGATTGGGTGGGGATCACGCCCGGCACCGATGGTCTGTTTATCCTCAGCCTGATCCACGAATTGATGAAGGCGGGCAAGATTGATTTGGACTATCTCGCCCGCTACACCAACGCGCCTGTGCTTCTGAACGGGGATGAAAGCAGCCCCGAGCATGGGCTTTTCCTACGCAATGAGGACGGTAAACCGCTGGTCATCGACCGCCGTACCGGAAAGCCAGCACCCTTCGATGGCAAGGGCGTGCGCCCCGATCTGAGTGCGACCTACCGCAAGGCCGGGATCAGCCACCGCACTGTGATGCAGCTTATGGCTGAGCGCTATCTTGACCCTGAATACGCACCGGAGGCCGCGGCCAAGCGCTGCGGCATCACCGCCGATAAAATCCGCACCATCGCCGCCGAGATTGCCCGCGTGGCGTTTGACGAGGCGTTCGAGCTTGACCACGAATGGACCGATTTCCGGGGCGAGACGCATAAGACGATGACAGGCCGCCCGGTCAGCTTTCATGCCATGCGTGGCGTCTCGGCCCATTCCAACGGGTTCCAGACCTGCCGCGCGCTGCATGTGTTGCAGATCATCCTCGGCACGGTGGAGGTGCCCGGCGGCTTCCGGTTCAAGCCGCCCTATCCCAAACCCGTCAGCATCCACCCCACACCGCATTGCAAAGTCACACCGGGCAAGCCGCTCGATGGCCCCCACCTTGGCTTCGTGCGTGGCCCCGAAAACCTCGCCCTGCGCGAGGATGGAACCCCTGCGCGCATCGACAAGGCGTTCACGTGGGAAAACCCGATGAGCGCCCATGGCCTGATGCATATGGTCATCTCGAACGCCCACGCGGGCGATCCCTACAAGATCGACACGCTGTTCATGTATATGGCCAACATGTCTTGGAACTCGTCGATGAACACCGGCGGCGTCATGGACATGCTCACCGACACCGACGAGAATGGCGATTACGTCATCCCCCGGATCATCTATTCGGATGCCTATAGCTCCGAAATGGTGGCCTATGCGGACCTGATCCTGCCCGATGCAACATATCTTGAGCGGCACGACTGCATCTCGCTGCTGGATCGCCCGATATGCGAGGCCGATGGCGCCGCAGACGCCATCCGCTGGCCTGTGATCGAACCTGACCGCAATGTGCGCGGCTTCCAATCGGTGCTCTGTGAGCTTGGCGCGCGCCTGAACCTGCCCGGCTTCACCAATTCGGACGGCACCCAGAAATATGCCGATTACGCCGATTACATCACCAATCACGAGCGTAAGCCCGGCATCGGCCCCCTCGCGGGCTGGCGCATGGGCGAAAACGGTCTGACCCATGGGCGCGGTGGCCCAAATGAGGCGCAGCTTGACGCCTATATCAAGAATGGCGGCTTCTTCTCCACGCATATCCCCGACGGCGCGCAATATTATAAACCGTGGAACATGGCCTATCAGGACTGGGCGGTGACCCTCGGCCTTTATGACACCCCTCAGCCCTACCTCTTTGAGATCTACTCCGAGCCAATGCGCAAATTCCAACTGGCCGCCGAAGGTCATGGCGACCGCCAGCCTCCCGACCACCTGCGCGCCCGGATCAAACAGATGATGGACCCGCTCCCCTTCTGGTATCCCGCCCTTGAGGAAGAAGCCGTGGACAAGGGCGACTATCCCATCCACGCCCTCACCCAGCGCCCGATGGCGATGTATCACAGCTGGGGCAGCCAAAACGCATGGCTGCGCCAGATCCACGGCCACAACCCGCTCTATGTGCCCACCAAACTTTGGGAGGCGAACGGGTTTGCAGATGGCGACTGGGCCCGCGTCTCGTCGGTCCATGGCGCGATCACTGTACCCGTGGCCCATATGGCCGCGCTGAATGAAAACACCGTCTGGACGTGGAATGCGATCGGCAAACGCAAAGGCGCATGGGCGTTGAGCGAGGACGCGCCCGAGGCCACCAAAGGCTTTTTGCTCAATCACCTGATCCACGAGCTGCTTCCGCCCAAGGGTGACGGGCTGCGTTGGTCCAATTCCGACCCGATCACTGGACAGGCCGCCTGGTTCGACCTGCGCGTGAAAATTGAGAAAACCACCGTCCCTACTGAAACACAGCCTGCCTTGCCGCCGATCAAATCCCCCGTGGGCAAGGGCCCGGACACGCTGGCATGGAAGGTTGGCACATGACCCCCACCCAACGCACATTGCTCGCGATCCTCGCCTTCGTCGCGATCAGCCTTGGCTCCTTCATCTGGTATATCGCCACATGGGACCCGGCCGAGCGTGAGCCGATCTCATATCTCAGCCCGCCTCATCTTCTTGCTCAAAATATCCCGGAGGAGTCGTCGAATTTCAACAGAAATTCGACGTTGGGTGCAGCACCCCATCCATGCCCGAAAACACAAAGGAGCGCCTGATATGACCACGCTTCCCAAAACCACGCAAAAAAAGCTCGGCCTCGTGATCGACCTTGATACATGCGTCGGATGCCATGCCTGCGTGATCTCCTGCAAGGGCTGGAACACCGAGAATTACGGCGCGCCTCTCAGTGATCAGGACCCGTATGGCGCGGAGCCTACGGGCACGTTTCTCAACCGCGTGCACAGCTATGAGGTGCAGCCCCTCGCCACCTCTCAGATGCCCCACCCGGCGGCACAGCTCATCCACTTCCCCAAATCCTGCCTGCATTGCGAGGACGCGCCCTGCGTCACCGTCTGCCCCACCGGGGCCAGCTACAAGCGCGAGGAGGACGGGATCGTTCTAGTGAATGAGGCTGATTGTATCGGCTGCGGTCTGTGCGCATGGGCCTGTCCTTACGGCGCGCGCGAGATGGACGCGCAAGAGGGCGTAATGAAAAAATGCACCCTCTGCGTTGACCGGATCTATAACGAGAACCTCCCCGAGATCGACCGCGAGCCCGCCTGCGTGCGCACCTGCCCCGCTGGCGCGCGCCACTTTGGCGATTTCGCTGACCCAGAGAGCAACGTAAGCCGCCTCACGGCAGAGCGCGGCGGGATGGAGCTTATGCCCGAGCAGGGCACCAAACCCGTCAACCGCTATCTCCCGCCCCGTCCAAAGGATCAGATGGACGCACCGCACCTCACGGACACGCTCGCCCCCCATCTCGCGCCTGTGGTGGACGCGCCCAAGGGCTTCATGAGCTGGCTCGACAAAGCCCTCGATAGGATCTGAGATGCACCCGGCCCCTTCTGTGATCGTCTTCACCACCCTTTCGGGTCTGGGCTTCGGCCTGTTGGTCTTCCTTGGCCTTGGGATGCCTGCTGTAACGGGCCTCAACGCGTTCATCTTTTTCGCCATCGCCTACATCCTTGCGGTGGGGGGGCTCATGGCCTCCACCTTTCACCTTGGCCATCCTGAGCGCGCGCTCAAAGCCTTCAGCCAATGGCGCAGCTCATGGCTCAGCCGCGAAGCTTGGGCCGCTCTACTGGCGCTTTTGGTCATGGCCGTCTTTGGCGCAGGGCTCGTGTTTCTGGGCGTGCGGTTCAGCCTGCTTGGCCTTTTCGGTGCGGCGCTCAGCCTCGCCGTGGTCTTCACCACCTCGATGATCTACGCGCAGCTCAAGACAATCCCACGCTGGAACACCCATATGACGCCTGTGCTCTTTCTCAGCCTGTCGCTCGCGGGTGGGGCCCTTCTGGCGGGGCAGATCACATATGCGCTGATCTTGCTGCCGCTGGCCGGGGTGGTGCAGGTGCTGTGGTGGATGCAAGGCGACAAGGCGCTGGGCCAGTCCAGCACCAACATCGCCACGGCCACAGGGCTGGGTGAAGGCGGCACCGTCCGCGCGTTTGAGCCGCCCCATACCGGGACAAACTATCTGCTGCGCGAATTCGTCCACGTGGTGGGCCGCAAACACGCGCAAAAACTCCGCGTGATCGCGTTCGGGCTAGGCTATGCCCTCCCGGTGATCCTGCTCCTCTTGCCGTTCTCCCACGCCCTCGCAGGCGTCGCCGTGCTCAGCCACCTCGCCGGTGTCGTCACCTCCCGTTGGCTCTTCTTTGCAGAGGCCGAGCATGTGGTAGGGCTTTATTATGGGAAGCGGGTGGCCTGAGGGTTTGGTGAATTGTGGGGTCATAAGAGCGGGATTGTGCACATTTCAGATCTCCGCTTAGAATGTGCGAATATCTGCTTCGACTAACCGTTCAAAAAACGGTGGTTTTTGGTATGTTTCGCGTAACCAGACATGGAAGCTTAGAGCCCGAGCGTCGTGTTGCCAACGCTACTTAAACGCTTGATGCAATCCTCGATCCTTCAAGGAGTATGTTAGTGACGATATCAGTAATTTGGCAAGACGGAGGTTATCAATGGTGTGCAGCAGATACTCGGCTTGTTGCCGGTTCAGATGAAAAACCTACGACCGAACTAGCCGCGAAAATATATACAATTCCAGTAGCAGTCACAGCAATGACTGAAGGTTTTGCTCGTACTTCACATTACTGGACCCAATATGGCTTCACGTATGCGGGTGCAGTTTTGCCAGCGACAATGACTGCTGTGACAGCTTCAACTTTCCTTCAAAAACTAGTCTGCCCGGGAGGTCTATCTAATCCACCCTCCTTCGAAGAGATCGCTAGTTTTATATGCCGTTTGGCAGAGCGTTTTATGAAGGAAAGACGCCAATTATCTGGAGAATATCCTAGTGATGAAGGGCTTTTTTCAGCAGCGTTATTCGGATGGTGTCCATTTGAAGAAAAATACAAATTAGCACACATTGACGCCCGATCAGAGGCAAGCTTCAGGGTAGAACTGAACTTTCCGCAACCACCTCAAACGGACGGCGACCCGTGGCTTATATTAGGCAGTGCAGAAAAGACGTTCAGAAAAGAGCTTGCTGCATACCGGAGCACAGAGACGCATATCACTAGAAATACGCCCCGTCGCGTAATCGAGAAAATGGTAATTGAAAGACCAGATAGAACTGTGGGTGGTGCTACTTCTATCGGCGCAGCGCATAAACGTGGCTTCGATATATTCTACGCTTTAGAACCAATTGAGCACGGTCAAACCCAAGTGCGCCGATTGTTCAATGGACTGGATTTGGATACTGATGTTGGGCAAATTGGTCAGTATTTTGTGGGGATCAACGGCATGGCGTAGTGTCCATCCTCTACAGCCCCTCCTTTTTGTCGCTGTCAAAAACCTTCAAAATTCATGAAGTTGCTGAAGGTTTTTGCTTCATGTATGGATATAGCAAAAATCCACGCACCATGCAGCACCGGTAACTCTGGGCTCACATCCGACGTTCCCCCCATTCCCCCACCTCCCCCAAACCAAGAAAGGCCCCGCCATCACGGCGGGGCCTTTCTTCATTTCTAACGAGGCTGAGCCTTAGTCGTCGCCGGTCTTCAGCGCCGCGCCAAGGATATCGCCGAGCGATGCACCGGAGTCGGACGAACCGAACTGCTCCACTGCTTCTTTCTCTTCGGCAATCTCGCGGGCCTTGATGGACAGGCCCAGACGGCGGGTCTTGGCGTCCACGTTGGTCACGCGCACATCGACCTTGTCGCCGACCGAGAAGCGATCCGGGCGTTGCTCAGCGCGGTCGCGGCTGAGGTCTGAGCGGCGGATGAAGGATTTCATGCCCTCATATTCCACTTCGACGCCACCATCCTCGATGGACGTCACTTCGACCGTGATGATCGAGCCGCGCTTCACGCCGTCAATCGCCTCGGAGAACTTGTCACCGCCAAGCGCCTTGATGCTGAGCGAGATGCGTTCCTTTTCGGTGTCCACTTCGGAGACCACGGCCTGAACCATGTCGCCTTTGCGGTAGTTCTGGATCGCGTCTTCGCCACGCTCGTCCCAGCTGATATCGCTGAGGTGAACCATGCCGTCGATCTCGCCTTCAAGGCCGATGAAGAGACCGAATTCGGTGATGTTCTTGACCTCACCCTCGACCTCTTTGCCCTCGGGATGCGTTTCCGCAAAGACTTCCCATGGGTTGCGCATGGTCTGCTTGAGACCGAGCGACACACGGCGCTTGGCGCTGTCGATTTCCAGAACCATGACTTCGACTTCCTGAGAGGTCGACACGATCTTGCCGGGGTGCACGTTCTTCTTGGTCCACGACATTTCCGAGACGTGAACCAGACCTTCGACACCGGCCTCCAGCTCCACAAAGGCGCCGTAATCGGTGATGTTGGTCACGCGGCCTGTGTGCGTCGAATCCAGCGGATATTTCGCGGCCACCAGATCCCATGGATCGTCTTGCAACTGCTTCATGCCGAGGCTGATGCGGTGCGTCTCTTTGTTGATCTTGATGACCTGAACATTCACCGTCTCGCCGATCGCGAGGATTTCGGAAGGGTGGTTCACACGGCGCCATGCCATGTCGGTCACGTGCAACAGGCCGTCCACACCGCCAAGGTCCACAAAGGCCCCATATTCGGTGATGTTCTTGACGACGCCTTCGACATTGTCGCCCTCGGTCAGCTTGCCGATAACCTCGGCGCGCTGCTCGGCGCGGCTTTCCTCAAGGATCGCACGGCGCGAGACAACGATGTTGCCCCGGCGACGGTCCATTTTGAGAACCTGGAAGGGCTGCTTGAGACCCATGAGGGGGCCTGCATCACGCACGGGGCGGACATCAACCTGAGAGCCGGGCAGGAACGCAACAGCGCCGCCCAGATCAACGGTAAAGCCGCCTTTGACACGGCCAAAGATCGCGCCTTCGACACGCTCTTCATCGGCATAGGCCTTCTCAAGGCGGTCCCATGCTTCCTCACGGCGCGCCATCTCGCGAGAGATAACAGCCTCACCGCGCGAATTTTCGGCCGAGCGCAGGAACACTTCAACTTCGTCACCGACGTTGATTTCGGGCGCTTCACCGGGATTTGCGAATTCTTTGAGATCGACGCGGCCTTCCATCTTGTAGCCGACATCGATGATGGCCTGGCCCGCTTCAACAGCGATCACCTTGCCTTTGACAACAGTGCCCTCTTCGGGCGTGTCCATTTCGAAGCTTTCATTCAGAAGGGCTTCGAAGTCTTCCATAGATACGTTTTGAGCCATGTGGCGTTTCAATCCTAACTGGTTTTGTGTCTGGCCGTGCGGTTGGTTCCGCCGGTCTGGGTTGATGCCCCTTTAAGTGGGGATGGTTTCTTCGGTCGAATGATTCGCGAAACGAATGAAGGGTCGGACGATCCGACCCTGCCTGTCTCACATGCCCTGCGATGTGTTCACCTTGCGGGCAAGCGCGCGTATATGGCGATATCGGGCCAAATGCAAGGGCCGCCCCGCGCAGGTCGGCGCATGGGCGGCATAGGAGGGGCGAAGCGCAGCTGCGAGAGTGCCGTTACCCCAAATGTGGGCCTTAGCCCTGCCCGGCCAATCGCTCTGCCGTCACGCGAAGGGCTACTGCCACAGCCTGCTCAATCGACATCTCGGACGTATCCAAAAGCACCGCATCCTCCGCCGCCTTCAAAGGGGCCGTGGCCCGCGCGCTGTCGCGTGCATCGCGCTGCTGCAAATCGCTCAGCACCTCTTCAAGGGTCAGATCCATCCCTTTGGCGCAAAGCTCCGCATGCCTGCGCGCCGCACGCACATCATCCGTGGCAGTGACGTAAAGCTTCACCTCCGCCTCAGGGCAGATCACCGTGCCAATGTCGCGCCCGTCCAAAACAGCGCCGCCCGCGCGTCGCGCAAAAGCCCGCTGGAAATCTACCAGCGCCGCGCGCACTTCGGGAAGGGCCGCCACGCGGCTTGCGGCTTGGGCGACTTCCGGCGTGCGCAAAGCGTCCGCCTCCAGATCCGCCGCCCCAAGGCCGCGCGCCGCCTCCACGGGCTCCAACCCGTCCAGCATCCGCCGCCCGGTGGCACGATACAACAACCCGGTATCCAGATGCGCAAAGCCAAAATGCGCCGCGACCCGCTTGGCAACCGTGCCCTTGCCCGCCGCCGCTGGCCCGTCAATTGCAATTGTGAAGGTCATATAGCCCCCTTTGAAAGCTGCCCCTGCCTAAGCAAAGCGCGCGCCCGGCTCAACCAAAAGGATTTGCGCGGGGCTTCAGAAGCGTCACCGCTTGGCCCTTCTTCTGAGCGAAAATACTCCCGCCGGAGGCGCCCAAGGCCCGCCTCACCCACCAGCGCGGCGCAGGGCCTGCTCCAGATCGGCAATCAGATCGCCCACATCCTCAATCCCGATGCTGAGGCGCAGAAGGTTTGGATGGACCTTGAACCCTTCGCCAGAGACGGTCTTGCGGTGCTCGATCAGGCTCTCGACCCCGCCGAGGGAGGTGGCGGGATAGAACACTTCGCAAAACCGGGCCGTGTCGATGGCCGTCTGCTCGGTGCCGCGTGTGATGATCGACAGCATCCCGCCATAAAGTCCGCCGGTCTGGCGTTTGGCAATCTCATACCCCGGATGGGAGGGCAGGCCGGGGAAAAGGACGCGCTCCACCATCGGGTGGCCCTCGAAATGGCCCGCCAAGCTCAGCGCGTTCTCGGTCGCCTTCTCCACGCGCAGCATCAGCGTGCGCATACCCCGGATCAACAGGAACGCGTCGAAGCTGTGCAGCACCGTGCCTTGGAGTTTGCGGATATCGTAGATCTGCGCCCAAAGCGGGTTTGTCGCGCGCACGGACAGCGCGCCTGCTGTCACGTCCGAGTGGCCGTTGAGGTATTTGGTGGCCGAGTGGAACGAGATATCCGCACCCAGATCGAGCGCGCGGGTGCAGCAAGGCGGCGTGGCTGTGCAATCCGTCAGCAGGAGCGCACCAGCGGCATGGGCGATCTTTGCCGCCTCTGCAATGTCGGTCACATCCCAGTCGGGGTTGTTTGGGGATTCGACCCAGACGAGCGCTGTTTCACCTTGGCGCAGCGCGGTCTGCATGTCTGCGAGGTTGGCGGTTTGATACGTGCTTATCTCAAGGCGGTTCATATCTGCGTAGCGGCGGAATTGTTGGACCACGCCGTGATACATCACATCAGGGATCACCACATGGGCGCCTGCGGGCAGGGCCTCCATCACCGCGACGGCCGCTGACATGCCGGACGAGAAGAGCATGGTTTCCTCTGCATCCTCCAGATCGGCGATGATCTTTTCTGCGTGCTCTGTCGTTTGGTTGCTGTCGCGGCGATAGACTTTCGACGTGCGCTCGACGTAATCCGGGCCGCGGGCATAGGTGGCCGCGGGTTGAATCGGCGGGATGATCGCGCCTGTGGTCTCGTCCATGAAGCGGAGCGCCTGGGCGAGGCGTGTGGCGGGTGCGGGGCGGTTTTTCATGCGGGCGGTCCTTGTTGGGCGGCGCTCCTCCGCCCATTTGGGCGTCTTCGCGCGGATGCCTTCGGCGAGGATATTTTTGGCAAGAAGAGGAGGGGGGCGGTTTTTGGGCCGCCCCCCTTGATGCGCGTTAGCCGAGCGCCGCGTTGCAGCGGGCGCAGGTGCCGGGGTGTTTGTGGGTGCCAACATCGGGCAGGAATTTCCAGCAGCGGTTGCATTTCTCACCTTTGGCTTTGGCGAAGGTCACGGCGAGCCCGTCTGTTTCCGGCAGGGTGAAGGCGGTCTCGGGGGCCGCTTGATCGCTCAGTGTGACGGCCGATGTGATGCAGACATCCTGAAACGGGACCGAGGCGAGCGCATGTCGCACTGCATCATCGGCCACGTAGACCACCGGGCCCGCCTCAAGCGAGGAGCCGATGACTTTGTTCGTGCGCTCCACCTCCAACGCGGCCGTAACGACGCGGCGGGCTTGGCGGATGCCGACCCATTTCGCGGCCAGTTCCGGGTTGAGCCAATCCTGCGGTGTATCGGGGATGTCTTGCAGGTGCAGCGATCCATCCGTGCCGGGGAAACGCTCCAGCCAGACCTCTTCCATTGTGAAGACCAGCACCGGGGCGAGCCATGTGGTCAGGCGATGGAAGAGAAGGTCCAGTACGGTGCGCGCCGCGCGCCGCTCAGCGCTGTCTCCGTCGCAGTAGAGCACGTCCTTGCGGATGTCGAAATAGAAGGCCGAAAGGTCCAACGTGCAGAAGTTGAAGAGGGCTTGGAACACACCTTGGAAATCATAGGCGGCGTAGCCTTCGCGAACACGTGTATCCAGCTCCGCCAGACGGTGCAGCACCCATTGCTCCAGCTCCGGCATGTCGGCGGGGGCCACGCGGTCAGACTCCTCGAAATACGCGACCGCGCCCAAGAGATAGCGCATCGTGTTGCGCAGGCGGCGGTAGCTGTCGGAGACGCCTTTGAGGATTTCCGGGCCAATGCGCAGGTCCGCCGTGTAGTCCGATTGGGCCACCCAGAGGCGCAGGATATCGGCGCCGTATTGCTTGGTCACATCCTCGGGGGCCACGGTGTTGCCGACCGATTTGGACATTTTATTGCCCTTCTCGTCCAGCGTGAAGCCGTGGGTCAGAACGCCCCGGTAGGGGGCGCGGCCCATCGTGCCGCAGGCTTGCAGCATCGAGGAGTGGAACCAGCCGCGATGCTGGTCGGTGCCCTCAAGATAGAGGTCGGCCAGTCCGTCCTCGGAGCCATCCTCGCGGTCGCGCAGAACGAACGCATGAGTGGAGCCGCTGTCGAACCATACGTCGAGGATATCGTTGACCTTATCCCACTCATTGGGGTCCACGATCCCGCCAAGGAACCGCTCTTTCGCGCCATCCTTATACCAAGCATCGGCACCCTCGGCCTCGAACGCCTCAAGAATGCGGGCGTTGACGGCCTCGTTGCGCAAGAGGAATCCTTCGTCCGTGGGCAGCGCGCCCTTGCGGGTGAAGCAGGTCAGCGGCACGCCCCAGGCGCGTTGGCGCGACAGGACCCAATCGGGCCGCGCCTCAATCATGGAATAGAGCCGGTTGCGCCCGGTCTGCGGGGTCCATGTGACCAGCTGATCAATGGAGGTCAGCGCGCGTTCGCGGATCGTTGTGCCGTAAGTGTCCTGCCCATCGCCCACGGGGGCGTCCACGGCGGCGAACCATTGCGGCGTGTTGCGATAGATGATCGGCGCTTTGGAGCGCCACGAGTGCGGATAGGAGTGGTGGATTTTGCCACGCGCCAGAAGCCCGCCCACCTCGGTCAGCTTGTCGATGACGGCTTTGTTGGCGTCGCCCTCTTTGCCGTTGGGCTTGAGGATCCGCTTGCCGCCGAAGAAGGGCAGATCCTCGCGGAAGCTGCCATCATCCATGACGTTATAGGTGATCACCTGGCCGAGCATACCCAGATCGCGGTAAAGCTCGAATTCCTCCATCCCGTGGGAGGGGGCGCAATGGACAAAGCCTGTGCCCTCTTCGTCCGTGACGAAATCCGCCGCGCGGAAATCGCGGGGGGCGTCCCATTCGCCCATGGAGCCTTCGGTGTGGGCGAGGGGGTGTTTAACCTGAGAAATGACAGATGGGTCGACACCTCTGATCCGTTTCCACATGCCCTCTTCGAGGCGGGCACGCTTGAAGACCTCGCCTGCCAGCTTGTCGGCCAGAAGAAACTTTTCGCCTACGGCAGCCCAGCACTCCTCGGGCGTATCCGTGACCTCGTAGAGCCCGTAGTCGTAGTCTGCGCCGTAGACGACGGCCTTGTTGGACGGGATCGTCCAGGGCGTCGTGGTCCAGATAACTACCTTTGCACCAACAAGATCACGATTCTCCAGCTCTTTGCCTGAACCCAATACAGGATCAATAACCTCGAACTTCACCCAAACCGTAAAGCTGTCCTTGTCGTGATACTCGACCTCCGCCTCGGCCAGTGCGGTTTGCTCCACGGGGGACCACATCACGGGCTTACTGCCCTGATAGAGCGTGCCGTTCATCAGGAATTTCTGGAACTCCTCCGCGATGATCCGCTCGGCGCGGAAATCCATCGTGAGGTAGGGACGCTCCCATGTGCCGGTGATGCCGAGGCGCTTGAACTCGTTCCGCTGAATGTCGATCCAGCTTTCGGCGAACTTGCGGCATTCCTGCCGGAAATCGACGATATCCACATCGTCCTTGTCGCGGCCCTTGGCGCGGTATTGCTCTTCGATCTTCCACTCGATCGGCAGGCCATGACAATCCCAGCCGGGGATATAGCGCGCGTCAAAGCCCATCATTTGCTGGGACCGCACCACCATATCCTTGAGGATCTTGTTGAGCGCGTGGCCGATATGCAGATGGCCGTTCGCGTAAGGAGGGCCGTCATGCAGGGTGAAGGGCTTGCGGCCCTCTGCTTTCTCGCGCAGCCGATCATAGATGCCGATCTCTTCCCACCGCGCCAGCCATTCCGGCTCGCGCTTGGGCAGGCCGGCGCGCATCGGGAAATCGGTGCGTGGCAGGTTGAGAGTGGATTTGTAGTCAAGTGTTTCGGGTGTGTCGGCGCACATCAGTGGCGTCCTTTACTTTGAATCTTGCAGTGGATCACATGGAGGAAGGCTATGGGCGGCGCGAGGATCTCAAACGCCTTGTCCCGGCGGCTCATGGTCTCAGAGCGCCGGGCAGGTAATTCGAATAATGATCGCCGCATTCTGCGTCATGCCCGCCTTATAGGACCGCACCCTGCCCGCGTCCAGAGGCGGGGCGCGTGGCGTTGCGGGTTGCGTGTGAGGCCCGGCGCGCGCTTTGCGGCGATGACGCAGATCCCCTGCATAAGACGCTGTAGAAGCGCATCACTTCCCGAAAAGCCCGGTCAGCGCGCGGCGCACCAGACCTGTGACCGAAGGCCGTTTGCCGCGCGAAAAGGGCAGCGGGCGGCAGACTTCCATCGCGGCCACGCCCACCCGCGCGGTCAGCGCGCCATTCACCACACCCTCGCCAAAGCGGCGCGAGATTTTGGACAGCACACTGCCGCCTGCGACTGAGCTTATCAGGTCATCGCCCACGGCCACAGCGCCCGTCGCCACCAGATGGGACATCACGGCACGCGTCAGCCGCCAGCTTCCCAATGTGCCTGAGCGTCCGCCATAAATCTCGGCGATGCGCCGGATCATCCGCAGGTTCGATGTGAGGGCTGCTACCACGTCGGCCAGCGCGAGGGGCACGAGGGCGGTGACCGTGGCGACCTGCCGGGCGGCAGCCTCTACCTCACGCTGGGCGGCGGCATCGAGGGGGGTGAGGAGTGTATCCTCGGCCAGTGCCAGAAGGGTTGCGGCGTCAAACTGCTCTGCTTGGCGTTCGGCCAGACGGGCGCGCCCCCAAGCGGTGTCCCCGCGGGTGGCGTAGAGACGGGTGAGGCCGTCTGCCACCTTGCGTGCAGCGCCAAGGTCATCCGCCGCAAGCGCCGCATCCGCCGCACGGTGCAGATCATCCATCCGCCGGAGCCGCGAGAACGCCGCCAATTCGCGCAACGCAATCAGCAAAAGCACCAGCAAAAGCGCCACCCCGAGCCCCGTCACCGCATAGCCCAGCAGGGGCATACGCGTCATCAGTCCGGTGGCAAAATCCCATGCGGTGATGGAGGTTACGGCGCCCATGAAGGCCAGCGCCAGCCCCCAGAAGACCCGCGCCAGCCGCGAGGGGCGCCGCGCTGCAAGGCTTGCTGCGGTCTGCATCGCGCGGCCCTCTGGCGGAAGCGGCAGGTCAGGCTCGGGCACCGGGGGGGCATCGGCGGGGGTGGGAGCGGGGCCGGACGCCTCCAGATCAATCAGGACAGGGCCTTTGCGTTTGCTCATTGGACCGTGCTCCGGGGGTCTGACCCTGGGTTTGGTGCAGAATGCCAGATCATGTGGATTTCGGGCAGCTTTTCGTCATTGCGAGCGCCATTTGAGCGGGCGACTTCGCAAAAGCCTTCGGCGGCATAAAAGGCCCGTGCTGGCCTATTCGCCTCAGCGACGAAAAGTTCCAACCGCGCGCTGCCGAGTTTGGCATCGTGCAGCAAGGACCGGCCAAGCCCGCGCCGCCGCGCGCGCGGGTTGACGTAGAGCGCATGGATGAGCGCGCCGTCGCGGGCGATGAACGCTGCGGGCCCGCGCCCATCGCGGATAAGCTGCACCCATCCGCGCCGGGTGATCCGCGCCATCACCGCGAGATCCGTCCGGCGCGAGCGCACGCGCGGCAGCCATGGGGCCGAGCGCCCGAAGCGCCACAGGATACGTGCCAGATGCGGCACATGCCAGAGGCGGGCGCGGTGCGGCGTGCTCATAGTCTGTCACCGATCAGGAACTGTGCGGCGCGGTCCAGCCGGATATGCGGCGGCCCCTCACCGGGTTTGAGGGTCAGGCGGGCGGGGGCAAATTTCATGATCTGGTAGTCGCCCTCCAACCACTCCGCAGCGCCATCCTCTGCCACATTCAGGAGCGCTGCGGGGTTTTCGGGCAGATCGCCGGGATAGAATGCGGCCTGTTTGCCGCTGTCGAGCAGCGTGCCGCGCACGCAATCGAGATCTGAGCCCTCATGCTTGCGCGTCTCCTCCACCGTGGCGCGCAGGGCGGCCATGGCGAGCGAGGCTGTCTCGGCTCCTTGGAAATTTGCGCGTGCCCGCGCCTCGCTGGTCAGGGCCTCCATGATGCCGGTGAGGCGGGCGTGCTGGCTGTGATGCAGATGGTCCGCCTTGGTCGCGGCGAAGAGGATCTTCTCCACGCGGCGGCCCATCAAAAGGCGGCTGAGAAAGGCGTTTTGACCGTGGCGAAACGCGGCGAGGATATCGGTCATCGTGCGGCGCAGATCGGCCAGTGCGCGGGGGCCTGCATGAATTGCGCCCAAAGCGTCGATCAGTACGATCTGCCGGTCGATGCGGGCAAAATGATCGCGAAAAAACGGCGTGACCACCTGTGATTTATAGGCGTCATAGCGCCGTTCCATCTCGCGCCAGAGGCTGCGGCGGCCGGGGCTTTGCCCGGTGGCGGGCAGGGGTGCGAAGGTGAGGACGGGGGAGCCTGCCATTTCGCCCGGTAGAAGAAATCGCCCCGGCGCGATACCGCTGTAGCCCGTGCCCCGCGCGGCGTGCAGATAGGTCGTGAAGGTCGCGGCGAGGGCGGCGATTTGCGGCTCTTCCCACGCGCCGTGGGGGTCTGCGGCCTCCAACTGGGCCAAGGCCTCGGCCCCTTCCGGACGGGTCTGCATGGCACCGAGCGTTTCCGCCGCCCAATCAGCATAGGTTTTGTCCATCAGCCCTAGATCAAGAAGCCATTCGCCGGGATAATCAATGATGTCGATATGCACGGTGCGCGGGCCGCTCAGCCCCGCCAGAAGGCCATTGGGACGGACCCGCAGGCTCAGGCGCAGCTCGGACACGGCGCTGGTGCTTTCGGGCCAGTGCGGCGCGTTTGCGGTGAGGGCGGCGAGGTGGGCCTCGTAGGCGAAGCGGGGAATGGTGTCGTCGGGCTGTGGCTGCAAAAAGGCGGCGGTGATGCGCCCCTCGGCGGCGGCGGTGAGGCCGGGCATGCGGCCACGTTCCAGCAGATTGGCGATGAGGGAAGTGATGAACACCGTCTTGCCCGAGCGGGCGAGCCCCGTGACGCCGATGCGGATCACAGGCTCAAAAAGCGCGCCGGAGACCGCATCCGAGATACGGTCGATCCCGCGGGTCAGCCTATCTGCCACTGCGCCGATCATCGCGGCCCCTTTTTTGCTTTGCCTGCGAGCCTTTGCCCTTACCGCATAGATAGCGGTGCCGACGCACGGATTCTAGGGGGCACAGGGGCGAGGCTTCCCCCTTGCTGGGTGGCCTTTGCGTGCCGGGAGCCTCCGGCGGGAGTATTTGGACCAAGAAGAGGGTGCCGGGCGGTTTTCGCCGCGCATGATTTGCGCTAGGTGCGGGGGATGGAGAGATTTGCGCTTAAAATCGAGTATCATGGCGCGCCTTTTGCCGGGTGGCAGCGGCAGCCTGACAGGCCGACCGTGCAGGGCGCGATTGAGGCCGCGTTGGGCCGGATCGAGCCGGGGCCGCATTTGATTGCGGCAGCAGGTCGGACGGATGCAGGCGTGCATGCCTGGGGGCAGGTGGCGCATTGCGACTTACACAAAGAATGGACGCCGTTTCGCTTGATGGGGGCGATTAACCATCACCTGAAGCCCGCGCCGATTGCGATTGTGGATTGCGCGCGCGTGGACAGCGACTGGCATGCGCGGTTCACGGCGCTGGAGCGGCGCTATGTCTACCGGATGCTGATGCGGCGTGCGCCCGCGACCCATGAGGCCGGGCTGGTTTGGCAGGTGCCGGAGAATCAGGATGTGGACGCCATGCGCGCAGGGGCGGCGCGGCTTATCGGGCATCATGATTTTACCACGTTCCGCTCGACCATTTGTCAGTCGGCGAGCCCGGTGAAGACGCTTGATGCCATTGAGATTGAGGATTTGGTGGTGCGGGGCGGGCGCGAGGTCAGGTTTCATATCCGGGCGCGGTCGTTTCTGCACAATCAGGTGCGTAGCATCGTGGGCACGCTGGAGCGGGTCGGGCGGGGCGGCTGGGGCCCTGATGATGTGACCCGCGCGCTGGAGGCGCGCGACCGCGCGGCCTGTGGGACGGTAGCGCCGCCGCATGGGCTTTACCTCAGCGAGGTGATCTATCCTGAGCCGCCGTTTGGGTGAGCTTGGGTGGCGGCGTGGCCCATTCGATGCGGCCTATGCCGACCATGCGGGCAAACCGGGTGAGTTCAGCATCGAGCTTTGCTGCGCGCGCGGCGCTCCATTTCGTGCCCGCCTCGGGCCAGAAGCCAGTGACGCGGAGCCATCCTGCGGTGCGGTCGGCCTTTAGCTCCACCCGGCCCATGAACCGGTCCCCTTCGAGCAGGGGATAGACGTAATAGCCCCAGCGGCGTTTGTCCTTGGGCACGAACATCTCGTTGCGGTAGTCAAACCCGAAGAGCCGCTCCAGCCTTGTGCGGTCGCGGATCGCGGGATCAAACGGGTTGAGAAGGCGCAGCCGTGATGTGGGGGCAGGCAGGTTTGCAAGCCGCGTCTCGATATCGGCGGGGGCGAGCGCGGCGGTCCAGTACCCGTCCGCGCCTTGCACCTCCAGCGGCACGAGGGTACGTCGCGCGCGCCAATCTCGCGCCTCGCCCGCGCCCATCGCGGCCCAGAAGCGCTGCACCTCGCCCACGGTGCCCATGCTGAGGCGGTCCAATGCGTGATCGCAGAGCGTGTCGGCCTGTTCGTTCTCGGGCATGTCGCGTGGCAATTGGGTGGGGAAAACCCGAGCACCCAGATCGTAGAACTTCACGAAATTCTCGCGATGGCATGTTGCGAGGTCGCCCGCATACCACATCTGATCAAGCGCCTTTTTATGCGGGGGGCGCGCCCACATTTCGCGGCTTGCGGCCTTGGTATCAAACGCATGGGTGGAGAGCGGCCCTTCCGCCTCGATCCGGGCGCGGATGGCGGCGATCTCGGTCTGGCCAAGCCCCGAGCGGTACCAGTCGCTTGCGGCCACCTTGTCCCCCAGCCTGCGGAACTGCCTTTGCCAGAGGGGCAGGATCTCCATTGGGATCAGCGACGCGTCATGGGTAAAATGCTCAAACAGCGCCCGGTCCCGGCCCAGAAGCGGCCAGAGCATCCCTTCGCGGTAGTTTTGGTTGCGCGACCACAGGATATGATTATGTGCGCGGGTGACGTTGCGGATCGTGTCGATTTGCAAGAACCCGATCTGCCGGATCATGGCCATGACATCGGGCGCACCCGTGCCCGGCATGCTCAGCCCGTTGGTCCAGAGCCAGAGGTGCCGAGCCTGCCGGTTGGGGATGCGCAAAGGGGCGGTCATGATGCCAGAGTGGCCGCGCGCGGCGGCAGGCGCAATCGGTTATCGCAAAGTAGGCTGGCTGAGATAGATCAACGCATCGCGCAATTCTTGCCCCTCAAGCGTGAGGACGGTGTCGATGAAAACCCGGCCCGCGGCGCAGGCATCGCGGTTGCTCGCGCGGTCGAGATCGGCAAAGGCGGCGATCAGGCGGGGTGCATCCGGGTCTCTATCGAGCCGCGTGGTGAGCGCGCTGAATATGCGCTCCTCTGCGGCCTGCGCACGGGCGGTCGTCATGGTGACTGGGCCGCGCTGGGCCCCGGCTTTGGCGGCCTCCAGCTGAATTCGGTAGTAATTTTCAAGCGCGTTGGTGTTGAGCCGGGCGGCCACCTGCGCCGTTGCATCGGACAGTTGGTCAGGGCTCAGCCGTTCGCGCACCGCAAGGCCACATTGCCGTGTCGGCATGGCGTTCAACACGGTTTTCTCCACCAGATAATAATAGCGCAGATCGCGCAGCGGCAGGTGCCCCACGCCTTGATCCACGAGCCCCCATAGCAATCCTTGCGATTGCGACATTGGGATGGATGCGCCGCTTTGCACGGCAAGAACGCGGTCCGCGATGTGACCCGCGACCACCGGATCGCGCATGATGCGCTGCACCTGCCCCATCGCAAGGCTCAGGTTCTGGCCGCGAAAGCCAAGCCCCTCAAGCTCTCCGCGCATCGCCTCTCCCTCGTAAATGCGGCCCAAAAGAGTGATGATTTCGCTGCGCGTGGCCGCCGGATCGCCCTGCGCGCGGGCCTGCGGCGCGGCAAACAGCGCGGCGCAAAGCGTGAGGCAGAGGCAAAGAGAAGCGAGGCTGGGCCGCATGGGGCGCACTCCGGGGTTTGATCTATTGCCTTTAAAGGTTAGTGCGCCTGTGGCAGATCACAAGCTGCATCCAGCACCCTGCGCGCAAACGTGACCACGCAGGGCACCCCTTGCATGGCTGTTCGGAAGGGTGGAACATGCTCGCCAAAGCCGCTAAGGCAGCGCGCAGCAAAGACCGAAGGGACAGCCATCATGAGCGCCACCGCCCGCAAGACCGCCCCCATGCCGGACGATATCCGCGCCATGAAAGGCGCGTCGCCCATTGTCAGCCTCACGGCCTATACCACGCCGATGGCGCGGATGATGGATGATTATTGTGATTTTGTGCTGGTGGGTGACAGCGTGGGCATGGTTCTGCATGGCCTGCCCTCGACGCTGGGCGTGACGATGGAGATGATGATCCTGCACGGGCAGGCTGTGGCGCGGGGGCTGCAAAAGGCGATGCTGGTCATTGACATGCCGTTTGGCAGTTACGAGCAGGGTCCGGCGCAGGCGTTCTCCAACGCAGCTCGGATCATGGCCGAGACGGGGGCTGCGGCGGTGAAGCTTGAAGGCGGCGTGCATATGGCGGAAACCATCGCGTTTCTCGTGGCGCGGGGTGTGCCTGTGATGGCGCATATCGGGCTGACGCCGCAATCGATCAATACGCTTGGCGGCTACAAGGTGCAGGGGCGCGGCGATCAGACCGAAGCGCTGATGCGTGATGCCCATGCCGTGGCGGATGCGGGCGCGTTCTCGGTGGTGCTGGAGAAGGTGCCGGCGAGCCTTGCGGACCGGATGACGGCGGAGCTTGCGATCCCCACCATCGGCATCGGGGCCTCTGCGGGCTGTGACGGGCAGATCCTCGTGGTGGACGACATGCTTGGGCTCTTTACCGCGTTCAAACCCAAATTCGTCAAACGCTATGCGGCGCTGGGCGCGGTGGGCGAGGCGGCTATTGCCGAATACGCCGCAGAGGTGCGCGCGCGCAGCTTTCCGGGGCCTGAGCATATCTTTGCAGATGCGGCACCCCAAAAGGCCCCCCAAAAGTGATTGCGCCTATCGTGAGAGACATCGCCGCCCTGCGCGCGCAGTCGGAGCCATGGGTGCGCGCCGGGGCCTCCATCGGCGTTGTGCCGACGATGGGCGCGCTGCATGACGGGCATCTGTCGCTTGTGGCGGCTGCAAAAGCGCGCTGTGAGCATGTGATCGTGACGATCTTCGTGAACCCCAAACAGTTCAACACGCCTGAGGATCTCGCCAACTATCCCCGCACGGAAGGCGAGGACGCCCGCAAACTGGAGCGCTTTGGCGTCGATGCGATTTATGTACCGGATGGTGACGTGATGTATCCGGAGGGTTTTTCCACCACAGTTTCCGTGACAGGGCTCACGGATGTGATGGATGGAATCTACCGCCCCGGACATTTTGAAGGGGTGGCTACCGTGGTCGCAAAGCTCTTCACCCAAAGCCGTGCGACGGATGCGTTTTTCGGCGAGAAGGATTTTCAGCAGCTCCAGGTGGTGCGCCGTATGGCCTGCGATCTCGATATCCCTATCACCGTGCATGGCTGCCCCACCATCCGTGAGATGGACGGTCTCGCCATGTCCTCGCGCAACTTGCTCCTGTCGGACCGGGCGCGCATCAAAGCGCCTATCCTGTTTGAGGAGCTGGAGAAAATCGCAGACGGCCTTGCTGCTGGTGCGCCTTTCGCCGATCTGCACAGCTCGGCGATTGCCCGGCTTGAAAAGGCGGGCTTCACCAAGACCGATTATCTTGAGCTGCGCGCGAATGATGATCTGGCGCTCTTGGAGGCACCGACACGCCCCGCGCGCCTCTTTGCGGCCTCTTGGCTGGCCGGGGTGCGGATCATCGACAATATCGCGGTGGAAAGCTGACACCCGGCGCTTTTGGCATGGCCGGGTGTCGCAAAGGCCTTGCCTGATCAACGCACGTCGAAATGCAGCGGCTTGATCTGCTGGAAAAGGCCGGTCGCGTGCAGCTTCGCCACTTGGTCGGGCGGGACTTGAGCATCGACATAAAGCAGCGCGATCGCCTCGCCGCCGGGCGCCGCGCGGCCCAGCGTAAAGTTCGCGATATTCACGCCGCTCCCGCCCAGCGTCTGGCCCAGAGCGCCGATGATGCCGGGCACATCCTTATTGGTGGTATAGAGCATATGTTCGCCAATCTCGGCGTCGATATTGATCCCCTTGATTTGAATGAAGCGTGGCTTTTCGTCCGAGAAGACCGTGCCGCCGATGGAGCGTTCGCGCTGATCCGTGACCACGGTCAGCTTGATATATCCCTCGAACGCGCCCGATTTATCCTGCTGGGTCGTGCTGATCTGGATGCCGCGCTCCTTGGCGATGACGGGCGCGGAGACCATGTTCACCTCCGGGTTCACCGATTTCATGATCCCCGCCACGGTGGCCGAGGTGAGAGCCGCGAGGTTCATATGGCTCACCACCCCGTCATAAAGGATGTTGATCGCCTTGATCGGCTCGTCCGTCATCTGGCCGATAAAGGCCCCGAGATGATCCGAGAGCTTGATCCAAGGCCCCATGACCTTGGCCTCTTCCGCCGTGACCGAGGGCATGTTGAGCGCGTTCGTCACAGCGCCGGTCAGCAGGTAGTCCGACATCTGTTCGGCCACTTGCAGCGCCACGTTTTCCTGCGCCTCGGTGGTGGCGGCCCCCAGATGCGGCGTGCAGACAACGCCGGGCAGGCCGAAGAGGGAGTTCTCGGCCGCAGGCTCCTCGGCGAAGACATCAAAGCCCGCGCCTGCCACATGGCCGGATGTGATCAATGCGGCAAGTGCGGCCTCGTCCACCAGACCGCCGCGCGCGCAGTTGATGATCCGCACGCCCTTTTTGGTCTTGGCCAGCGCCTCGGCGCTGAGGATATTGCGGGTCTGATCGGTGAGCGGCACATGCAGGGTGATGAAATCCGAGCGGGCCAGAAGCGTGTCGAGATCGACCTTCTCGACGCCCATCTTGTCGGCTTTTTTCTCGGTCAGAAAGGGATCATAAGCGATGACCTTCATCTTAAGCCCGCGCGCACGGTCGCAGACGATGCCGCCGATATTGCCCGCGCCGATCACGCCGAGCGTCTTGTTGGTCAGCTCAACCCCCATAAACTTGGATTTCTCCCACTTACCCGCTTGGGTGGAGGCGCTGGCCTCGGGGATTTGGCGGGCAACGGCGAACATCATTGCAATGGCATGTTCGGCGGTGGTGATCATGTTCCCAAAGGGCGTGTTCATCACGATCACGCCCTTCTTGGAGGCCGCAAGCTTGTCGATATTATCGGTGCCGATGCCTGCGCGCGCGATCACCTTGAGGTTGGTGGCGTTGGCGAGGATCTTCTCGGTGACCTTGGTGGCCGAGCGGATGGCGAGGCCGTCATATTGGCCGATGATTTCGGCGAGACGGTCTTTATCCCTGCCGAGATCGGGCTGAAAATCCACGTCGATGCCGCGGTCGCGGAATATCTGAACGGCGGTTTCGGAAAGTTTGTCGGATACGAGAACTTTGGGGGCCATTTGGGGCTCCAATCTTGAAAAATGCGTTGATGTTTGGTGTCGCGCTGGCGCCGGGTTTAGGCCCGCAGCGATGCTATTTCGGTCTCAAAGGCCCATTCGATCCACGGCATGAGCGCCGTGATATCGGCGGTCTCCACCGTGGCGCCGCACCAGATGCGCAGGCCGGGAGGCGCATCACGGTACGCGCCGATATCAAAGGCAACCCCTTCGCTCTCCAGCCGTTTGGCGATGGATTTGGCGAAAGCCGCCCCATCGGTAATGCGCGGATCGGTGAATTTGAGACAGACGGATGTGTTGGAGCGCGTGGCGCTCTCCTCGGCCAGATTGGCGATCCAGTCGCGGGTCTCGCAGAAATCCCAGATCACCGCCGCGTTTGCATCGGCGCGCGCCATCAGGCCTTCCAGCCCACCGACAGAGCGGGCCCAATCGAGCGCCAGAAGATAATCCTCGACCGCGAGCATTGAGGGCGTGTTGATCGTCGCCCCCTCAAAAATGCCCGCGATGATCTTGCCGCCTTTAGTGAGGCGAAAAATCTTGGGCAGCGGCCAGGGCGGCGTGTAGCTTTCCAGCCGCGCAACCGCGCGGGGCGACAGGATGAGCATCCCATGCGCGCCTTCCCCGCCCAGCACTTTTTGCCAGCTGAACGTGGTCACATCGAGCTTGTCCCAAGGGAGGTCCTGCGCGAAGGCCGCCGATGTGGCGTCGCAAAGGGTGAGGCCCGCACGGCCCGATGGGATCGCATCGCCATTCGGCAGGCGCACGCCCGAGGTGGTGCCGTTCCATGTAAAGCAGACGTCATTGTCGAAATCGACCGTGCCGAGATCCACGATATGACCATACTCGGCGGTCTTCACCTCGGCGTCGATTTTGAGCTGCTTGACCGCATCGGTGACCCAGCCTGCGCCGAAGCTTTCCCATGCCAGCATCTCGGCCTTGCGCGCGCCCAAGAGGTTCCACATCGCCATTTCATAGGCGCCCGTATCCGAGGCGGGCACGATGCCGATCAGATAGTCGTCGGGGACGCCGAGAAGTTCGCGCGTGTCGTCGATCGCTGATTTCAAGCGGTCTTTACCCACCGTTGCGCGGTGGCTGCGGCCCAAGGGCGCATCGGCCAATTGGATCACGTTGAATGTGGGGGGTTTGGCGCACGGGCCAGATGAGAAACGCGGATTTGCCGGCCGCGCGCCGGGGTCTTCGATCGTCATTGCTGCTATCCTTCCAGATAAGCGCCCTTCGTTGGGGAAGGGTGTCCCGCGATCAGAGCTACGGGGCGGCGCGGGCTTTCGCAAGCCGGAAAATGACGCTATAGCGCCGCTTGAGCGCCTTTGTGCGACACGAAACAGCTACGATCGGAAACTTTGGGTCATGTATGTCGCTACTCTGATTGCCCCCAAGGGCGCGTTGGACCCCGCTTTGGTCGAAAGCCTACGCAATGCGTGGGGCGGGGGCACGGTCGGCTGGCTCAGCCCGGATGAGGCGGCGGAATTCTCGTTGGAGCAGATGCCCGCGAATCGCTGGCAGGTCTGGGAGGAGCTTCAGGGCCTGCGCACCGATCTGATCGTGCAGCGCGCCGAGGGGCGGGCCAAGCGGATGCTTTTGGCCGATATGGACAGCACGATGATCGAGCAGGAGTGCATTGATGAGTTGGCCGAGGAGGCGGGCGTTGGCGCGCATGTCAGAGACATCACCGCGCGGGCAATGAATGGCGAGATTGATTTTGAAGGCGCACTGGTGGAGCGTGTGGCGCTGCTGAAAGGCTTGCCCAAGACGGTGATCGACCGGGTGCTTGATACCCGGATCAGCTTCATGCCCGGCGGGCGCGCATTGGTGGCCACGATGAAGGCGCAGGGCGGTTATGCGGCGCTCGTGTCGGGTGGGTTCACGGCGTTCACCGCGCGTGTGGCAGAGGTGCTTGGCTTTGATGCGCACCGGGCGAACCGTCTGATTGTGGCGGGTGGCGTTCTGAGCGGTCAGGTGGAGATGCCCATTCTGGGGCGCGCGGCGAAGGTCGCGGCGCTTGAGGAGATCACGGCCCAGCTTGGGATCACTGCGGCAGATGTGATCGCTGTGGGCGATGGGGCCAATGATCTGGGAATGCTCGGACGGGCCGGGACGGGCGTGGCGCTGCACGCGAAACCCAGCGTTGCGGCCCAATGCGACGTGCGGGTGATGCATGGCGATTTGACAGCGCTGCTTTACCTTCAGGGCTATGCGGCGAGCGAGTTTGCCTGACGCCCGCCGTATCTGAGCCTACGCCGCCAGCGCGGCCCGCGTTTTCCCGATCATCAGCGCCGCGCGTGCGGCCTCGCGCCCTTTTTCGACGAAATGCGCGCCATAGATGGTCATGTGATGCTCCGTCTCCTGAAACTGGTGCGGGGTGAGCGAGACCGACAGCACCGGCACGCCGCTGTCCATGCCTGCCCGCATCAGCCCATCCACCACCGCAGCGGCCACGAAATCATGCCGGTAAATGCCGCCATCCACCACGAGGGCGGCGGCGGCCACGGCGGCATAGCGCCCGGTCAGCGCCAGATCACGCGCCAGAAGCGGCATTTCAAACGCACCGGGCACCTCGAAGATATGGACCTGCGCGGGCGCAATCACCTCGCAAAATCCGGCGAGGGCGCGCTCCACGATGGGAGCATGCCAATTGGCCTTGATGAAGGCATATTGGGGGAGTGTCATAGTGTAGTCCTTTCCTAAAGCGTTTCGCCTTTCATCTGGGGCACCAGATCAAGGCGAAATGCGCGCGACACATACCGCCCAAGGCGAAAGACGACAGGAAAGGTGCCACGCACCCGCGCGGCCCAAAGGCCCCGCATCCCGGCGTTCTCTCTCATCCGGACTGTGACCGTCGGCTCTGGAGTTGCACCAGATCTGCTGACACTTTTTGACGGGGGTGACGTTTGAAAACCGGCGATCGTGCGGCACGCTATATGCGCCGCACGGCGGCCGGTCTCAACGCTGCCCGTTCAAAAGCCGCTCGCGGGCTTGGGGGCGCACCCCCTTTACCGCCGGTGGGGAGTTCCGCCCCGCCCTGAGAACGCGTTTATGCTGCACGCATGGGCGCGGTCCTGCAAGGCCAATCGCGCCCCTCAGCTTAAAACCGCCGCCGGGCGGATTGCGCCGGTCACACGGCCTGCGGCATTCAGGATCGGCGCGTTCAGCACGCGCTTGGCCGCCGGGTGCGCCGGATCAAGCGCCCCAAGACGGACGAGAAGCGCCGCCACAACACATTCAGAGGCCCGCGTGGCCCCATCAGTGATCTTGAGCGCGAGGCCCATCTGGCGCGCGGGCAGGATGGCGATGAAGAACCCTTCGGCCCCGGTCTTGATTGCCACAGGTTCTGAACAGGCGCGCATCAGCTCGGTGCAGGCGCGGCCCTCGCCCGCCACGAGATCCGGATGCGTCATCATCGCCTCGCGCAGGGCGACCATGGCCGATTGGCGGGCATCCGCGCCATTCGTGGCAGACGCGAAGCGCGCCATCGCGCGGGCCATGCTGTGCAGCGTGGTCATGAAATTGGGGGCGGAGCAGCCGTCGATCCCGTATCCCGGAGACGGCGCGCCCGTGACCTCCTCAAACGCCGCGCGGCAGGCGATCTGCACGGGGTGATCGGGGGCGATATACTCAGGCCCCGCGCCGAGATGCTGAGCCAGCGTGAGAAACCCCGCATGTTTGCCTGAACAGTTGTTGTGCAACTGGCAGGGGGCGGCGTCGGCGCGGATCAAGGCATTGCGCGCCGCCTCGCCCATCGGTGCGTCAGAGGCGCAGCGCAGGTCACCCTCGGTCAGCCCCAACGCGCTCAGCCATGCGGCCACGCGGGTTGTATGCGCCTCGGTTCCGTTATGCGACGCACAAGAGAGCGCCAGATGCTCAGATGTCAGGCCATGTGACGCGGCGGCCCCGCTCTCGATCAAGGGCAGGGCTTGCAGCATTTTGGCGGAGCTGCGCGGCAAAACCAGCGTTTGCGGATCACCCCACGCCTCCACGATATCGCCGCCTGCGTCGCAGATCACCGCATGTCCGCTATGCAGGCTTTCGGCCAATGGGCCGCGCCAGATTTCTACCATTGGGGCTGCTTGGGTCATGTCGAGGCCTTTCGTCAGAGAGAGCAATGCTGTGATGTGCGGGTTTTCGCCAATTCATTCTTTCGTTTCTGGTCTGTTTCAGGCTAATGTTGCAGTGTCGAGAGAAAGCAGGCCCTTGCACGCATAAGACCGGCAAAAAGCCGCCAGAGTGAGGGCCAGACATTGAGGTTTAGGACGGCTTGGAGGCTGGACAGATGAAATTACTTTATTCGCGTGCCGCTCAAACGCTCACGTCGCGCGCTGCGCGCACCCTTGCAGGCACGGCAATTGTTGCTTTGATGGCAACGTCTTTGGTGCCGACACAGGCATTTGCACAGGCCGAGAGCACTAATCAGGTTGCGGCAAAGACCGCGTGGAGTGTTTTTGAAGAGCAGACGCCACGCGAATGCTGGGCCGTATCCGCGCCCACAGAGACGGTCAACAGCCGCGATGGGCGTGTCGTCTCCGTGCGCCGGGGCGAAATCCTTTTGATGACGTTTTTCCGCCCCGATGCGGGGGTGAACGGGCAAGTAGCCTTTACGGGCGGCTACCCGTTTGCGCCGGGATCGAACGTCGAAGTGAATATCGGCGGCACGGCGTTTGACCTCTATACCGAAGGTGAGTGGGCATGGCCCGCCAGCACGGCCGAGGATGGCAAGATCATCGCGGCGATGAAACGTGGGGCAGATGCTGTGCTCACGGCCCGTTCGGCGCGGGGCACGCAGACCAAAGACACATTCTCGTTGCAGGGCTATACGGCCGCGACGGACGAGGCGCAAAAGCGCTGCCAGTGATCTGATTGTTTTGTGATGCCTGTCCGGCCAAACCGGGCGTTGGTGTATTTGCCAAACCTGCGACAGGGATGCCCTCCTCGCAGGTGGCTCAGCATGGCCTAGGTCGTGGTGTGCGTGTCGGCCTCTTTTGACGCGCGCGCAAAATCCTATATAGCAGGCGGATCAGTTTACCGCCTGAGGACCGTCATGACCGCCAAAGCGCCGATCACCCAAGATGTTCTGACCCTGCCGCGCAAAATGCCGGAGGGCGGCAAGGTCAACCTCGTAGGCCTTACACGGGATGCGATGCGCGATGCGTTGATTGCGCATGGCGCGCCCGAGCGGCAGGCGAAGATGCGCGTGGGCCAGATCTGGCAGTGGATGTATCAATGGGGCGTGCGCGATTTCGCAAGCATGACGAACCTGTCGAAGTCCTATCGCGCGGAGCTTGATGAGACGTTCTGCATCGAACTCCCTGAGGTGGTCAGCAAGCAGGTCAGCGAGGATGGCACGCGCAAATATCTGGTACGCATCGCGGGCGGGCATGAGGTCGAGGTGGTCTATATCCCCGAGACGGATCGCGGGACTTTGTGTATCTCCAGCCAAGTGGGCTGCACGCTGACCTGCTCATTTTGCCACACGGGGACGCAGCGTCTGGTGCGTAACCTCACTGCCGGTGAGATCATCGGGCAGGTCATGGTGGCCCGCGATGATCTGGGCGAGTGGCCCGTGCCCGGCGCGCCCAATGTGGAGGGGCGCCTTCTGAGCAATATCGTGCTGATGGGCATGGGCGAGCCGCTTTATAATTTTGAGAATGTGCGCGACGCGATGAAAATCGCGATGGACCCTGAGGGGATTCAGCTGAGCCGCCGCCGTATCACGCTGAGCACGTCCGGCGTGGTGCCAGAAATTGCGCGCACCGCCGAGGAAATCGGCTGTCAGCTGGCGGTGAGCTTTCATGCCACCACCGATGAGGTGCGCGATCAGCTCGTGCCGATTAACAAGAAATGGAATATCGAGACATTGCTCGACGCGCTGCGCGCCTATCCACGCGTCAGCAATTCCGAGCGGATCACGTTTGAATATGTCATGCTCAAGGATGTGAATGACAGCGATGCGGATGCGCGGCGTCTGGTGAAGCTGATCAAGGGCATTCCGGCCAAGATCAACCTTATTCCCTTCAACGAATGGCCCGGCGCCCCCCACGCGCGCAGCACGCCCGAGCGGATCAAGAAATTTGCCGATATCGTGCATGATGCGGGCTATGCCAGCCCGGTGCGCCGCCCACGTGGCGAAGATATCATGGCCGCCTGTGGTCAGCTGAAATCTGCGACCGAGCGCGCGCGCAAATCGCGCCGCGAGATCGCGGCGGAGGCGGGGCTGAGCCAGCCCTGAGGCACGCCTGAGCACCATCTGAACTTGGGGCTACACTGGATCTCGCATTTGCACGTCGCGCCGCGAAACTGTGCGGCTTTTTCCCTATGGCTGCCGCAATTCCCGTCGAGATTGAACCCTATGGAATGTGAAGGTCTCCGCACCTCGCGTGGTCTTTCAACGGAGGGCAACCGAATGGTTTACGTGAACAGTGATCCCACAGCCAAGGCCGGTGTCTTGGCCTTGGTCCTGCACGAAAAGCAAAACGCACGCAGCACACAAGACTGGCACAAGGCGCTGAGCCATTATGGCTACGCGGTGCAGCAAACCGACCGGGGGGCGTATGTGACGACCCTTCCGCATGGTGTGGAAGTCTGCCGCCTGCCTTCGGGCAGCGTGTCTCGCTAAGCCTGAACTGTGTTTGGGTGCGCCCGAAACGGTGATACCTGACCATGCTGTGCAGAGGCTTTTGGAGCTTTGCGCAGCAATCTTTATCTCTCTTACCTTGTTTGAAGTGCCCATGCGCGCCCACCACACGCACGGCGTGTATTGTGGCTGGCTGGTCCTCAAATGACCGCTGGCCTGCCCAAATTGGGCGGGAATCTCGCCATGGTCCGATTCTAGCGTGAGTGCATAACGTAGAGTAACGAGGATTGAACCAATGACACAGCAGACCACAGAAATTTTGACCCTGATCGAACGCGAGCGCAGCATGGCCGTATCCGAGCGCGAATGGCAGCACCGCCTGCGAGGCTATGGCTACGGCATCCGCGAGACAGATGAGGGGCGTATTGTGACCTCTCTTTTGCACGGCTCGGCCATTTGCCACCTTCCGGCGCATCTGGCTGTTTAAGCAGGCTTAGCTCTCGGCGGCGTCTTCCCATGCGTCGATGATTGCCACCGCGTCGGCGGCGGTCTCGACGAATTGGAAAAGATCGAGGTCTTCTTCGCTGATCGTGCCGGCATCTGCCAGCGCCTCCCAGTTGATGATGGAGCGCCAGAACGTCTCGCCGAAGAGCAAGAAGGGGATGCGCTTCATCCGGTCTGTCTGGATCAGGGTCAGCGCCTCAAACGTTTCGTCCAGCGTGCCAAAGCCGCCGGGAAAGACGCAGATTGCCCGCGCGCGCATGAGAAAGTGCATCTTGCGGATCGCGAAGTAGTGAAAATTGAAGCACAGGCCCGGCGTGACATATTCGTTCGGGGCCTGTTCATGCGGCAGCACGATATTAAGGCCGATGGATTCGCCGCCCGCGTCATCCGCGCCGCGGTTTCCGGCCTCCATCACGCCCGGACCGCCGCCCGTCGCGACCACATAATCGCGGCCATAAGAGCCAAGCGAGCGTTCGGTCATCAGACGGGCGAATTCGCGCGCCTCGTCATAGTATTTCGAGAGATCCGCGAGGGTCTGGGTGCGGGCTGTATCTTTCTTTGAAGGCTCGGGGATGCGCGCGCCGCCGAAAAGGACCACGGTGGAGGTAATGCCGCGCTCGTTCAGGATCATCTCGGGCTTCAGCAATTCCAGTTGCAGCCGCACCGGGCGCAGCTCGTCACGGCACAGAAAATCCGGATCGTCAAAGGCGAGGCGATAGGCCGGGGCACGCGTCTGTGGCGTGTCGGGCACCTGCTCGGCTGTGTTGCGGTCGGCATGGGCGCCCCGGAAGGGGCTTGTGCGGTCGTCTTTCATGGGACGGGTCCTCTTGGCCTTTGGAACTTGGCTTAGAGGTACAGCAGGGCGCGGGCCTTGGGAAGCGGGTAGCGGGTGGTGCTGTTTTGAATATATTAAAGCGTTCCGCGCGTTTCGCCTCAATTGAGTGTCTCAAGTTTAAGGCGAAACGCTTTAGCTAAGAAGAAAGTGGGGCGCGGTGCGGCCGTCGGCCTCGGATTGCGCAGAGCGGGTTAGGGCCTTATAGCCGGGTGGGACTGATCCCGTTTTCTTGAAAGGCTTATCCCATGTCCAATGCGCAACTTGAAACAGCAATCGAAGCAGCCTGGGAGGCGCGCGATACGATCACGCCCCAAACCAAGGGCGAGACGCGCGATGCGATCGAGGCGACTTTGGATGCGCTTGATGGCGGTGGGTTGCGGGTGGCTGAACCGCGCCCCGATGGGAACTGGCATGTGAACCAATGGGCGAAGAAGGCGGTTTTGCTCGGCTTTCGCCTGAAGGATATGGAGCTTCAGGGCGGCTCTGCCCAAGGGGGCTCTTGGTGGGACAAGGTCGACAGCAAGTGGAAAGACTGGGATGCGGACGCGTGGGGCAAGGCCGGATTCCGTGCGGTGCCCAATTGCGTGGTGCGCCGCTCGGCCTATATCGCGCCGGGTGCGGTTTTGATGCCGTCTTTTGTGAACCTCGGCGCCTATGTGGATAGCGGCACGATGGTGGATACATGGGCCACGGTCGGCTCGTGCGCGCAGATTGGCAAGAATGTGCATTTGTCCGGTGGTGTGGGGATTGGCGGTGTGTTGGAGCCGATGCAGGCGGGGCCCACGATCATCGAGGATAATTGCTTTATCGGCGCGCGGTCCGAGGTGGTCGAGGGCTGCATCGTGCGCGAGGGGTCGGTTTTGGGGATGGGTGTCTTTATCGGGCAATCCACCAAGATCGTGGACCGTGAGACCGGGACCGTGAGCTATGGCGAAGTGCCATCGGGCTCCGTTGTTGTGGCGGGCTCGATGCCGTCGAAGAATGGCGTGAACCTTTACTGCGCGGTGATCGTGAAGCGGGTGGATGCGCAGACGCGTTCCAAAACGTCGATCAACGAGCTTTTGCGTGACTGAACCCGCCAAGCCCAAAAAGCCCAGCCGCCAGCAGGTCTATACCTTGCTGGTGGAGATCGGGCGCAAGGCCGGGGACGGGTTGCCCAAAGGGGCCACCGGAGCCGCTTTGATGATCTATGCCAGCGGCGTGGATGAGGCGGAAGCGGTGCGTGAGACGGTGGCGATTTTGAAGCAGGCGGATACCGCGCCTTTGGATGTGTCGGGCTATGGCAGCCTTGCGGAGCGCGAGGAGGAGGGCCACGACATATCTGAGGAAGAGCGTGGCCTGATGCAGCGGGCGCTCGATGAGAATTCGGTGATCGTGGCGCAGATGACGCCATTTTTCGACACGCCTGAAGGCGGGGCCAAGGGTTAAGCCGCGCGCAGGGCGGCGAGCGTTTTGGCCTCGAAGGGTTTGAGCACCGGCCAGATGGGGCGGGCATGTTCTGGCAGCTGCGCGCGCTCGAACGGGGCCATAAGCGAGGCCATCAGCGCGGGTTTATCGCGGCGCAGGCGACCGATATAGAGGCTTTCTATCGGGCAGCCCGCAGCGACGATCACCTCATGCCCCGGCAGCAGGATATCGTAATAGGTGACCGTATCGGTGCATGTGCCTGAGGGGCTATTATCGTAATAGGCCGAGGCGCCGTTCACCAGATGGCGCACGGGCACGAGGGCGGCTTCGGTGCCGAACATGTATTCCACCTGACTGCCGCCGATCACCAGCCGTTGATGCGGGGCTACGAGGATATCCTGACGCAACCCGAAGAAGGGCGCGCGCAGGCGGACCGGGCGCAACGCGCCGCGTGCGGGAAACCGCTGCGCTACAGTTCGCAGGATCGGCACCACGGCACCGCTGCTGGTCAGGACGGTATCGCCCCGGCGCAAGCGTGCGGCGGGCACGGGGCCGCGCGGTGTGGCGATGGGCACGCTGGCCGTAAGGCCCGGCATCGGGCCCAGCGGCTCCACCTCAGACGACACGGCAAGGAAGCTCACATCGCGGTCCATGGTGCGCCGTGCGGGAAAGCGCGAGATCATACGCATGTCCTCATTTGTCATCGGGTGGGGTGGCGGGGTCTGAACGCTCGTGATGCGGCCTTTTGCAACATGCTCAAGCGAGAGGCGGCCCCAGCGGGCAGGGGCGTCCCAGCTGTAATAGACGCGCACCTCGTCATTGCGGCCATCCAGATCATGGGGCAGGGCGGCGTGGCGCAGATCATCGGCCAGCTGTTCGATCAGGACGATCCCGCCATTGGGCAGCGCCTTGAGCGTGAGCCCCCCGGTCCAAGGCGCGCCGCGTGCGAAATTCAGCAAGGTCTGGGGGCGGCCCTCGGGCGACAGATGCGTCTCCAGCATAAGGGTGCCGCGGGGGAGCATCTCGTCTTCGCGTGTGTCGGGAGCACTGCCCAGCCCGCCTGCGTTGAACGTGCCGCCCTCGTGATCGGCGATCCCAATCCAGGCCCCATTGGGTCTCATGTCAGGCGGCCCAGCCTTGAGCGAGAAGCTTTGCCTCGTGTCGTTTGAGGGTGCGGCGCGCGGCGGGCGAATAACCAGCGCCGGTGTCCGGGTCGATCTCGGGGAAGAGCGCGCAGATCTCGGCGACGATCTCGGCCTCGAAACTGTTATGCGTTTGCGGCCCCGGCAGGAAGCTTTCGGTCTCCAGCCCTTCGGAGAACACCACCTGATGGCGATCAAAGAGGATGTGCACATAGTCCACCTCGCCGCCCTCAACGCGGCGCACGGACAGATCATTGACCAGATCACGGGCGCAGACCAGCACTTCGGCTTCGCCGAAGAGAAGCTCGGCCAGGCTGTCGCGGATCAACACACGGTGCAGCGGCGACAAGAACAGATCGCCGTGGCGTCCAAACGTGTTGGCGGCGATATGGATCGGTGCGAAACCGCCCTTTGCCTCAACGCGCCGCTCCCCAATCCAGCGCAGGGGCTGTGCGCCCTCATCACGGGTCATGACCAGATCACCGGGCACAAGGGTTTCGACCGCGCGGGGGCCGTCGGGTGTTTGCACATGGGTGCCTGCGACAAAGCACGGCACGCTATCGACCAGTACGAAGCCTGTGTCGGACACGCCTGCGTCATTCTCGACCGTGTAGGTAAAGGCGAATTCTTCGGTCTGCGTGTCGCCGGTCATGGTAAGCGTACCATCAGCATTCAGCTGCACGGTTTGCCCGGTGTTCAGGGTGACGGTATCACCTGCGTTCACGGCTTGGCCGTTGACATGGGTGATGGTCAGCGACCCGGCGCCGGCATTGCTATCATTTGCCAGCACATCCACCGTCCTGTCGCCGAACGGGTCGAGACGGAAGCTGTCGTCAATCGCCAGAACCGAGCCTTGGATGGAGCCGCCCGCGATGATCAATGTGGAATCGTATTGGTTATCGTTCACATCTGCGATGCCGATGCGGATGGAGTTTGTTACACCGGGGATCACCGGGATTTTCAGGGTGAGATTCACCGTGAAGCCATCCATCTCGGTGTTGAACTGATCGGATGTGTTGTCGATGAACAGGTTCTGGTTGGCGCCTGAGTTGAGGTTGTTGGGGTCCACATCGCCGTCGCCTACGCTCAGCTCCACAAAGCTGCCGTTGATCCAGACGCCGACAAAATCCTGAAAGGCGCCGATGGCGAATTCTGGATATTCTTCGGAGGCAAAGACAAATTGCATCGTCAGCATATCGCCATCAGGGGTGAAATCCACGTCGATATAGGACGCATCGAATGTGGGCGCGCCGGCGGCAGTGTCGAAATCCTGTACGCCGTTTGGGCCGCTGGAATTGGTTGTCGTGCTGGCGCTTTGGTTGGATTGAAACCAGTTATTATTGGTAAATCCGCGCAGATCGCCTGTGGAGAACATGACGCCCGTATCGCCCGGCATGACGCCCGGTGCGATGCTATCGCCGTTGGTGTAGATTCCTGAGCTGTCGGGGTCCCCGCTATAGGAGGCATCCTCGATCACCACACCGGGGCCAAACATTTCCTGAGCCATCTGCGTGGCTGTTGCATTGCGGTTGATGGGTATTTCGACGCCTGCGACCATCTTTGCCTCTGCTCTTTTTATCTAGGGCATGGATCAACAGATACGCATGACAGCGCAAAATGCTGCATGTACGAAGCCGCATATGGTGCGGCTTTGGTAGTTTGAGGGCTGCTCGGCCCTGCGTCTGTTACCCTGCCTCGGGTTTATTATTAAGCGCATCATAACCTTTTTTGATCGTTCTGTTAAGGGGGCAATGCGCGCGTTGCCCTTGGCCGCGATCCGCGCTAGCCAATGGGGCAATTCTGCTTGTGGAGATGACCATGCCCCATACCCCCGTCGATCCTGTTGCGCTCACCGCCGATCTGGTGCGCTGTGCCTCTGTCACGCCCGAGGAGGGTGGCGCTTTGGTGCTCTTGGAGCGCCTTCTGAGTGAGGCGGGGTTTGAGTGTGCCCGCGCCGACAAGGAAGGGATCGCAAATCTCTATGCCCGTTGGGGTGCGAAGGGGGCTGCGCGCAGTTTCGGCTTTAACGGACATACGGATGTGGTGCCTTTGGGCGATGAGGCGGCATGGACGGTCCTGCCCTTCGGGGCCGAGATCAGGGATGGGTTTCTCTGGGGGCGCGGTGCCACGGATATGAAATCAGGCGTGGCCGCCTTTGTGGCCGCTGCCGTTGACTTTGTCTCGCAAACGCCGCCTGACGGCGCTGTGATCCTTGCGATTACCGGCGATGAGGAGGGCGACGCGCTGCACGGCACCACGGCATTGTTGGAGCATATGGAGCGCAATGGCGAGGCGATGGATGTCTGCCTTGTGGGCGAGCCGACCTGCCCTGACGCCATGGGCGAGATGATCAAGATCGGGCGGCGCGGATCGCTGAACGCGTGGATCACGATCACCGGGCAGCAGGGCCATTCGGCTTATCTTGATCGTGCGCGCAATCCTTTGCCCGCGATGGCGCGGCTGGTGGATCAGCTCTCGTCCACGCCCCTTGATACGGGCACGGATCATTTTGACCCTTCCACCCTCGCGGTGGTCACGGTCGACACCGGCAATGCAGCCACCAATGTGATTCCCGCCGCCTGCCGCGCCACGCTGAACATCCGCTACAACGACACCCATTCCGGCGCGTCCCTGACCACGTGGCTCGAAGAGCAGATGGATAAGGTCTGTACCGAATTTGGCGTCAAGGGCGCGCTCAAGGTCAAAAATTCCGGCGAGAGCTTCGTGACGCTCCCCGGTGCGTTCTCCGATCTGGTCGTGGCCGCTGTGCAGGCGGAGACTGGCCGCCGCCCGGTGCTCTCGACCTCTGGCGGCACGTCGGACGCACGCTTCATGAAGGATCATTGCCCGGTGGTGGAATGTGGCCTTGTGGGGCGCACGATGCATCAGGTCGATGAGCGGGTGAGCGTGGAGCAAATCGGTCAACTCAAGGCGATCTATGCCCGTATCCTGCGCGATTACTTCACGTGAGGATTTCTGAGACCGAGGATCATGCGACCTGCTTTGGGCTACGCCATACCGTTTTCGTGGAAGAACAAGGCGTGCCTGAGGATGAGGAACGCGACGCGCTGGACGCGGGCGCAATACACCTTCTCGCGCATCAGGACGATAGGCCTGTGGGCACCGCCCGCATCCTGCTTGGCCCCGATGAGGCCAAGATCGGCCGCGTTTGTGTTCTGCCCGAACAGCGGGGCACGGGACTGGGCAAAGCGCTCATCCGCGCCGCAATGGCATCGGCTAAAGCGCGGGGGCTTCAACATGTGCGGTTGGGCGCGCAGATCCATGCGCTGGAATTTTACGCAAAGCTGGGCTTCACCGCCGAGGGGCCTGTCTATGACGATGCAGGCATAGATCATCGTGACATGGTGCGCGACCTGTGAGGCGTGCGCAGCTGATCGTGATGGTGAAAGAGCCACGTCCGGGCCGGGTCAAGACACGGCTGGGCGCGGATATCGGCATGACGACTGCCGCATGGTGGTTCCGACACCAGACGGCGCGGCTCTTGCGCGAAGTCCAAGACCCGCGCTGGGAGACATGCCTCGCCGTCAGCCCCGACCACGAGGGTCTGCAAAGTCGCATCTGGCCTGCACACCTGCCGCGCCTCCCGCAAGGGCGCGGCGATCTGGGCGAGCGGATGGCCCGCCTGATGCGTGGCGCGCCACCCGGCCCGGTCTGCATCATCGGCGGGGATATTCCCGGCATCCGCAAGCACCACATCGCCCGTGCCTTTCGCGCGCTGGGCAGCCGCGGTGCCGCGCTTGGCCCTGCGCCGGATGGTGGCTATTGGCTTATCGGGTTGAAACGCAGCGCTCCGCCGCCTGCGGCCTTCCTCCAAGGGGTGCGCTGGTCCACGCGATACGCGCTCAATGATACTGCGCAAACGCTGGCGCCGCTGCCGATTGCCCTGCTCGATACGCTCCGCGATGTTGATACCGCCGCCGACTTGGCGGTAAAGCCTCGCCTCGGATTTCGCGGATGACGTCCGCCTTTCTGCGTGCTACTCCCGCGCCATGAGCAAGCTGCCCACACGCGACGAGATCCTGCAATGGATCTCCGACAACCCGACCCTCACCTCGAAACGCGACATCTCCAAGGCCTTCGGCATCAAGGGGGCGGCGCGGATCGACCTTAAACGCATGCTCAGGGAACTGGCCGAGGACGGCCATATCGAGGCGCGCAAGAAATCCCGGCGCGACCCGGATCGCCTGCCGCCTGTCTCTGTTCTGGAAGTGACAGGGGCGGCCAGTGATGGTGAGCTTCTGGCGCGCCCGATGGAGTGGCAGGGCAGCGGGCCGGAGCCTGTGATCCTTTTGGTGCCGCGCGCCTCTGATCCAGCGCTGGGCACGGGCGACCGTATCTTGGCCCGTCTGAGCGAGGTTGAGGGCGAGGCGCATGGTTATGACGCGCGCCTAATCCGACGCATCGGGACCAATCCGCTCAAGGTGCTGGGCGTTTTCCGCAAAGGGGCCGAGGGCGGGCGGATCGTGCCCATCGACAAGGGCAACGGCAAGGAATGGCTGGTCGAGGCGAATGCGACCGACGGTGCGCAGGACGGAGAGCTGGTCGAGGCCGAGCAATCCGGCCCGCGTGGCCGCATGGGTCTGCCACGGGCGCGCATCATCGCGCGTCTGGGCGATCCGTCCGCGCCGCGCGCGGTCTCGCTGATTGCTATTCACCAGCACGGCATCCCCGACCGCTTCCCCGATGATGTGGTTGCGGAGGCCGATGCGATGGCCCCGGCAGGCCTTGAAGAGCGCGAGGATCTGCGCGAAATGCCATTGGTTACGATCGACCCGGCGGACGCGCGTGACCATGACGATGCGGTTTATGCCCATGCCGATGATGATCCGGCAAACCCTGGTGGCCATGTGATATGGGTCGCGATTGCCGATGTGGCGCATCATGTGCGCCCCGGCTCCGCGCTGGACGCGGAGGCACGCGAGCGCGGTAACTCCAGCTATTTCCCTGACCGTGTGGTGCCGATGCTGCCGGACAGGCTTTCGGGCGATTTGTGCAGCCTGCATGAGGGCGTGCCGCGTGCCTGTGTCGCCGTGCGGATGCAGATCAGCGCAGAGGGTGAGAAAATCGGCCAGCGGTTTGTGCGCGGCCTGATGCGCTCGGCGGCCTCGCTGACCTACCAGGAGGTGCAATCGGCGATGGATGGCGCGCCCTCTGAGCGCGCTTTGGGGCTTCTGGAATCCGTGATCCGCCCGCTATATGCTGCCTATGGGGCGCTCAAAGAAGCCCGCGGGCGGCGTCAGCCCCTCGATCTGGACCTGCCCGAGCGCAAGGTGCAACTGAGCGATACGGGTGAGGTTCTGAGCGTGAATTTCACCGAAAGGCTGGATGCGCACAAGCTGATTGAGGAGATGATGGTACTGGCCAATGTGGCCGCCGCCGAGACTTTGGCCGCGCGGGAGGTGCCGCTTCTCTACCGGGTCCATGAGGAGCCTGCGGAGGAAAAGCTCGACAGCCTGCGTGAGGTGGCCGAGGCGGCGGGGCTCGTACTTGCCAAGGGGCAGGTTCTCAAGACCGCGCATCTCAACGCGCTTCTGAGTGGGGCTGCGGGCACGGATCACGCCGAGCAGATCAACATGAGCACCCTGCGCGCCATGACACAGGCTTACTATAGCCCCGGCAATTACGGCCATTTCGGGCTGGCGCTCAGGGCGTATGGCCATTTCACATCGCCGATCCGGCGCTATGCGGATCTGGTCGTGCACCGCGCGCTGATCACGGCGCATGGTTGGGGCGATGACGGGTTGAGCGCGCAGGAGATTGACCGGCTGGAGGGCACGGCCAAGCATATTTCCGACACGGAGCGGCGCTCGATGATGGCGGAGCGTGACACGAATGATCGCTATCTTGCGGCGTTTCTGAGCGAGCGTGTAGGCGATGAGTTCACGGGCCGGATCAGCGGCGTAGTGAAGTTCGGCGTGTTCGTGCGGCTGGATGAGACGGGGGCCGATGGGCTTATCCCGGTGCGCAGCCTTGGGCGGGAATATTTCCATTTTGACCGTGAGGCGGGCACGCTGATGGGCGCGGAGAGCGGGCGGGTCATCGGGCTGGGTCAGCGGGTGACGGTGCGTTTGGCTGAGGCGGTGCCGGTTACGGGCGGGATCGCGCTGGAGCTTATCTCGGTTGAAGGCAAGGCTGTGCCGCGCGGTGGGTCGGGCAAGGGACGTGGCAAGGCGCCACGCCGCAAGCCCGGGCCCGCGAAGCGCAAGGCGGCCAAAGCCAAGCGCAAGGTGGAGCGCACGCGGCGGGGGTGATCTTGCGGCGGGGCTACGTTGCTGCTGAAAACGCCCGTAAAGGCGGCGGAGGATCAGGCCGCGCCGGTGATGCGGTTCACATGGCCCATCTTGCGGCCCTCTTTCACGTCGACCTTGCCATAAAGATGCAGCGCGCAATCGCCTGACTTGGCCAGATCCGGCACCCGGTCCATATCGCGGCCAATGAGGTTCTCCATCACCACATTCGCGTGCCGTTTGCCATCGCCCAGCGGCCATCCGGCCACGGCGCGGATATGCTGCTCAAACTGATCCACGGTGCAGCCATTTTGCGTCCAGTGCCCGGAGTTATGTACGCGCGGGGCAATCTCGTTCACTACAAGCCCCTCTGCGGTCACGAAAAGCTCCACACCCATCACGCCCACATAGTTAAGCTTGTTGAGGATTTGTGCAGCCAGCAAAACGGCGTCGCTTCGCTGCGCGGGGCTGAGCTTTGCGGGCACGGTCGTGGTGCGCAAAATGCCGCCCTCATGGACGTTCTGACCGGGATCAAAGGCTGCAACATCGCCGCCCAAACCGCGCGCGGCGATCACCGACACTTCATGGGTGAAATCGACGAAACCTTCATAAAGCGCAGGCGCGCCGTTCATCGCGGCCAACGCCGCCTCGGCCTCATTTGGGTCTGAGATGCGCGCCTGCCCCTTGCCGTCATAGCCAAAGCGGCGGGTTTTGAGGATCGCGGGGATGCCGATCTCGGCCATGGCCTGTGTGAGGTCCACACCATCATCCACGGCGGCAAAAGGAGCGGTTTTCAGGCCCAGATCGTTCAGAAACGCCTTCTCAACCAGACGGTCCTGACACACGCGTAGCGCTGTGCGGTCCGGGCGGACGGGCCTGAGCGGCTCTAAGATATCGAGCGCGGCGGTGGGAATATTCTCAAACTCATAGGTGATCACATCGACGGCGGCGGCAAAGGTCCGTAGGGCGTCTTCATCATCATAGCCCGCCTGAATATGGCGATGCGCCACATGGCTTGCGGGGCAGTCTGCACCCGGCTCAAACACGCAGGTCTTAAAGCCCAGCCGCGCGGCGGCCAGGGCCAGCATCCGGCCCAGCTGCCCGCCGCCAAGAATTCCGATGGTCGCCCCTTGGGGCAGCATGTCAGTCATTGCTTGGCTCCTCGGGGATGGAGGCCGAAAGGGCCGCGCGCCACACATCAAGCCGCTCTGCGAGGTCTGCATCCCCGTTGGCGAGGATCGCCGCTGCCATGAGCCCTGCATTGGCCGCACCCGCCGCGCCGATCGCCATCGTCGCCACGGGGTAGCCGCGTGGCATCTGCACGATGGAATAGAGGCTATCGACACCTGAAAGGGCCTTGGTCTGCACCGGTACGCCGATCACGGGGATGCGGGTCTTGGAGGCCATCATGCCGGGCAGATGGGCGGCCCCGCCTGCGCCAGCGATGATAACCTTGAGGCCGCGCCCGGCGGCCTTGGTGCCGTAATCCCAGAGCCTGTCCGGTGTGCGGTGGGCCGAGACGATGCGCGTCTCATAGGCTACGCCGAGCGCGTCCAGAATATCCGCCGCTTCCTTCATTGTGGGCCAGTCCGACTGGCTTCCCATGATGATCCCGATTTGCACGTTTGGCATCGCGCGCCCCTTATGCTCAATAGCTACCTGTAAAAGAGCGCACACCCTAGCATGCCGCGCGTGAAGCGCTAGGGCTGAGCGGGCTTGCGCGTGATAATTTTGTGCTGCTTGAAAAGGCCGCGCGCAAGGGGCAGGGTGCGGCATGGCAAAAACATCTTATTACACAGCCGCCAACCGCGCGGCATGGGACGCCTCTGCGGCGGCGTTTGAGGCGAAGGACACATGGGCCGAGATGATGCGTGCTGTGGCGCGTCCGGGCTTTTCCGAGCTGGACGAGACCATGATCGCGACGCTGGATGCGCTTGATCTCAAAGATGCGCGCGCCGTGCAGGTTGGGTGCAATAACGGGCGGGAGCTTTTGTCGCTGCCCGCGCTTGGGATCACGCCTGCGCTGGGGATTGATCAATCCGAGGCGTTTCTGGAGCAGGCGCGCGGCCTTGCCAAAGCGGCAGGTTCGGACTGCGATTTTCTGCGCGCCGATATCTACGATCTGCCTGAGGGGCTCGGGCCGTTTGATCTGGGGCTGATCACCATCGGCGTACTGAACTGGATGCCCGACCTTGCGGGCATGCTGCGCGCGGTCTCAAACCTTCTGGCGCCCGGCGCGCCCTTGGTGATCTATGAAACGCATCCGTTTCTTGAGATGTTTGAGCCTGAGGCCGCCGACCCTTTCGCGCTGGACCGGTCCTATTTTGACCGTGCGCCTATGACGTGGTCCGAGACGATCACCTATGACGGCTCGCCGGGCGAGGCCTCTCCCGAGATGTTCTGGTTCACGCACACGCTGGGCGAGGTGGTCACGGGCTGTGTGGCGGCGGGGCTGGCGATAGAGCGGCTGACCGAGCATCCCCATTCCAACCGCGAGGTGGAGTATGACATGTATGAAGGGCGCGCGGCGCAGATGCCGCTGTGCTACACGCTTGTGGCGCGCAAGGTCTGAGCGTGCTCAGGCGATAATATCGGGCGTCAGACGGTCTTCAATATAGGCGATACGATCCTTCAGACGCAGCTTTTGCTGCTTCAGCCGTTTGATGGTCAGCGGGTCGCGCGCGCCTTTTTCCTGAAGCGCCGTGATAGCCTCGTCCAGATCGCGGTGCTGGCGGCGGAACTCTTCAAGCTCCACACGCAACACGTCGTCAGATTTCATCGACAGATCGGTGAAGGCGTTCATCTTGCGTGATTCTCCAGTCAGGCAGAGCAACCAAGATAAGCGCTCCGCCGGTTTTGGCAAAGCCCTTGCGAAGCGGCGCTCGCGGCCCCATATTTTCCGTATGAGCCTGCGCCGCCATAACGGGACGCAGGCCTCGCAGGCCAGTCGCTTGAGTAAGGACGTGTCGATGACAAAGCTGAGTTTGGGGGCGCACCCCTATATGCTGGGGTTTGAACAGCTGGAACGGTTGCTGGAACGCAGCGCAAAATCCGGCAACGAAGGCTATCCCCCCTTCAATATTGAACAGACTTCGGACCATTCCTACCGAATCACGCTGGCTGTGGCGGGCTTTGCCGAGGAGGATCTGGCGGTGACGCTGGAGGACCGGCAATTGGTAATCCGCGGGCGGCAGCGCGATGACAGCGACGGGCGCATTTTTTTGCACCGAGGGATCGCGGCGCGGCAGTTTCAACGCTCGTTCGTTTTGGCGGACGGGGTCGAAGTGGGCATGGCCGTTATGGAAAACGGGCTCTTGCATGTCGATCTGACGCGTGCGCAGCCCGATGTCGTGGTGCAGACGATCAAGATCAACAAAACGGGCAAATAAGGAGAGATTGGTATGAACACGAAATATGATTTCGCCGAAGAGAGCGGCGCACCTATCGCCTATATCCGCTCGGTTGCGGTGGTGGATTTGCCCGAAGAGCTGCGCAGTCAGGCGACGGGCCTCAAGACGCTTTATGCGGTGCACAGCGCCGAAGGTGAGCGGCTGGCGCTGGTGCGTGACCGCAAGCTGGCCTTTGTGCTTGCGCGTCAAAACGACATGATGCCGGTGACGGTACACTGATGCAATGACCTCGCGCGCGGGCTGGCCCTGCGCGCGGATTGAGGGCCATCCCGCAGCGTTCAAAGACCCCGCTCGGCATTGCGCATTAGGCGGTTTGGCCGTATCACGCAGGGGCTGCAATCCGTCATAAAGGCGCGCGATTTGTCCCAATCTCCCCGTATTGCCATCCTGCCCTACGAGGCCAAGCTGGGCCTGCTGCCTGGCGCATTCCCTTTGGACAAGCTTGTCTGGCCGTTGGGCACGCCAGAGGGGATCGTGGGCAAGGCCTTGCGCGATCTGGGACCTGAGGATCATCTGCTCGTCTATCCGCGCAAGTCGCATTACTGGCGCTTTGGCTTTGGCACGCGGGCAAAAGTGTCGATCATGGTCCTTGAGCCGCGCGTCATTCATGGCGGGCATATGGACCTTTTGCAAAGGGCGTATGGACGGTTTCACAAGGTTTTGGCCAGTGACGAGGCGCTTTTGGGTGCGATCCCCAATGGCGTGTTCTTCCCGGCGGGCGGGTGTTGGGTGCCAGGCTGGCGTGATCTGGAACGCACCAAATGCCGCAATCTTTCGCTGATCGCGTCCGAGAAACGCTCGCAGGAGGGGCACAGGCTGCGCCATAGGATGGTGGATTGGGCGCGCGGTTCGGATGTGGACATGGACGCGCTGGGCCGGGGATATAACGCGCTTGCCGACAAGTCCGAGGCCTTGGCGCCCTATCGGTTTTCGGTTGTGATCGAGAATATCCAAGAGCGAAATTATTTCACCGAGAAGCTGGTGGATGCCATTTTGTGCCGCACGGTGCCAATCTATTGGGGCTGTCCGAATATTGCCGATTTCTTCGATACATCGGGCATGATTGTTTGCGAGGATGAGGCCAGCTTGCGCGCGGCGGTTCTGGCCGCTTCGGAAGATGGTTATGCAGCGCGGATCCCGGCGCTGGAGGCGCTTGTGCCAGTGGCGGCGGATTACGGGGATTTCTATACCCGTGCCGCGCGGGCGGTGATGGGGTGAGCCGCACGCCGCGCTTTGCGTGGCACACCTGCGCGCAGGTGCGCGGGGGCGATGCGACGGCTCTACGCGCGGCAATTGAGAGTGGGCGCAGCTTTTCCGCCGGGCCAGAAGGCGTGCGCCCCGCCGATCTGCCGGATGGCGTTTTCGAGGTTTTGAGTGGCGGCACTACCGGCGCGCCCAAGCGGATCTGGCGGCGCGCAGGCTCTTGGATGCTGAGCTTTGCTCTAAATGCTGCGCGCTTTGGTATCGGGCCAGGGACGCGGGTGTCGGTGCTGGGGGATATGCGCCATTCTCTGGGTCTTTACGCGGTGGTGGAGGGGGCGCATCTCGGCGCGCATGTGAGCTTTCTGGGCGGCAAGGGGCCTCGCGCGCAGGCGGCGGCGTTGATGGGTGAGGAGGTGCTATACGCCAGCCCGTCACAGCTGCGCCCGGTTCTTGCGGCGGGTGGTGCGCTTGGCCTGCGCCATGTGATTGTCGGGGGCGGTGCACTCGATGCAGCCCTACGAACCGCGCTCTTGCAGGGCTTTCCGGGGGCCGAGGTCACGGCGTTTTACGGCGCGTCCGAGACGAGCTTCATCACGATGAGTGATGCGGATACGCCCGAAGGGTCGGTCGGGCGGGCCTATGGTGCAGCGGCGCTTCGTGTGGATGATACGGGCGAGGTCTGGGTGCGTGGGCCGTATGTGGCCGAAAGCTATGCGGATGGCCCGTTGCGCCGCGAAAAAGACTGGGTGAGCGCGGGCGAGATTGGGCGGCTGGACGCGGATGGGTATCTCTCTCTTGAGGGGCGGCGCGACCGCGCGCTGCGCGTGGCGGAGCGTTGGGTGCATCCCGAAGCGGTTGAGGCGGTTTTGGCGGCCCAGCCGGGTGTCATTCACGCCGCGGTTTTGCCAGTTGCGGATGCAGCGCGGGGGCAGGCCTTGGTGGCCGTGATCGAGGGGAATGCGGAGCCGGAGGCGCTGCTTGCCGCCTGCCGGGGGGCGCTGGATGCAATGACGGTGCCGCGCCGCGTGTTCAGGCACCCGCAGATGCCTATCACGGCGGCGGGCAAGCCGGACCTCGCGGCCCTTACACTCTGGCTGGGGCGGCAATGAGCGCGGTTTTGCTGGCGGCCCGGCGCACCCCCGTGGTGCCGCGTGGCGGGGCGTTCGCAGCGTTTGAGATACACGCGTTGGCCGCCCCTGTAATTGTGGCGGCTCTGGCCGATGCGGGCCTCACGGGCGCGGATGTGGAGGAGGTTATCCTTGGCAATGCGCTGGGTGCGGGTGGCAATCCTGCGCGGCTTGTGGCGCTTGCGGCGGGTCTGCCCGAGCGGGTAGCTGGGCTCAGCATTGATCGGCAATGCGCGGGCGGGCTTGATGCGATCCGGATTGCGGCGGCGATGGTGGAGGCCGGGCAAGCGGAGGTGGTGCTTGCAGGCGGGGTGGAGAGCTATTCCCGCAGGCCTTTGCGCGCGCGCACCTTTGCCGACGGGCGCCCGCCGGAGCCTTATGAGCAGGCGGACTTCGCCCCCGATACCGCGCAGGACGTTGATATGGCCGAAGCGGCGGATGCTCTGAGCCGCGCTTGGGGGATTTCGCGCGCGGCGCAGGATGCTTGGGCCATACGCAGCCATGCGCGGGCCCTTGCGGTGGCCCCCTGCGCCGGGATCGTGCCGCTGGCCGGTGTCACGCAGGACACTTTTGCCCGGAATCTCAGCGCCGCGTTGGCGGTGCGCGCGGCGCAAGTGACAGGCGATATCACAGCGGCCAATACGGCCGTTGCGGCGGATGGTGCTGCGGTTTGCGTGGTGGTGTCAGAACGGGTGGCTGCGCGGGTGGCGGTGGGGTGTGGCCTGCGGATTGCCGGGACGGCGACGCTTGGGGCCGATCCAGCGCAGCCGGGGATCGCGCCGATTGGGGCTATCGCTAAGGCATTGCAAGCGGCGGGTGTAACGCCCGGCGCGCTGAGCGTGGCAGAGATCATGGAAGCTTACGCGGTGCAGGCCCTTGCCTGTATCGACGGCGCCAGGATTGACCCCGAGATCGTCAATCTGGGTGGCGGGGCCTTGGCACGCGGGCATCCTATCGGTGCGTCTGGCGCGGTGCTTGCGGTGCGGCTTTTCCACGAGATGCAGACGCGCGGCGGCACCGGACTTGCGGCCATCGCGGCGGCGGGTGGCCTCGGGTCTGCTTTGGTTTTGCGCGCCTAGAGCCGCGAGAGCACAGCGCGGGGCCGGGCGCGGGCCAGTGCTGCGGTGATCAGTCCAGCCAGCACCGCCTTAATTGCATCGCCCGGCAGGAAGGCCGTGATTAGGAGGGCGGCCTCACCCCAGCTTTTGCCCAGAACGATGGCCATGCCTGTCACGCCAAACGCGTAGAGCACGAGTATCCCGCCCACCGCCGCCGCCATGCCCGAGGCAAGGCCAAGTGGCACGGAGCGCCACCGCTCGGTGATCCAGCCCGCCGCAAAGGCCGCCAGCGGGAAGCCGATCAGGAAGCCCGCCGTGGGTGACACAAAAAGCCCAAGCCCGCCGCGCCCACCCGCCAAAAGCGGCAAGCCCATCGCCACCAGCAAAAGGAACAAAAGCACCGCCAGCGCGCCGCGCCGCGCACCCAGAATGGTGCCGCACAGCATGACACCGAGGCTTTGTGCCGTAATCGGCACACCAAAGGCGAGCGAGAATTTGGGGATCAGGCCAAGGGCTGCGATGAGGGCCGCAAAAAGCGCGATGAGGGCGAGGGAGCGTTCCATAGCGCGAGGCTTAACGCGCCTGCGTGCCGGGCGCCAGCCCTCCGCGTGCTTTCAGCGCGTCGGCCACATGTTCGGCATCATCAATGGCCAGAAGGGTGAAAGGCATGACAATGCGCCAGTTCACCCCTTTGCGCGAGCGGGCGCGCCACGCGCGGCTGAGATGCGTGCCTTTTTCGACCAGAACCGGGGTGAAACGGATCATCAGGGCAATGGCCAATTCCAGCGCGCGGGTGCTCAACCCGATGCGGCGCAGCGGTGTGGCGAGCCAGCGGATGACGGCGATCATATCGCTCAGTCGTGTTGTCATCGTCACAAGGTTCGCAAGGCCCACGGCGGTGAGCATTCTCAATGCGATGATGGCCCCCTCTTGCGGTGCCCCGGTGATCAGGTGCCACGCCGCGATGAGGCCTATGAACGGCCACAAGATCCAAAGCCGCCGTAACCCGGCCCGCAAAAACACCCATCCCGGTGCGGCATAAAGCGCAAGACAGGCCGCCAATGCGCCGATATGAAAGGCGAGAGATTGCGCCGCGAAAAGCACCATCGTCGCTGCGCAAAGAGCGGCCAGTTTCGCGCCTGCGGGCCAGCCATGGGCGCGGGTTTCAACCGGCGAGGTCAGAGATATCATCGCGCCCTCCCAAGTCCTGCATCTCGCGGGTGAAGGCGGCGAGAACCTTTGTGGCAGCACCGTCCGCGCGCAGCCGCCCCTCCGAAAGCCAGATCACCCGCTCATACCCTGCCAGCGTGGCGGGATCGTGCGAGATATGCACCAGCGTGGCGGGGGCCGCGTCCAGATAACGGGTCAGTTGCAGGCGCGTGGGGATATCGAGGCCCGAGAGAGGCTCATCCAGCACGATCAGGCGCGGGGCCATCGCGAGCACGGCCATCAGGCATAAAAGCTGCTTTTGCCCTTGGCTGAGCGTGGCCACGGAGGCCCCGGCCCAGTGGCTTTTGCCAAACGCTTCCAGCATATCGGTGGTGCGGGCGTGAGCCTCGTTCTTGGTCATGCCCATCTGGCGCAGGCCAAAGGTGATCTCCTCGTCCACGGTGGGAAAGATGATCTGATGATCGGGGTTCTGAAAGAGGATGCCCACAGTGCTCAATGCGCGGGCCCGGTCCCGCGCGACATTGACGCCAAACACGCTGAGCGCGCCCTCCTGCGGCTCCTCCAGCCCGGCGATGAGCCGCGCGAGGGTTGATTTGCCCGCACCATTGCGCCCCACAATGCCGATGCGCCGCTCATCGGCGCGCAGGGTGAGCGCGTCCAGAACCAAGCGCCCTTCAAGGCGCAGGCTTACGCCCACAAGGTCGAGCGCTGGGTCGGCGGCATTTGTCATGCGCGGAATGGCCTCCTTCGGGATCACCGGACCGGTGATACCTCAGGCGGCGGGCTTGAAACAAGCGCCAAGGCGCGGGTCGCCCCCTCGCCGTGTGATCCCTGCTTGCGGTGCGCGGTGCGCGGCGGCATGGTTCGGCGGGAGTATTACGGGGGAGAGAGCCGCATGGACCGCGCCGAGATCGTGCATGAGAATTTTCGCACCCGCGTGCCTGCCGGGGATTTGCCGCCTGGGCGCGCGCCCACGGATGCGCTGAGCGGCGCGGAGGCGATCACGCTTTTTCGCGCGCAATGTCTGAGCCGCGCGCTCGACCGGACCAGCCGGGCAATGCAAAAGGCGGGGCAGGGGTTTTATACGATCGGTTCATCCGGGCATGAGGGGATGGCGGCGGTGGCCCATGCGCTGCGCCCTGATGACATCGCGTTCCTGCATTACCGCGACGCGGCGTTTCAGATCGCCCGTGCGGGGCAGGTGCCGGATCAGGATATCACATGGGATATGTTGCTCAGCTTTGCCTGCTCCAGCGAGGACCCCATTTCCGGCGGGCGGCACAAGGTTCTGGGCTCAAAGGCTTTGATGATCCCGCCGCAAACCTCGACGATTGCCTCGCATCTGCCCAAAGCGGTGGGGGCGGCGTATGGCATCGGCCTTGCCCGCCGTCGCCCGCCAGAGCACCGGATACTGCCTGAAGACGGCATTGCCATGGCGAGTTTCGGCGATGCGTCGGCCAATCATTCCACCGCCCAAGGCGCGCTCAACGCGGCGGGCTGGGCCTCTGTGCAATCGGTGCCTTTGCCGCTTTTGTGGGTGTGTGAGGATAATGGCATTGGCATTTCCACGCAGACGCCCAAGGGCTGGATCGCGGCGTCGATGGCGCATCGGCCGGGGCTGAAGTATTTCCACGCCGACGGGCTTGATATTTATGACACGGCCCGTGTCGCGGCGGAGGCGGCGACCTATGCGCGACGCACGCGCAAGCCCGCTTTCTTGCACCTCACGATGGTGCGGCTTTACGGCCATGCCGGCGCGGATTTGCCGACGACCTACCTACCACTCAGCCGGGTGGAGGCGGATGAGGCGTCTGATCCTTTGCTCCACACGGTGCGATTGCTGGATGAGGCGGGCGCGCTGAGCCGCGCCGAGGCGCTGGAGATTTACGACGAGACCTGCGCCGAGACGGACCGTGTGGCGCAGAAGGCTGTTGAGCGGCCACGGCTGAAAACCGCCGCCGATGTAATGGCCAGTATCATTCCGCCCAAACGCGCCTGTGCGCCGACAAATGGTCCTGATGAGGCGACCCGCGCAGTGGCCTTTGGCAGTGATCTGCGCAGCATGGACACGCCCCAGCCGATGAGCCGCCTGATCAATTGGGCGCTCACGGATCTCATGCTGGAGCATGGCGAGATCACCGTGATGGGTGAGGATGTGGGCCGCAAGGGCGGTGTTTACGGCGTCACCAAAGGGTTGCACGGGCGGTTTGGGCCGGACCGGGTGATTGACACGCTCTTGGATGAGCAGAGCATTCTTGGCCTCGCCATTGGCCTTGCGCATAACGGGTTTTTGCCGATGCCGGAGATTCAGTTTCTGGCCTATCTGCACAATGCCGAGGACCAGATACGCGGGGAGGCGGCGACCTTGCCGTTCTTCTCCCAGGGGCAGTTTACCAATCCGATGGTGCTGCGCATCGCGGGGCTGGGCTATCAGAAGGGTTTTGGCGGGCATTTCCACAATGACAACTCGCTGGCCGTTCTGCGCGATATTCCGGGGATTATTATTGCCGTTCCGTCCTCGGGACCGGAGGCTGCCTGCATGTTGCGCGAATGCGTCCGGCTGGCGCGCGAGGAGCAGCGTGTTGTCGTGTTTGTGGAGCCAATTGCGCTTTATCCGATGCGCGATCTGCATGCGGGGGACGGGGCGTGGATGGGGACCTATCCGCCGCGTGGTGAGGTGATCGGGCTGGATCAGGTCGGCGTGCACGGTGACGGCACGGACCTCGCCATCGTCAGCTACGGCAACGGGCATTACCTGTCGCGGCAGGCGCAGGCGGAGCTGGCCCAGCAGGGCGTCAATGCGCGGGTCATCGACATGCGCTGGGTCGCACCGGTGCCGGAGGCGGCGTTGCTGCGGGCGACGCAAGAGTGCGATGCGGTGCTGGTGGTGGATGAGTGCCGCCGCACGGGCGGGCAGGCCGAGGGGCTTGTGACCCTCTTTGTGGAGGCGGGGCGCGCGCGGGTCAGCCGATTGGCGGCGGAGGACAGCTTCATCGCCACGGGGCCGGCCTATGCCGCCACGATGCCGTCGAAGGACAGCATCATTGCGGCGGCGCTCAAGGCCGTTTAGCTTGCCAGACCCGGCAGCCACAGCACGATGATGGGAAAGCTGACCAGCAGCGCGATGGTGATCCCGTCGGCGATGAAGAAGGGTGTCACACCCTTGAACACATCCTGCACCGAGATGTCATCGCGCACGCCCGCCACCACGAAACAATTGAGCCCGATAGGCGGGGTGATAAGGCAAAACTCGGCCATTTTCACCACCAATATCCCGAACCAGATGGCACACATCGGGCCGGACATGCCAAACGCGCTATCCGCCGCTGAGACATACTCACCGCCATTGAGGGCCATGACCGCCGGGTAGACCACGGGCAGCGTCAAGAGCAGCATCCCGATTGCGTCCATGAACATGCCGAGTACCGCATAGGCCAAAAGGATGCACACGAGGATCAGCATGGGCGACATGGTGAGCGACGTGATCCAGTCCGAGAACACGCCCGGCAGATCCGCAAAGCCCAGAAACCTCACATAGATCAGCACGCCCCAGATGATGGTGAAAATCATCACACTGAGCTTGGCTGTCTCCAGCAGGGCCGATCTCAACTCAGGCCAGCGCATCCCGCGATAAAGCGCCATGAGGAAGACAACGAACGCGCCGATTGCGCCGCCCTCGGTCGGGGTGCCCCATGCATCGCCGCCAAACGGGTTGTAGACGAAGCAGATGATGGTCACGACAACAAAGACGATGGGGAGCGCAGGCGGCAGGGATTCGAATCGTTGCCGCCATGTGAAGCCGCCCACAGGGGGGCCGAACCCTTTGATGGTCAGCGCCATACCGACAATGAGGATGGCGTAGACGCAGGCCGAGAAAACGCCGGGGATGAAGCCTGCGAGGAGGAGCTTGCCCACGTCCTGCTCCACGATGATGGCGTAGATCACGAGGATGGCCGAGGGCGGGATCAGCGAGGCGAGCGTACCGCCTGCGGCCACCACCCCTGCGGCAAAGCGTTTATCATACCCGATTTTAAGCATCTCTGGGATGGCGATGCGCGCAAACACTGCCGCAGTAGCCACCGATGCGCCCGAGACAGCCGCAAAACCGGCTGTGGCGAAGACGGTTGAGACCGCAAGCCCGCCGGGCACCCACGCGATCCAGCGTTTTGCAGCCTCGAAAAGGGCCACTGTGAGCCCTGCATAATAGGCGAGATAGCCGATCAGGATGAAGGTTGGGATCAGGCTGAGCGCCTGCGAGCTGACCTTGGAATGGGGCACTTGGCCCGCGGTCTTGATGGCCACGGTAAGGGCCCAGCCTAGCTCATCGCCCGCATAGCCTTTGCGCGCCCAGAAAATCCAGATGAGGCCGATCATCCCGGCCATTGCGGCGGCGAAGGCCACGCGCATCCCGAGGATGACCATGACGAGCATGCCGCCGGTGACGATGATGCCGATATCTGTGGGGTCTGTGGTCATTGGTTATGTGTCCCGGCCCATGAGTTGCTCGGCCTCAAGCCGCGCTTGGGTGGCGGCGTCGATCACCAAGGGCACGGCCACAGGGCTGTCGGTGCCGGAGATGAGTGCGCGCGCAAAGCCCCAGACCTGAAGACAAAGGCGCAGGCAGAGCACGCCGAACGCTACCGGAGCCAGCAGCTTGGCGGGCCAGAGCGGCAGGGCGATATCCATGGAGCTGTCACGGCTCCACATCGGTGCGCCGAAATCGAAGCTACGCTCGAAATGCGCCCACGTGCCCCAGACCAGCAGCAGCATCAGCGCCAGCACGAAGAAGGTGGTGATCAGCTCCACCGCCCAAAGGGCGCGGCCCTTGAGCGCGCCCACCACGATATCCATGCGGATATGGCCGCCGTCGCGCTGGGCATAGGCGATGCCCATGAACGCGATGAGCGGCATGGCCTGCTCGATCCAATCGACATAGCCGGGAAGGGGCTGGCCAAAGAAATTGCGCCCGCTGACCGAGGCGACAGCCAGCAACATGAGTGAGAACACGGCAAGACCGCTTACCAATGCGAGGACACGCTCCAGCCCATAAAGGCGGGTGTCGATGCGCGACAGGGTGCTGTCATCTGAGAGGACGGAGGCGCCACCGGCCATGATATATCCTTCATATTGCTGGGATAAGTCGGGTCAGCCCACCGCGCCCAATCTGGACGGCGAGACAGGGGTGAGACGCCCCGAGGCAAAGCCCCGGAGCGCCTCTCATGGCTTACATGCCCTTGAGGTCACCGATCTTGCCGGTGGCGAAGTCATAAAGCTCCTGCGCGGGCAGGCCGCGGGCGCTCATGTCCTCGATCCATGCGGCGGCGGCGGGGCCTGCAACGGCGTCTTCAAAGGCGGCGAGACCTTCGGCGGAGAAGCTCACACGCTCGATCCCGCGCTCGTCCAGCGCTGGGCCCCAAGCGGCCATGGTCACGTTGGTGTAATTGTCCACGTAGTGATCCAGCGCCTCGTCGATGGAGCCGAGCAGCGCCTCGCGGTGCGCATCGCTTAGATCATTGAGCGCGTCGGTGTTGGCCACAACGGGACAATTCACCGTGCCGGGGTTGAGGTTGGTCGTCCACCACTGGCCATTCTCGATTGTGCCGAAGGACATATGCGCATGAGGAGCAAAGGCCACGGCCTTGACCACGCCGCTATCCATCGACTGGCGCACTTCGGTGGCGGACATGGAGGTGGGCACGGCGCCCACAGCTTCCATCGCGGCACCAATGCCGCCGGTGGCACGCACGCTCAGCCCTGCGAAATCCTCAAGGGTTGCAGGCGCATCGCCGAGGCCCACGAGGTTGTATTGCGGCATGGGCGAAGGCATCAGAAGCGTGGCATTCCAGCGGCCAAGGTCCTCTTGCACGGCGGGAAGGGCGTAGAGCGCCATCGACAATTCACGTTCCTGCTCAAGCGTCTCAACACCGAGGAAGGGAAGCTCCAGCACGGTGATGGTGGGGTTCTTGTCGCGGTGATAGCCCGCACAGAACTGCGCCATCTCAAACGCGCCGATGGAAATCCCATCCAGGTTTTCGCGGTTTTTGCTGAGGCCACCATAGCTGAGGTTGAGGGTGAACTCACCGTTGGTTTTTGCATCGACCAGCTCGGCCAGCTTTTCCACATGCTCGGTGAACGCGCGGCGCTTGCCCCAGAGCGAGACATTCCACTCCGTGGCGAGGGCTTCGCCGGCGAAAGTCATGCTGATTGCGGCAGCAACCCCGAATTTGAGGTAATATTTCATGCGTTATCTCCCAGTTGGACGTTTTTTGTCGTTGTGACGGATAAGATAGCGATTTGGGCCGTGATGCGAAACGAGAAAATTTCCCGGACCCTCAAGGCAGGCGCGGATCGGGGTGGGTTTTGGCCATAGCCGATGAAATCGCGGGTCGGCAGGTTCATTTTCCCTTCCATACCGGGTCGCGTTTTTCCGCAAAGGCGCGCGCGCCCTCCATCTGATCGTCGGAGGCATAGAGCGCATCCACGGTCGGATATTGCCGCCGGACGATCTTGTTCATCGTGTCCTGGAAGCTGCGCCCTTCGGCGTCGCGCATGATCTCCTTGATCGCGGCATAAACCAGAGGCGGGCCGCTGGCGAGATGATCGGCCATCGCGCGCGCCTCGCTCATAAGATCGGCGGCGGGGTAGATGCGGTTGATCATGCCCCAGCGCGCGGCCTCCTCCGCCTCGATCCAGCGCCCGGTCAGAAGCATCTCCATCGCGATATGATAGGGGATGCGTTTGGGCAGCTTGACTGACGCCGCATCCGCGACGGTGCCCGAGCGGATTTCGGGCAGCGCAAAGCTCGCGTGATCGGCGGCCAGAAGGATATCGGCGCTGAGCGCCAGTTCCAGCCCACCGCCGCAGCAAATACCGTTGATAGCGGCGATAATGGGCTTGTTCATGTCGCGCAGTTCCTGAATGCCGCCGAACCCGCCGACGCCGTAATCGCCATCCACCGCATCGCCATCCGCCGCCGCCTTCAGGTCCCATCCGGGGCAGAAGAATTTCTCTCCCGCGCCGGTGATGATCGCGACGCGCAAGGCTGGGTCGTCACGGAAATCCCGAAACACCTCCCCCATCAGGCGGCTGGCGGTCAGATCAATCGCATTGGCCTTGGGCCTATCAAGCGTGACCTCAAGCACTTGGCCGCGTGTCTCTGTTGTGATCGGATGGCTCATGGCTCTTCTCCCAAAGTGATAAGCGCATCGGCGGCCACCGCGCGGGTGGGGGTGACGATGAGCGGATTGATCTCAACCTCTTCCACGCGCGCCGCATTGGCCAGCGTGTAGGCCTGCACGGCCAGCACAGCATCGACGATGCTCTGCATCTCCGCGCCGGGCTTGCCGCGATAGCCTGACAGAACCGGCGCGATGCGCAAGGTCATGAGGGCTGCGCGGATATCCTCGGGCGTCGCGGGCAGCAGAAGCGAGGCCGTGTCGCACATAAGCTCGGTCATTGTGCCGCCCGCACCCAGGGTCAGGACAAACCCATGCGCCGGATCGCGGATGACCCCGACCAAAAGCTCGGTGATTGCGCCGGTGATCATTTCCTCAATCAGGAAGCTGTCGCCGGGCATGGTGCCTGCGGCCTTTATCAGCGCCTCGGGTGTGGCGATGTTCAGGGCGACGCCACCTGCCTCGGTTTTATGCGCCAAGCCTTCGGATTTCAAAACCGCGGGGAAGGGGGCCTCGGGTGCGGCCTCGGGCAATGCGCTGCGCTGGCATTGGTGTGCCTGCGGCACTCTGAGACCATGCGCGGCGAGGGCGGATTTGGCACGCGCTTCGCTCAGGGTGACTGGGTTGATCGGGGTGCCGGTCAGCGCGATTGGCTCCGCTTGCGGGGGGGGCAATTGAGCGGCGGCGATGGCGGTGAGCGTGTCCTCCAGACCCATCATCGGCACCATCCCGGCGGCGGCGGCACGGGCGGCAAAGGCCTCGGGGAGCGCTTCGGGCAACGTCGCGGTCAGAAGGAGCGGCTTGCCGGTGGCTTTTTGCGCCGCGCCACCGGCCTCAAACAGGCACCCCCACGCGGCGGGGTCGCAGCGGTCTGGGCGCGGGAAGTCCGCAATGAGGATGCCTGCGGCCACATCGCCTTGTAGCATGGCGGTGAAACAGGCGGTCATCTTCGCGGCATCGTTCCAGATAAAGGTATGGTAATCCAACGGGTTGGCGAGGGCGATCATCGGCCCGAGCGCGTCGCGCAAGCCCTTGCGCTGCGCGTCGTTCAGCGGCGGGAACGTGACATCATGGTCGAGTGCAACATCTGCAATCAGGCTCGCCTCGCCGCCCGAGCAGGACATTGAGATGATGCGGTTGGACGCAAGCTGGCCTGCAAAATGCAGCAGCTTGAGCGTCTCCAGAAGGGCAGTCAGCCCATGGACCTGCGCAATCCCTAGACGGCGCAATAGGGCGCGGGCCCCGGCGTCGCTGCCTGCAAGGGAGGCGGTGTGCGACACGGTCGCGGCCTGCGCTTGATCCGAGCGGCCCGCCTTCAGCGCCACGATGGGTTTGCCAAGCGCGCGCGCCTCAGCCGCGAGGGCCTCGAACGCGCGAATGTCGCCGATGCCCTCAATATGCATTCCAAGGGCGGTGACCCGCTCGTCGCGGAGCGCGGCAAGGCCCATCTCCGCAAGGCCCGTCTGCGCCTGATTGCCCGCTGTGAGCACATAGGCCAGTGGCAAGCCGCGCGCCTGCATGGTCATGTTGATCGCCATGTTCGAGCTCTGCACGAGGATGGCGGCGCCACGCTCCACCCGCTGACCGCCATGCTGGTCCGGCCACAAGAGCGCGCCATCGAGATAGTTGATAAACCCGTAGCAATTAGGGCCGAGCACAGGCATGTCGCGCGCGGCCTCAAGCAGGGCCGTTTGCAAATCCAAGCCATCGCCCGTCTCGGCCTGCGCCTCGGCAAAGCCGCTGGCAAAGCAAACCGCGCCGCCCGCACGCATGGCGCTGAGGCTGCGCACGGCGTCTATCGTGGCGTGGCGATTGATACCGAGAAAAACGGCGTCTGGTGGGCTAGGCAGGTCTTCGAGCGAGGCGTAGGCGCGCGTGCCCGCGACCTCAGAACGTGTTGGGTGCACTGGCCAGACTGCGCCTGAATAGCCCATTTTGGCACATTGCTCGATCACCGAGGCGCACCACGCACCGCCGCCGACCACGGCGATGGATTTGGGCCGCAAGAGGCGGGCAAGGTCGCGGGTCATTGTGATGTCTTTCCGAAGAGAGAAGAGCCTTCGGCGAGGATATTTAAGGCAAGAAGAATATACATTTTGTTAACCAGAATCGGAGACCTTCTCAGAGCGGGACAGGCGGGGACGCCGATGGCCGTGCAAGGAGAAGATCTTGTGTCTTTTCTAGAGGGGGTTGCTTTTGGGGCGCCCCCTCTTCTTCTTGCTGAAAATATTCTCGCCGAAGGCATAAAATCTATCTTACGCGCCCAAGGGGCGCAGAAGGTCACGACTGATGATGTGGCGCTGGATTTCGCTTGTGCCGTCCCAGATCCGCTCGACGCGGGCGTCGCGCCAGAACCGCTCGATCGGGAAGTCGTCCATCAAGCCCATTCCGCCGTAGATCTGCAAGGTTGCGTCGGTCACGCGCGCTAGCATTTCGGAGGCGTAGAGTTTTGCTGAGGCGATCTCGCGGTTGGCGGGCAGACCCTGATCCAGCCGCCAGGCGGCGGCGAGGGTGAGCCAATCTGCGGCGTCGATCTCGGTGATCATATCGGCGATCTGGAAGCTGATGCCTTGGAATTTCCCGATAGCTTGGCCGAATTGCTCGCGCTCGGCGGCGTAGTTCAGCGCCATATCAAAGCAGCGCCGCGCGCGGCCCACGCTCATCGTCGCCACGGTGATGCGGGTGGCGTAGAGCCACTCGTTCATCACCGCAAAGCCGCCATCGACCTGGCCCAGCACCTGGGCGTCCGGCAGGCGGCAGTCATCGAATTCGAGGATCATGTTTTTGTAGCCGCGGTGGCTCACGGATTTGTAGCCGTCGCGGATGGTGAAGCCCGGCGTGCCGCGATCCACGAGGAAGGTGGTGATGCGTTTTTTCGGCCCCTTCGGAGTGTCATCCTCGCCCGTGGCCACGAAGACGATCAGGAAATCGGCGTGATTTGCGCCCGAGATAAAGTGTTTCGTGCCATTCAGAACCCAATCCCCGCCGTCGCGCCGCGCGCTGCATTTCATGCCCCGCACGTCCGATCCTGCTCCGGGTTCGGTCATGGCCAGCGCGTCCATCCGTTCGCCGCGCACGGCGGGCATCAGGTATCTCTCACGCTGCTCCCCTTCGCAGGCCATCAGGATATTCTGGGGCCGCCCAAAGAAGTGGTTGAGTGCCATGGAGCCGCGTCCAAGCTCGCGCTCGACCAGCGCGAATTCCAGATGGTTAAGGCCTGCGCCACCGACTTCCTCAGGGAAGTTACAGGCGTAAAAGCCCAGATCGATGGTCTTTTGCTTGATCGCCTCAGACACCGCTTCGGGCACTTCGCCGGTGCGCTCGACCTCTGCCTCATGTGGATAGATCTCCTTTTCCACAAAGCTGCGGACGGTGGAGACGATCATCTCTTGTTCGTCGGTCAGGCCGAAATTCATCTTATGTCTCCTTCGCGTGCAGCGCGGCGAGGCGCTCGACATTGGCGCGCACGGCGGGTGCGGGATCGCAGGTGCGACGGGTCTCAAGGCTGACATGCAGCATGAATTGATCGCATGTTGCGAGTAGCTCCCCATCTGAGGCGCGGATCATCTCATGGGCGCAGCGGAGTTTTTTGCCTTGGCCTTCTGTAATGGTCGTGCGGACCTCAACCCGTTCGCCCGCATGGGTCTCGGCGAGGTATTTCACGGTTGTCTCCACGGTGAAATAGCTCATCCCGCCCGCGATATAATCATCATCCGCGCCGATATGGGCCATGACTTCCTCAGCGGCATCGGAGAAGATTTGACCATAGCGACCCTCGTTCATATGGCCGTTCACATCGGTCCAATCGACGGGGATCATCCGGCGCTGACTGATCAGGGGTGTGGCGTCTTCCATACGTGGGCGCATGGTTTTTTGGTGCTCGTTGATCAGGCGCCCTGATGCGTTGCCTTGTTGTTTAAGCGCGCGCATCATCGCGATGAGGTTGCCATCGCGTTTACGCTCCAGCTCGCGGATGGTGAGGTGGCCCGATTGCGCGTCCGACTGATCCGCGATCATATCCACCAACTCATCGGTAAGCTCCGGCACGTCCATCAACTTGGTCCATGGCCAGGTGAGACACGGCCCGAATTGCTCGATGAAATGCTTCATGCCCGCTTCACCGCCCGCGACGCGGTAGGTCTCGAAAAGGCCCATCTGGCCCCAGCGGATGCCAAAGCCATAGCGGATGGCGTTGTCAATTTCCTCAGTCGTGGCGATCCCGTCCTTGATGAGCCAGAGGGCCTCGCGCCACACGGCCTCAAGGAAACGGTCGGCGATATGGGCGTCGATTTCTTTGCGCACGCGCAGCGGATAGAGGCCGAGGGAGGTCAGCATATCGGCGGCGGTGTCCACGGCGTCTGGCGCTGTCTGAGGCGAGGCCACAAGCTCGATCAGGGGCATGAGGTAGACCGGGTTGAACGGGTGCGTGACCATGATGCGCGAGGGGTCTGTCGCGCCGTCTTGCAACTCGGACGGCTTGAAGCCGCTGGTGGACGAGCCTATCAGCACAGCCGGAGCCGCCGCCTGTATCTCGCCGTAGACTTTGTGCTTGAGGTCCAGCCGCTCGGAGACGCTTTCCTGCACCCATGTCGCCCCCGCGACCGCCTCGGCGATGGAGCCGTGAAAGGTGATGCTCCCCTCTGCGGGGAGCGCGTAGTCATAGAGCATAGGCAGGGCTTGGCGTGCGTTGTCCATGACCTCGCCGATCTTGCGCTCTGCCTCAGGGTCGGGGTCGAACACCCGCACGTCCCAGCCATTGAGCGCGAACCGCGCGGCCCAGCCGCCGCCGATGACGCCGCCGCCGATGATGGATGCTGTTCTGGTCATATGCTGTGGTCCTGCTTCGGTGCGCTCAGGGCGCGTTGGTTTCTGTGTGGCCGTCAATCGCGATGATCTGGCCGGATATCTTGGAGGCGGCGGGTGAGGCGAGGAAAAGCACCGTGTCGGCCAGATCATCCGCCGTGACCCATGTGCGCATCGACACGCCGCTTACATATTGCGCCCGCACATCTGCCTCGTCGCGCCCTGCGGCGGCGGCTTCCATGGCCACCACGCGGTCCATCCGGTCGCCCTCAACCGCGCCGGGGCAGATCGCGTTGACGCGCACGCCTGCGGGGCCAAGCTCCATCGCCAGCGTTTTCGTGAGACCCACCAGCGCCCATTTTGATGCGCAATAGGGCGAGCGGAGCGGGTGGCCCCATTGGCCCGAGGTGGACGAGGTGATGATGATCGCGCCCGACCCTTGGGCCCGCATCAGCCGCGCGGCCCAACGGCATGTCAGGAACGCACCGTGCAAGTTGACCGCAACGCAATCCTGCCACGCCTGATAATCCAGATCCTCGATCAAGCCCGCAGGCCCGCCGGTGCCTGCGTTGGCGCACACGACGTCGATGCCGCCCCATGCCGCTTCAACCTCGCCGAGAAACGTATCCATCTGGGCTGCGTCCGTCACATCGCAGGTGCGCGCGATAGCGCCGGGCAGGGCCTCGGCGGCGTGGGCGACGGCTTTGGGGTCCGCATCACAAAGCGCCACCTCGGCGCCATCCGCCGCAAACCTGCGCGCAAGGGTCAACCCGATACCCGAGCCGCCGCCGGTGATCAGGACGCGCATGCTCACCCGCGTGGCGCGCGTTTGGTCAGGCGAAGTTGCTCGCGCACCTCGCCCGGTGTCATGATCCGCGCGCCGAGGCGTTCTATGATCTCGACCGAGCGGGTCACGAGCTGATGGTTTTCGGCCAGAACGCCACGGTCGAGCATGAGGTTATCCTCCAGCCCCACGCGGACATTGCCACCCGCCAGAACGGCGGCGGCCACGTATGGCATCTGATCGCGGCCCAGCGAGAACGCGGACCATGTCCAGTCGTCAGGCACGTTGTTGACCATCGCCATGAAAGTATTGAGATCATTTGGCGCGCCCCATGGCACGCCCATGCAGAGCTGAACCAGAGCGTCCTTTTCCAGAACGCCATCCTTCACAAGTTGCTTGGCATACCAAAGATGGCCCGTGTCAAACGCCTCGATCTCGGCGCGCACGCCCAGATCGGTCATCATGCCGCCCATCGCCGTGAGCATGCCGGGCGTGTTGGTCATCACGTAATCGGCCTCGGCGAAGTTCATCGTGCCGCAATCGAGCGTGCACATCTCTGGCAGGCATTCGGCCACATGCACCATGCGCTCGGTCGCGCCGACCATGTCGGAGGCACCTTCATTGATCGGCAGGGGGTTTTCGGGATCACCAAAGATCATATCGCCGCCCATCCCGGCGGTCAGGTTGAGCACGACATCGGTATCGGCGGCGCGGATGCGGTCGGTCAGCTCGCGGTAGAGTTTGGGATCGCGGCTGGGCGCGCCGGTCTTGGGGTCGCGGACGTGGCAATGGACCACGGCGGCGCCTGCTTTGGCGGCGGCGATGGCGCTTTCGGCGATCTGCTCGGGGCTGCGTGGTACATGGGGGCTACGATCCTGAGTGCCGCCGCCGCCTGTGACGGCGCAGGTGATGAAGACATCTTTGTTCATGGTCAGCGGCATATCGGCGGCTCCTTTTGTGGTGGCAGGTCTGCGGATGAGACTACTGTGCTGGACGCATATGTACATTTGCCGTAATGGACAGAAATGATGCAGAAATGGACAAAACCACTACTCCGCCCCATCCGGGTGAGCGTGCTCATTTTCGATCAGTTCTCCAACCTTTGCCTTGCCAATTGTCTTGAGCCGATGCGCGCGGCCAATACGGTAACCCGCAGCGCGGCGTTTGACTGGTCTATCCTGACACCGGGTGGTGCGCCTGTGACCTCGTCCTCGGGAATGCAGGTTCTGCCCCATGCCGCATTGGGGGATATGATCCCCTGCGATTACCTTTTCGTGCACGCAAGCTACGGGCATGAGGCGCTGAACACCGCTGCCATGCGCCGGGCGCTCAGCCGCGCGGCGCGGCAGGCGGGCGTGGTGGTGGGCCTTGATGCGGGCCCGTGGCTTATGGCGGCGGCGGGGATGCTGGAGGGGCGGCGCGCGACGTTGCATTGGGACCTGATCGAGCCGTTTGGCGAGGCTTTCTTGCAGGTCGATGTGCAACGCGCCCGCGTGGTGCGGGACGGGCCGGTGATGACCTGCGCCGGAGCGATGTCGGCGCTGGACCTGATGCTGGGGCTGATCGGGGACCACCTCGGGACGGCGGGGCGGCTCGATGTGGAGGATCATGTGATGCATGGGCGCGGCAGGGCTGCGCCGGACCCTCAAGGGCGCGCGCCGGTGATCCGCCGGGCGCTGGCGCACATGCGCGCGCATGTGGAGCAACCCCTGACGCTCGTCGCTTTGGCCGAGGCGCTATCGGTGCAGCCCCGTACGCTGGACCGCCGCTTTCGTGCCGCTCTGGGCGCGCCGCCGGGTACTGTGTATCGGCATTTGCGTCTGTCGGAGGCGTTGAAGCTGTTGGAGAGCACACGGCTCAGCGTGTCGGAGATTGCTGTGCGCTGCGGCTACGAATCGCCGGCTGCCTTGGCGCGCGCGATGCGCCGCCGCTATGGCCGCGCGCCATCGGATCTGCGCAGCGCGTTTTAAAGCGTATCGCGTGTAACTGATGCCTCAAGTGAACGCGACAGGCTCTAGCCGCTTTCTTCTTCGAGGTGCATCTTCATGTCGATCAGCACCTTTTGAAGCTGCGTCGTCTCCCGCAGCAGGCGCTTGGCCTCGTTCACTGTGATCACGCCATCCTGAATGGATTGCTGATATTCGGCCATCAGCATCGCAAACCGTTGGCTCAGCGCGATTACATCGCTGTTCACGCCGCCTTTTTCTCTGGCGTTGCGCCGGTCTTCGCCGAACTCAAGCGAGATGCCCTTAAGCTCGGCCAGCGCGGCGGTGACATGCGGATAGGACGCGGCGTCTTCCAGGGCCGCCACCGCATCGACGGGCATGAAGCGATCCACGTGTTCGTCATGGTCCGAATAATAGCGGCCCAGTGTTGCCTTGGATTTGCCCGTCAGTTGGCAGGCGGGCTCGATGCCCACATCCTTCACCAGTGCCTCGGTGTGTTTCTTCAGGTAACTGCCCATGGACGACATACACTATATCCTTAAAAAACGTCTATCTTCAAAAAACTGCGCGCATTGCAAGGGTGCGCTGCATGCACCTTTTCACCTAGCGAGTTACTCGGGAAAAGTCATTTTTAAATCGCACTTGCGGCGCACACCCGCATATTGCTGTGGTTGTGCCGGATGCCTCGGGGTCCGTGTTTCTCACCCCGCCCGCCGCACGATGACAGAGCCCACGGAATATCCCGCCCCAAAGGAGCAGATCAGCCCAAGATCGCCCGAGCGCAGGTCGTCCGAGTATTTAGAGAAGGCGATGATGGAGCCTGCCGAGGAGGTATTCGCGTAGTCTTGAAGGATATTTGGTTGTTCTTGGGCACTGGGCGTGCGGCCAAGCACTTTGCGGCCAATGAAATCGTTCATGGATTTGTTCGCTTGGTGCAGCCAGAGGCGTTTGAGCGCGTCCGCCGTGATGCGTTCGTCCTCTAGATGGTCGTGGATATGGGTGCTGACCATGGGCAGCACTTCTTTGAAGACGCGCCGCCCCTCTTGCATGAACTGCATGTCGCGGCGGTCCTCCATCTGGCCCCGGCTGCGGCGCAGATATCCGTTATTGTTGCGGATGTTGTTGGAAAATTGCGTGGCGCAGCGCGTGCTGAGAATGTCGAATTTTGCGCCCTTGGCGGCCTCTGACGGCTCGATCACGGCGGCGGTGCAGACATCCCCGAAGATGAAGTGGCAGTCGCGGTCGCGCCATTCCAGATGGGCTGAGCATATCTCAGGGCTGACCACGATGGCGCAGTGGGCGGAGCCTGCGCGCACCATATCGGCCGCCGCTTGTATTCCGAACGTGGCCGAGGAGCAGGCGACATTCATGTCAAACGCAAAGCCACCCGCGCCCAGAAGCTGTTGTATTTCCACGGCAATCGCCGGGTAGGCGCGCTCATGGTTGGATGCCGCACAGATGATCAGATCAACCTCGTCGGCCCGCCGCCCGGCCTGAGCCAGCGCTGCGTGGCACGCGCTCAGCGCCATTTCGGCCATCATCGAGGGCGCATCATCAGCGCGTGCCGCAAAGCTGGGGTGCATGATTTCGGGATCGAGAATGCCGGACTTGTCCATTACGTGACGCTGATGAATCCCTGACGCGCCGATGATGAAATCGGTTCTGGAATGGGCTTTGGCCTCTAATTCCCCTGCGTCGATTGCGGCGGCGTTCCGGGTGTTGAAAAGGTCCGCATAGGCATTGAACGCGGTGACCAACTCGTCATTGGTAATGACCTGCGGCGGGGTAAAAACGCCGGTTCCGGTGATGGCGGGGGGTGTCATAGAAGCGCTCCCAAATAGCGGATAGGTGTCGCCGCCCGGTGTCGCAGCGTCAAGCGTAACCGGGCGTCAGTTGACCAGGTGCGGCCCTGTGCCCGTCTCGAAGAAGGTTTTGAGGTTCTCGACGGCCAGCATCCCGATCCGTGTGCGCACCTCCAGCGCGCCTGTGCCCATATGGGGAAGGAGGGTAACATTCTCCATGGCAATAAGGGCTTCGGGCACTTTCGGCTCATGCTCGTAGACATCAAGCCCCGCGCCCGCGATCATTCCCTTTTGCAGGGCCGCGATCAGTGCGGCCTCGCTGATGATATCGCCGCGCGCAATGTTGATGAGATGGGCGTGGGTCGGCATCTGCTTCAGGGCGGCGGCGTCGATCATGTGATAGGTCTCGGCCCCGCCGGGCACGCAGATAAAGGTGATATCGGCGCGGCTCAGCACGTCCCAAAGCGCCATCCGGGTGGCGGGGAAGGGCACATCCTTGTCCGAGCGCGCGGTGTAGAGCACGTCCATTCCGAAGCCGTAATGACAGCGCTGCGCAATAGCCGTGCCGATGCGCCCCATGCCGATGATCCCGGCGGTCTTGCCGGTGACATGCGTGCCCAGAAGCTGCGTGGGGTGCCAGCCGTCCCAGCGGCCCGCGCGCAAGATACGCTCGCCTTCGCCCGCGCGCCGCGCGGTCATCAACATCAGGGTCATGGCGATATCGGCGGTGGCATCAGTGACGGCGCCGGGCGTGTTGGTCACGGTGATCCCGCAGGCGCGGGCGGCAGTGGCGTCGATATGATTGTAGCCAACGCCAAAGTTGGAAATGACCTTGCAGCGGTGCGGGGCGTCTCCGAAAATCTCCACGTCGAACGTATCACCCAGCGTCGCCAGCACCCCATCATAGAGCGCCAAGGCCGCGCGCATCTCCGCCGGTTTCATCGCGGCGGTGCTGTCGCGGATTTCCACCTCGAACGCGGCCTCGGCGGCGGTGATCACGGCCTCGGGCAGGGGGCGGGTGAGAAAGACGCGGATCACTGCATCCGCTCGCCGTTTGGCACCTTATGATCGGGGCGGATGAGGACGATATCGCCGTTTGCATCGGCGAGGCCCAGCACCAGAACCTCCGAGCGCATCGGTCCGATCTGGCGGGGTGGGAAGTTCACAACGCCCATCACTTGGGTGCCGATGAGGCCTTCGGGCGTGTAATGCTTGGTGATCTGGGCGGAGCTTTTGCGCTCACCAATTTCGGGGCCGAAATCAATCCAGAGCTTATAGGCGGGCTTGCGCGCTTCGGGGAATTCCTCGGCCCGTGTGATGCGGCCCGCGCGGATATCGACGGCCAGAAAGTCGTCAAAGGTAATCTCAGCCATTGGAAAGCTCCCGTGCTCTTTTCGCGGCTGCCGCCACGGTGTTTTGGATGAGCGGCGGCAGGCCCGCAGTCTCGCTCATCAACACCTCAAGCCCCGCTTGCGTTGTGCCATTCGGTGAGGTGACGTTGACGCGCAGCTCTGCCGGGCTTTCGTCCGCCGCCTCTGCCAGCGCGCCTGCGCCCGCCACTGTGGCCTTGGCCAGTTGCATGGCGAGATCCGGCGAGAGCCCCTCAGCCTCGCCCGCGCGGGCCAGACATTCAATCATGTGAAACACATATGCCGGGCCGGAGCCCGAAACGCCTGTAACCGCGTCCATTTGCGCCTCATGCTCAAGCCGCACGACCTGCCCCACAGCGCTGAGAAGTGCGTCGGCAAGGTCCATCTGTGCGGCGCTGCTTTGGGCATTGCCGATGATTGCGGTGATTCCGCGCCCCACGGCGGCGGGGGTGTTGGGCATGGCGCGGATGATGGGGCTTTGCGCGCCCAGCGCCGTCTCGAAGGCGGCAATAGAGGTGCCTGCGGCCACGGAAACAAAGAGCGTTTCACCGCCGCCCATCCTTGTGATCGCGGGCAAGGCATCGCCCATCATCTGCGGCTTTACGGCGATAAGAACGATGGCAGGAGCCTCGGGCAGCGCCCCGCCTATGTGCACACCCGTGCCGCGCAACCAGTCCGACGGGTTTGGATCAATCACCCAGACGCTGCTCACAGGCAGCCCGCCCTCCAGCCAACCGGCGAGCATGGCAGAGCCCATCTTGCCACAACCCAGAAGCACGAGGCCTCGTTTGGCCACAAAATCCATATCCATGAAATCCCCCCGCGATTGCCTTACGGGGGCGAGGTTTACGCCCGCCCGTAGGCCTCTGCAATGGCGACCTGAAGTGCGTCGGCAGGCTCCTGATCGCCCCAGACGACAAGCTGAAACGCCGGGTAGTACCGTTCGGCGCTGACCACGGCTGCCCCGATCATCGTATCGATCTGCTCGGCGCTGGCATCCTGCCCACCGGCCAGGACGAGGCCATAGCGGTAAACCATCAGTTTTTGCTCGCCCCAATAGGTGAACGCCCCCGCCCAGCAGCGATCATTCACATCGTTGAGAATATTGTAGAGCGCGGGCATTTTATCCGCCGGAGGGTCCATATCAAAGGTGCAGATCATCCGCAGCGTTTCGTCAAAGCCTGACCATGCGAGTGTGATGGAATATGTCCGCCATTTGCCCTCGACCGCCATGGCGATCTGATCATCGCCGATCCGGTCGAAATCCCACTCATTATGCTGGGCAAGATGCTCAACAATATCAATGGGGTGAATGTCGTCGGTGAGATATTGCTCGGAGAGTGCCATGGTGCCACCTCGTGTTTTCATGGCGCCCGAGGTCCGGTTTGGTCCTGCGGTGCCAGATGCCTGCTCGATGGGCGGAAGCTTATCCCCCGTCCCTTGCTTTACATGGTGCGCCACCCGATTCGCGCTGTAAAGCAATAAGTTGTGGATAACCGCAATAAGTTGTGGATGCTCTGCCTTGGTTGTCTATATGCGCCCAATGGTTGACGCTGTGGCGGGTTAATCGGCATCATCCAGAGCGCTGAGCGCGCCCGCATCTTCGAGCGCGATAAGATCCTCAAGGATTGCGTCAAGGGTCCCGGTGAAGGTGATTATAGCCGCGTCGCGTCGCAGCTGGTTGGGCGCGTTGCGTATGATGACCCTCAGGGCGCGGACTTTGGCCACGCCTTTGCGAAGGTTGTCGAGCCTCTCGGCGCTGGCTGAGGCCATTGATTTCTTCACTCGTACCACACCTGACGTGCGGCACGGGAACGCCCGATATGCATGCACGCCATTCACCAAAGTTAATGAAATATTAAGGGCGCGGGGGGCGGTTTGTCATCCCTCAATTGGCAAAGGGTTAACGTAAGCTCAGCCCTTTTTGGAGCCTTCCAGCGCCTCGATCCGCGCCATCAGTGCGGCGTTCTCTTCGCGCGCTTTTTGGGCCATCGCGCGCACGGCATCAAACTCCTCGCGCGTGACGAAATCACGATCCGCAAGCCAGCGGTCCATCATTGACGACATGGCCGTCTCGGCCTCTTGCTTGGCGCCTTGCGCTACGCCCATCGCGTTGGTCATCAGTTGCGAGATATCGTCGAGCACTTTGTTGCGGCTTTGCATGGGGCATCCTTTGGCGTTTTGCTTTCCTTGTATATGGGGCAGGTGGCCGGGCATCTCAAGGTTGACTTCCCATTGGGGGGCGGTGACAGATGCGAGCATGCTGGCAGCCATTCCCTTTCCCCCGCTCTCGCCCGAAATTGTCTCCTTCTCACTTTTTGGGATGGAGGTCGCGCTGCGCTGGTATGCGATGGCCTATATCGTGGGGATCGTTCTGGGCTGGCGGCTGATTGTGCGGACCGTGCGGCGGTCCCAGCTTTGGCCTCAGGATCCGGTGATGACGCCGGGCCAAGTCGAGGATTTGTTGACATGGGTGGTTCTGGGCGTGATCCTTGGCGGGCGGCTCGGCTTTGTGATTTTTTACCAGCCGGGATATTACCTCGCCAACCCGTCTGAGATATTGATGGTGTGGCAGGGCGGCATGTCCTTTCATGGTGGGCTTCTGGGCGTTGTGGTGGTCAATTACCTTTTCGCGTGGCGGCATGGTCTGCGCCCACTCTGGGTCGCTGATATGATGTGTATGGTGGCACCCATCGGGGTGATGCTCGGGCGGCTTGCCAATTTCATCAACGCAGAGCTTTGGGGCCGTCCGACAGATGTGCCATGGGGCGTGATCTTTCCCGGTCAGGCTGCGCAGGATTGCGCAGATTTTGTTCCGGGCCTGTGCGCGCGCCATCCGTCACAACTTTATGAGGCCGGGCTTGAGGGGCTTTTGCTCGGAGGCTTGCTGATTTTCCTTGTCTATATGCGCGGCGCGCTGCGTTGGCCGGGGTTGATCTCGGGGCTGTTTCTCCTCGGCTATGGTGCGTCGCGCTTCTTTGTGGAGTTCTACCGGCAGGCCGATGCGCAGTTCATCACGCAGGACAATCCGCTGGGCTATGCGCTGCAATTTGGCGGGGCGGGGCTCAGCATGGGGCAGATCCTGTCGCTGCCGATGATCGGCGTGGGGCTGGTCGTGATCCTCTACGCGCGGTCGCGCCCGGCATGACACCTCTGGGCACGCAAATCGCGGCCCAGATTGAGGCGGGCGGGCCAATCACGCTTGCCGAGTATATGGCCTTGTGCCTCCTGCACCCCGCGCACGGATATTATGCCACGCGTGACCCCTTTGGCGCGGCGGGGGATTTTATCACAGCACCGGAAATCAGCCAGATGTTCGGTGAGCTTATCGGATTGTCCCTGGCGCATGCGTGGCTCGATCAGGGCGCGCCGGCGCGGTTTGCGCTGGTGGAGCTTGGGCCGGGCCGGGGCACGTTGATGGCCGATATCCTCAGGGCCACACGCAGCGTGCCGGGCTTTGCCGAGGCCGCCGAGCTGCATCTGATCGAGGCGTCCCCGGTGCTGCGGGCGGCGCAGCACGCGCGGGTTGGCACATGCGCGCATCACACCGACCTCGCCACAGTGCCGCAGATGCCGATCTTTGCCATCGCAAACGAGTTTTTTGATGCGCTGCCCATTCGGCAGTTTGAGCGGCGGGGGCTGGGCTGGTGCGAGCGGCGCGTGGGCCTGACCGGAGGGGCGCTGGGCTTTGGCCTCGGTCCGCCCGGCCCTGTTGCGGCGCTCGCGCATCGGCTAACGGATATGCGGGACGGAGATGTGGTGGAACTGGCCTCTGCCGCTTGCGAGGTTGCGGGTGGGCTGGGCGCGCGCATCGCGGACCATGGCGGGGCTGCACTGCTGATTGATTACGGCGACTGGCGGTCTCTGGGCGATACGTTTCAGGCGCTGAGCGGTCATGCTTCCGTTGATCCCTTTGCCGCACCGGGGCAGGCGGATCTGACCGCGCATGTGGATTTCGAGGCGCTGGCCCTTGCGTCCTCGCCTGCGCGCCACACCCGCCTCACCCCGCAGGGCGTGTTTTTGGAGCGTCTCGGGATCACCGCGCGGGCCGAGGCTTTGGCGGCAAAGCTCAGCGGTACGGCGCTTGAGGGGCATATCGCGGCACATCGGCGCTTGACGCACCCTGCGGAAATGGGAACCCTCTTCAAAGTGATGGGCCTTTATCCTGAAGGTGCCGCGCCGCCACCGGGGCTTGAGCCATGACGCTGGAGATTCTCACCGCCGATGCCCTTGCCCCGCTGCGTCACGGGTTTTTTACCCGCAAGGGCGGTGCGTCTTCAGGCATATTCAAGGGTCTCAATTGCGGTGTAGGCAGCTCGGATCAGGCCGAGATCGTGGCCATTAACCGCGCCCGTGTGGCGCAAGCGATGCAGGTGGCGCCCGATCATCTGCTGACGCTGCACCAGGTCCATTCGGCCACAGCCGTGGTCGTGGACGGCCCTTTGGAGGCGCGGCCAAAGGCGGATGCGATGGTGACGGCTACGCCGGGCGTGGCGTTGGGCATCCTCACGGCTGATTGTCAGCCGGTTCTTTTCGCCGACCCTGAGGCGGGTGTGATAGGTGCGGCCCATGCGGGCTGGCGCGGGGCGCTGGAGGGTGTGCTTGAGGCGGCGGTGGAGGCGATGGTGGGCTTGGGTGCCGCGCGCGACCAGATTCGCGCCGTCATCGGCCCGTGCATCGCGCAGGCCAATTACGAGGTCGGTCCGGAATTTCTTGACAGCTTCATGGTCGACGATCCGGCCCACGCGCAGTTTTTCGCAAATGGAGAGGGCGACCGGATGCTCTTTGATCTGGCGGGCTTTGGCCTGTCACGCCTGCGCGCCGCTGGGGTTGGCCGCGCTGAATGGACCCGCCATTGCACTTATGGTGATGAGGGTCGGTTCTACTCCTACCGCCGGGCAACCCATCTGGGCGAGGCGGATTACGGACGTCTGATCGCGTCGATCACGCTTTGAGGTGTCTGCGCAGATAGGGGGCTTTTTGCCCGTTGCTGGCCACAGCTTTGCCCAGATTACTGCCGTTCTTGCCTCTGCATGTAGGTCGTTAGCAATCTAAAGCCTTTGTTTCCTAAGCTTAGAAGCGATCGGGCAATCGTGGCCATCTTGTTGCCGATTTGTGCGGAAATAGCCCCACCCCCGGCCCATTCCTGCCCAAAAGCGCAGGCAAATTGATCCTCAGCAGATATTGCCGCGTCGGATCAACCGGCCCGCAAAAGAGGATTAACGACAATGAATGCGACAATAAAAAAGCAGCCACGTTGGATGGCCTCGGCTCTGAAAGCAGCCGAAGGGGACCTGCTTACCCTGCCGTTTCAACGCGGCAAGCGGCGCGCTTTGGTGCTGCGCCGGGCTGGGCCTGATGTGCAATCGGCGGCACTGAAAACAGCCTGACCCGCGCGTGGCCTGCAATATTTGGGGCGCGCGACGGCATATGAGAAGACATTGGGACGCAGGCCCGCGATACATGCGGCGGGCGGCATGAGAGACTGAGGGAGACGCCAAGTTGATGGTGCAATCGGGGAGCGATGCAATTGGCAGCTAGACCCCACGGGAAGTGGTGCGAAGTAATCAATGGCGGAGCGTTATGCCGTCGTTTAATTGAAGACGATAGATGTCCAATTGTCGTTGTCGGTGGGGGCCGGCGCGGTTGTGATAGCTTGTAGAATAAGTGTTTGTGACAATGGTCTATACCCCCTCGGCGTTGAATTTCCTGAACCCGGTGCAGGCTGGCTCGGCCTTAGCCGACCCGCGCATGGACGAGCATCTGCTCCGGCGCACGGCTGATGACTATCCCAAACAAGCCTATGACATCTCCTATCTGGGCCGCATGGGCGAGATTTGCCAGCTCAGGCAAGTGGCCCCCGATCTGCCGCTTTTTCAGGCGGCATTTACCGCGTTTGCGCGCGGCACGCTGATCGCCACAGCCTCGGGCCCGGTAGCCGTAGAGGACCTTTTGCCCGGCGACAAGATCATCACCAATGAGCGCGGCCCCTCGCCCCTGATGTGGGTGGGGAGCATCACGTTGCGCCCGGCCGAGCGGGAGGGCCCGAGCCTCACGCGGATCACATCTGCGGCCCTCGGGTTGGGACGGCCCTTGTCGGATTTGATGACCGGCCCCGGCGCGCGGATTTTGCAGCGCATTCCCGGCATGGCAGAGCAGGTCCTGCGCCCGGTGCGCGATATGCTGGATGGGATGCAGGTGATTGAATTGCGCCCGCCAAGCGCCGTGCAGCTTTACCATATTGCGCTGCGCCGCCATGCAACCGTGACGGCTGCAGGGCTTGCGATGGAGACGTTCCACCCCGGACCGGGGTTCGAGAACACCCTGCCATATCAGCATTTTGATCAGTTTATGGCGCTCTTCCCGCATGTGGCGCGGCCGTCAGATTTCGGCCCTCTGGCCCATCCAAGACAGCCTTTGCAGCGCGCGCGAGGTTAAGCCTCGCGCGCCAGCCGCGCTTCGAGAACTTCAAAGGGCACGCCGGGCTCGTCCTTGGCACCGCGAATGACCAGCGATGTCTTGACGCTCGCCACATTGTCGGCGGCGGTCAGTTCCTCGGTCAAAAAGCGTTGGAACGTGCTCAGATCAGGGGCTACGCATTTGAGGATGAAATCCACCTCACCGTTGAGCATGTGACACTCGCGGACCAGTGGCCACGCCCGACAGCGCGCCTCAAAGGCACTCAGATCCGCCTCAGCCTGACTTTGCAGCCCGACGGAGGCAAAGACCTGCACCTCAAAACCCAGCTCGCGCGCGTCGACCTCGGCGTGATAGCCGCGGATCAGGCCGTTTTCCTCAAGCGTGCGGACCCGGCGCAGGCAAGGCGGTGCGGAAATCCCCACGCGCTTGGCAAGCTCCACATTGGTCATGCGGCCATCGGCCTGAAGCTCGGCCAGAATTTTTCTGTCGATCGGATCGAGTCGGGTGGTTGGCATATCGCACCTGTCGTTTGCATATCGCGGTTGGACTTTGGCGTTTCTTACAGGCGCGCACGCAGTTGCGCAACAATGTTTCGCTGCGGCGCAATATACTTTCGCGCATCGCTGGTTGTGGCCGGGCATGCGGGGCGACTTAACGGGGGGTTTCACTGTGGCGCGGGCGGGTTTATATCCCTTGGGATAGCATCTGATACACCCCAACCCAAAGAGGCGCGCAATGGCCGAGACCCGCAAAACCAAAGTTCTGATCATTGGCTCTGGCCCTGCGGGATATACCGCCGCCGTCTATGCCAGCCGCGCAATGCTCGACCCTATTTTGGTGCAGGGGATTGAGCCGGGCGGACAACTGACCACCACGACCGAAGTGGAAAACTGGCCTGGTGATACCGAGGTGCAGGGGCCTGACCTGATGGTGCGGATGGAGGCCCATGCCAAGGCGATGGGATGCGAGGTCATCGGCGATATCATTTCTTCAGTGGATTTCAGCGCACGGCCCTTCGTGTGCCAATCCGATAGCGGCACGGTTTATGTGGCTGATGCGATCATCCTGTGCACCGGCGCGCGGGCCAAATGGCTTGGTCTGCCATCGGAAGAGAAGTTCAAGGGCTTTGGCGTGTCGGCCTGCGCCACCTGCGATGGATTTTTCTATCGTGGGCAAGAGATTGTCGTCGTGGGTGGCGGGAACACGGCGGTGGAGGAGGCGCTTTTCCTCACCAATTTCGCCTCCAAGGTCACGCTTGTGCACCGCCGGGACGAGCTGCGCGCCGAGGCCATTCTCATTGACCGGCTTATGAAGAACCCCAAGATCGAGCCTTTGTGGTTTCATGAGCTTGATGAGGTTTATGGCGGCGAGAGCCCTCTGGGCGTAGAAGGCGTCAAGGTGAAGCATGTGCAGACCGGCGAGATCACCGATATCTCCGCCAAAGGCGTTTTTATCGCTATTGGCCACGCACCTGCCAATGAGCTGGTGAAAGACGTTCTGGAGACGCATATGGGCGGCTATGTCGTGACCAAACCTGACAGCACCGAGACCTCCATTCCCGGTGTGTTCGCGGCCGGAGACCTTACCGATCATAAATATCGCCAGGCTGTGACATCGGCGGGCATGGGCTGCATGGCGGCTTTGGAAGCCGAACGCTGGCTGGCTGAGCGGGACGCGGATGTGGCGCAAGCCGCCGAATAGGGCGTTTTGCGGGCGTAGAATTTGAGTATTTTTGCTAAGAAGAAGCGCGAGGGGCGGGAGCATTCAGGACTGGTACAAAATCGTTTCTCTTGCGCCGGGCGTCTTTGCGATTGGTGAGCCGCGCTACGCGCAGCAAAACTGGTCCTATCTGATTTGCGGCACGGAGCGGGCGCTCTTGTTTGACACGGGGTCTTATTATGGTGAGATGGCCCCTGAGGTCGCGGCGCTCACAGATCTGCCGCTGACGGTGCTGCCGTCGCATATGCATTACGATCATCTCGGCAGTATTAAGGCATTTGAGCGTGTGATTCTGCCGGATATTGCGGTTTTGCGGGCCTGTGCCGAGGGGGATGTAGTGACGCCCTCGGATGATCTTTTCCTGCCCAAGAGCGAGGGGCGGGTGCCGCCGCGCTTCCATGTGTCTCAATGGCTGAAGATCGGGGCACGTATTGATCTGGGTGGGCGGGGGCTTGAGCTTTTGCACACGCCCGGTCATTCGCCCGACAGTGTATCGCTTTGGTGGGAGGAGGCAGGCGTGCTTTTTGCCGCTGATTATTTCTATCACGGCCCGCTTTTTGCACAGGTGCCCGGCGCATCGCTTGCCGCGTATCTCGGCACCGCGCAGGATTTGGAGGCGCGATTGCCTCCTGTGGCGCTGATATACGGGGCGCATGGGGATGCAAGCAGCGTTGAGGAGGCGCAGCCGCCGCAGTTGGATATGACGCATCTCTCTGAACTGATCGCCTGTCTTGAGGGGGTGCGCGCGGCGCCGCCCGATATGGGTGCTGGCGTCGTTGAGCGCGAGGTCTGTGGGCTGAACTGGCTTGTGTTTGGGGCGGAGGCGCTGCGCGGTTTTACCTGACGCGCTTGCGGACGGTTTGAACGATGCAAGAAACACGCGGCGCAGTATGAAAATCGCGCGAATGACTTAAATTTCGGCGGCGCGGCTAGACTTTTGCCATAATCAGCCGCTAGTTCCGCGCGCAAACGGGTGCCGCAATCCCGAACCGAGGCAATTTTGAGAGTGAATCCTATGAAAATGTCGAGCAACCTCACCCCGATCCCCGAGCTTTATGTGAGCTATGACAGCGCACAGAAGATGAAGCTGGAGGCGGCGGAGCTGGTCAGCCATGACCTTACGCCGCGTCAGATCTGTGATCTGGAGCTTTTGATGAATGGCGGGTTCAACCCGCTCAAAGGGTTCCTGAGCGAAGCGGATTATGACGGTGTAGTCGAGGATATGCGGCTCGCCGATGGCACGCTTTGGCCGATGCCGATTACGCTGGATGTGAGTGCGGACTTTGCCGAGGGCCTTGAGCTTGGGCAGGACATTGCGCTGCGCGACCAAGAGGGTGTGATCCTCGGGACGATGACTGTGACCGACCGCTGGACGCCGAACAAAGCGCGCGAGGCTGTGAAGGTGTTCGGCGCGGATGACAGCGCGCACCCGGCGGTGAATTACCTGCACAACACCGCAGGCGCGGTTTATCTGGGCGGTCCTGTGACCGGCATCCAACAGCCCGTACATTATGATTTCCGCGCCCGCCGCGACACGCCCAATGAGCTGCGCGCCTATTTCCGCAAGCTGGGCTGGCGCAAGGTTGTGGCGTTTCAGACCCGGAACCCGCTGCACCGCGCGCATCAGGAATTGACATTCCGCGCTGCCAAGGAGGCGCAGGCGAACCTTTTGATCCATCCTGTGGTCGGTATGACCAAACCGGGTGACGTGGACCATTTCACGCGGGTGCGCTGCTATGAGGCGGTGCTGGACAAGTATCCCGGATCGACTACGGCGATGAGCCTGCTTAATCTCGCGATGCGCATGGCCGGTCCGCGCGAAGCGGTTTGGCACGGGCTGATCCGCGCCAACCATGGCTGCACGCATTTCATCGTTGGCCGTGATCATGCAGGCCCGGGCAAGAACTCCGCCGGGGAGGATTTCTATGGGCCCTATGATGCGCAGGATCTGTTCCGCAAATACCAAGATGAGATCGGCGTCGAAATGCTGGATTTCAAACATATGGTCTGGGTGCAGGAGAGGGCTCAATATGAGCCGATGGATGAGATCACCGATAAGGATGACGTGACGATCCTTAATATTTCGGGAACTGAGCTGCGCCGCCGCCTGCAAGAGGGTCTTGAGATCCCTGAATGGTTCTCCTTTCCGGAGGTGGTGACCGAGCTGCGCAAGACGCGGCCCCCGCGCGCGCAACAGGGCTTTACCGTGTTTTTCACGGGGTTCTCCGGCTCTGGCAAATCAACGATTGCGAACGCTTTGATGGTCAAGCTGATGGAGATGGGGGGGCGTCCTGTGACGCTTCTGGATGGTGATATCGTGCGCAAAAACCTTAGCTCCGAGCTTGGGTTTTCCAAGGAGCACCGCGATCTCAATATCCGCCGCATCGGCTATGTGGCGTCCGAAATTACTAAAAATGGAGGTATCGCAATTTGCGCGCCCATCGCGCCTTATGCCACCACGCGCCGGGCCGTGCGTGAGGATGTGGAAGCGTTTGGTGCCTTTGTTGAGGTGCATGTTGCCACATCGATCGAGGAGTGTGAGCGCCGCGATCGCAAGGGGCTTTATAAGCTTGCGCGGGCGGGAAAGATCAAGGAATTCACTGGAATTTCAGACCCTTATGATGTGCCTGAAGCACCTGAGCTGAGTGTTGAGACCGAGAATGTCGAGGTGGATAACTGCGCGCATCAGGTCATTCTGAAGCTTGAGCAGATGGGCCTCATCGCAGGCTGATCGACGCCTTAATGTATAGTTTCCCTGCGTCGGCACAGTTTCCGGCGCGGGGATATCTCTAAACCTCCCGTAAAATTGTACGCAGATTTCAGCGTGGCTTAACCAGACCTTCGCAGGTTCTGGCAGATACCTATCCCCAAACCAGAAGCGTTTGAGGATAGGCTATGAGTTTGCAAAGCTGGAACACGCCGAGCCTTGCCCATGCGTTGGGCGGGGATAGCCGTGCTGACCCGGACGTGGCCGTTTTTGCCGATGGCAGTTTCGTCGTCGTGTTCCATTCGGATGACGGTGCAGGCACGGAGCGGATCATCGCACAGCGGTTTGACGCGCGCGGCGATATGGCGGGGGATGCAATCACCATCGCCGAGGGCACGGGCGGGGTTTCCCTCGCAATGCCGGACGTGGCTATTTTACCGGGGTTTCCGGGGCAGTTTGTCGTCTCTTACGCGCTGAGCGCGCCCAACGCCACGCTGACCGAGGCATGGCTGAGCTTTGTCGATGCGCGGGGCGGTGCGCAGCAGAGCATCATCTCCTCAGTCATGTCTCCGATCCCGGCAGGCACGCAAGTGGATGTGGCCGTGCAGGGTAATAATGTGCAGCATGTTTTCACGGCCATTACGGGCGCGGACCGTGACATCACGCTCAGCACATATGAGTGGAACGGGTTTGGCACCTCGGGGGACGTCACCCGGACCCTCAATAGCGACTCCACCTTCAATCAGACCAACCCTGCCATCGCGCTGGGTGCGGGTGGTGACGGTATTGTGGTGTTTCAGCAAGGCAGCGATCTGGAGTTTCGCCGCATTGATGCGCAGGGCGATCCCATCGGTGTGGATCAGGTGATTTCCAATACTTGGGTGCCCGAGCCGGGCGCGCAGGTGATCACGCTGAGCAATGGGAATTACCTCGTGACCTACACAAAAGAGGTGGGTGGGCCACCTGCGGACGGGCTCGACACTTATGGCCGGATCATCGCGCCAGACGGGAGCTTTGTAACCGCTGAGGTGCTTCTGAACGCGCAGGTCGCGGGGGAGCAGAGTAACGCATTTGCCGCGGCGCTGCCGGATGGCGGGTTTGTGGGCTTTTACTATGACGCCACGCTTGGCACCTATGTCGGGCAGGTATTTGACGCAACCGCCAGCCCTCAAGGGGCCGCTTACACATTGGTGGCTGGGGTCGCGCCGGGTGCGTTTCTCGCCTCGGCCGAGGTGCTGAGCGATGGCCGGATCGTGGTCGCTTGGGAGCAAGCTTCCGGAGATGTGGCGGTGCAGATCCTTGATCCGCGTGGCGGCCTTGTGACTGGAACGGACGCTGCGGACACGCTTTTTGGTGGCAGTGGCGCGGATGCGATCAGGGGGCTGAGTGGTAGTGACAGGATTGACGCCGGGGAGGGGGATGACACGCTCGTGGGTGGTGCCGGGCAGGACGTCCTGATTGGTGGCGCAGGCGACGACCGTCTGGTGGCGGATCGGGATGGCGATAGGCTCAGCGGTGGCGAAGGGTTTGATCACGCGGATTTCTCGGGCCTTGGTGCCGGTATCTGGGCTGATCTGGCCATGGGCAGTGCGACCCAGAGTGTTTGGTCGCGTGCGGACACAGGCCAATGGCGGCGTATCGCCGAGATGGATGGAATCGACGCGATCATCGGCACGGATTTTGTTGATCGGGTCTACGGCGACGCAGGCAGCAATCACTTCATGATGGCCCCGGATGGCGCGGCACAGGGCATGGATTTTTTCGACGGGCGCATGGGGCAGGATTGGGCGGATTTCTCGCAATTCGACACGGCGATCTGGGTGGACCTCACGCTGAGCGTCAAGGAGGTCTGGACACGCGATGGCCCGACGGTTCAAAGCGGTGTGTGGCGGGAGATCATGGATCTGGCCAATGTAGAGAACGTCGTCGGGACGGCGGGGGCGGATCATTTCGCCGGAGACGCGCAGGACAATAGTTTTGGATATGTGGGCGGGGCTGTGCCCTCTCGTGCGGTCGATATCATCAATGGGCGCGGCGGCACTGACACGGCGGATTTCTCGCGTTTTGATGCGGCGATCTGGGTGGATATGGACTTGTCCGGCTCTGCGGTCTGGACGCGTGATGGTGGCGATGTGCTCAGCGGGACATGGCGCGCGCTTGCCAGCCTGCAAGAGGTGGAAAACATCATTGGCACGCGCGGCATTGATCAGTTCTATGGCAATGCAATGGACAACAGCTTTAGCTACGTGAGCGATCTCACCCCCATGCCCGCGCGGACCCCCCTTGAGATTATGGATGGGCGTGGGGGCACGGATACGGCGGATTTTTCGCTCTTCGGTGCCGCAATCTGGGTCAGTCTTGACCTAACCGACAAAGAGGTCTGGACGCGGCTTGGCCCCACGCTTGGTACCGGCACATGGGCGGATATCGTTGATCTGGTCTCCATAGAGAGGGTGGTCGGCACGACTTTCAGTGATCAGCTTATCGGGGATGAAGGCGACAACATTTTCGCGGGTGGGCATGGCAATGATATGCTGCGTGGTAATGGCGGGCGTGACAGCCTTTTTGGCGGCGCGGGCGATGACCGACTGATTGGTGGGCTTGGGGCGGATACGTTTGCGTTCATCCCCGGTGATGGGGCCGATGTGATCACCGATTTCCAGAGCGGCCTTGATACGGTGTTGTTGCATCATACGGGTCTCGGATGGGGTGATCTTGATTTGGCGCAGAGCGGCCCTGACACTGTGGTGCGCTATGGTGCGCCGAGCGATCAGATCACGCTGAGCGGGGTGCAGGTGATTGACCTGACGGAGGCGGATTTCTTGTTTCTCTAAGGCGCGGTGCCTTGGCGCAGGAGGCCGTGTGCAGGATGGCTTCAGCGGCGCGAACCGTGCCAGGATCGGCTTTCATAGTTAGTGACATGCCTTGCATACGGTTGCGTATTTTCCTGTCCTGAGCGAGATCCATAACTGTCTGGCGCAACTCCGCGTCGCTCCAATTGGCACGGTGCATGTGCAGCCCAGTGCCGGTTTGCACAGCGCGGTGCGCGTTGTCGTGACCGTCCCAGCAATAGGGCATCACCAGCGAGGGGACGCCATGATACAGCGCCTCGCAATAGCTGTTATTGCCGCCGTGATGGATGAAAAGAGCGGCTTGGGACACAATGGACGGCTGGGGAAACCAACTCCCAAGATAGACGTTGTCAGGCACGGCGGCATAGGCCTCCAGGTGATCGCCGACATTGACGAAAAACCGCGCCGGCAGATCGGCGAAGGCCGCGATCATACGCGAGATGAGGTCAGTGTCGATCGCGCCGAGGCTGCCGAAGCTGAGATAGATCAGCGGGCCTTGGTTGCGCGGCAGGGCGGGCACGTCGAAATGCGCCTCATCACGCACACAGCCCTCAAGGAAAACGAAGCGCTCCTCGGGGAGATGTGCCGCGCGCGTGTGACGGATTGCGCTGGGCGCGAGCAGCAGGTTCAAATCCGGTGACGGCTCCAAGAACTGACCCGGAGGGAGGGGCTTGAGGCCGCGCGCGGCGCGAAAGTGGTTGTAACGCGCATGGGGTGCTGCACAGGCCGTGAGTGCTGCAGCCTCGAACGTGGCCCGGCCCGGATCATCAGCGCTCAGCCCCGAGAGGTAGGGCGGGACATTTGCATCCGGCAGTTCTGTCTCGGCGCAGGAGATGACACGCACCCACGGCACGCCCGCGGACGCGATGGCCGGGAACATGATCACGTTGTCGAGGACGATGGCGCTGGGTCTGATCCGCGCCAAAAGGGTTGCGAGCCCCGCCTCCGCGTCGATGGCCGTGTCGACGATTGCCTCCCATGTCGGGGCCACGTAGCGCGGCAATTGCTCCAGCGGCGAAAGGTTGAAATCGTCCAGATGGGTGCGCAGGAAGGATTGCCAGTATTCCTCGGTCTGCGCGTCGGTTGCGGCAGCCGGTAGATGGTATTCCTTAAAACCATATTGGGCAAAAACCCCAGTGAACCCTGCATGGCAGATAAACACCGGTACAGCCCCCTTGCGGTGCAGCTCCTGTGCGATGCCGACGCAGTTAAGCGCCGCACCGAAGCTTGCTTCGGGGAAGAAGGCGATCACGGGGGGTGGGCTCATGTCATCCCGCCACTGCGTTGCGGCGGCAGGCCGCGATTGGCCGCTTTGGGACGGCGGATCTGGGCACGGCGCAAGTGCAGCACCATCTGATCGGCGGCGAGATCAAGCTCGCTCCGCTCAAGGCTGTCGAGGATACCGAGATGATCTTCCAGTGCTTGGCGCATCCGAAAATCGGGCAGCGCTTGATCAGTTTGTGTGGCACCGCGCAGCTTTTGATGGGCCAGAAGTGCACCGCGCAGAAACCGGTTGCCCGCGCTATCGGCGATCATGGTATGGAAATCGCAATCAAGCCTATGAAACGTGGTTTGCCCGATGCGCCCTTCTGGCCGCGCGCCAAGCTCTGCCATCTGGTCGCGCATCAGCCTTGCGCGCTGCCCGTCCATGGCAAAACCGGGGGCGAGGATGGCTTGCGGCTCCAGCGCGAGACGAAAGGCGAGGCCCTCACTCTGGGCGTTGGGCGTGTCGAGCATTGGCTGAAATGCCCATGCGCGGCCAGGAAGCTGTGTCACGATTCCATCTGATGAGAGTATTTTTAGCGCTATTAATACAGCAGACCGTGGGGCGCCATAGCGGCGTACAAGGGCGCTCACAGATTGGACGTCGGCAATCCGCCGCTCCGCACGGTCCTTGAGGATACGCGCCGCAAGCGTGTCCTCCACCTCCTCCAATGCGGCGCCTCCGCCGGGAAGACCCTCGCTGGGGTCCACCCTAAGAAAGAACCCGCGCTCCTCCTGCCGTATGACAATATTGTTTTCTTCCAGTATCTTGAGTGCAGATCGAATCGGTGTCCGCGACACGCTGCAGGCCTGTGACAGCACTTGCTCGGGCAGGTGGTCGCCGTTACGTAAGCCGCGCTCCAGCGCAACCTCGACAATCCGCCTGGCCAGCGTTACGTGGTTCTGTCGAGTATTTCCGCGCAGCCGCGCCATGCAAATGCCTCCACGCTTTTGCGCGCCCAAAAGCGCGTGCAAAAAGAACATCAAAAACAAATTGAAGTTTTTTTTGCATCAACAATACTAATCTTACAGCGAACGCAGAGTCGCGCAAGATCAAAGCAAGCGGGCCCTTATGTGGGGTGCCGCAGAGCCCAACACGGAGATCGCCCCTATGATATCACACTGTTCAGCCGCCCGCGCCCTTGGCGCCGCGCTGCTTCTCACCGCCACGCCTGCGCTTGCGCAGGATCTCGTTATCTCAAACTGGGATGGCTACATGGCCCCAGACGCCATCGACAATTTCAATGCCCAAACGGGTGCCTCGGCAGAGTTGGTTCTGCACGGCACCAATGAAGAGATCATGGGCAAGCTGATCGCGTCCAAGGGCGTGGGCTATGACGTGGTGTTCGTCTCGTCGCCCTTCGCCGAGGTGCTCAACAATCTCGGCCTGGCCGAAACGCTCGACCCGGCCAAGCTGCCCAACATGGCCAATCTTTACGCCGAGGCGATGCAGCTTCCGCATGATCCGGCCAACACGTTCTCTGTCCCCTATGCGTGGGGGACCACGGGGCTTTGCTATCGCTCCGATCTGGTTGATAGCCCCACGTCATGGAATGACCTTTTGAAGCCGTCCGAGGACGTGGCTGGCAAGACAACCATGCTCGCCACCGATCGCTGGCTTCTGGCCGCCGGGCAGCTGGCGCTGGGCTATTCGGTGAATGAAACGGACGCGGATAAGATGGCCGAGGTGCGCGACTTGCTGGTCGAGGCCAAGGGCACGCTTCTGGCCTATGACGACACGACCTTCTTTTCCAAGCTTGTCTCGGGTGAGGCCGAACTGGTGCAGGCCTGGGATGGCTGGTGCAACTACGGCATCGCCGAGAATGCAGATATCAAATACATGATCCCGTCGGAGGGCTCTGACCTTTGGGTGGACACGATGGTGATCCTGAGTGCGTCCGAGAACAAGGATGCGGCCTATGCGTTCGTCAACTACGTGCTGGATGCGGATAATCACCGCTGGGCCGCAAATAACATCCTCTACAAAGTGCCCAACGAGGCCGCCATGGCGGGCATTGGTGAGGATCTGATCGCTGCCTTCCCCAACATGGGTATTGCTCCTGCGGACATGCTGAAATTTGAGCAGCTTCGCGATGTCGGTGTGGCGCAGCGGGACTACTCCCGCCTCGTCTCCGAGATCAAAGCGGCCAACTGAGGCGACCCTGAGTGACTTACCCCCGGCGCTCTCCCTGCCGGGGGCTTTTTCTTGGTCCAAATACCCAAATGCACTGGTCCCACCGCGCGCATGACCCCTGATCGCAAGCCACTCCTTCTGATGACCCCGGCGCTCTTGTGGCTGACCGGGTTGATGGTCATTCCTTGCGGGCTGATCCTCGTGCTCGCCTTCTTCCGGCGTGGGATTTACGGCGGGATCGAATATACATGGACGCTTGAGAATATCGCGCTGGTGTTTGATCCGCTCTATGCACAGATATTCCTCAAATCCGCAGGGATTGCGGGGCTTTCGGCGGGCATTGCTGTGGTTCTGGGCTACGCTGCGGCCTATGCGATTGCGGCCATGCCGAGACGGCATCAGCCGATGCTTCTCTTCTTCGCGGTGCTGCCGTTTTGGTCCAATTATCTCGTGCGGACCTATGCGTGGATCGTGCTTTTGAACCGCGAGGGCCTGATCGTCAATCTCGCCCGCTGGGTGGGGTATGAGGGTGAGTTGCCCCAGATGCTCTATACCGAAAGTGCCGTGGTGATCGGTCTTGTCTACAATTACCTGCCTTTCGTGATCCTGAGCTGTTATGCGCCGCTTTCGCGTCTCAACCCCGAGGTGACGGAAGCGTCGCGCGATCTTGGTGCGTCGGGCTGGACCACGTTCCGGCGCATCACCTTGCCGATGACGGTGCCGGGGATCGCGGTTGGCTTTGTCTTCGTGTTCGTCCTCTCGATCGGGAACTTTGTGACGCCCGCGCTCTTGGGCGGTGGGCAGTTTCAGATGATCGGCAATCTGGTCTACGCACAGTTCTTGACCGCGAATGATTGGCCCTTTGGCGCGGCGCTCTCGATGGTGCTCATTGCGATCATGCTGGGCCTTTTGATGGTGCAGGCCACAGTGGCCGAGCGTGCGGCGGGCGGGGGTGTGGGCCGTGGTTGAGCGGGGCACCTTCCGGCTGATGCTGCTCATCCTCGGTGTGGTGTTCGCGTTTCTTTATGTGCCGATTTCGGTGTTGGTTGGCCTGTCGTTCAACGAGGGTGGATTGCCCACTGCGTGGACGGGATTTTCCACCAAATGGTATAGCGCGCTTTGGCAGAACAGCGATATCCTGAGGGCAGCGGGCAATACGCTATTTGTCGCCCTGATCTCCACGGTGCTGGCTACCGTGCTCGGCACCCTTCTGGCCGTGGGGGTGGAGCTGCGCCGCCGCAATGGCAAGTGGCTGGAGACGGTGATTTTTGCCCCGATGATCATCCCCGATATCGTGCTGGCCATTGCTTTACTGAGCTTTTTCTCGCTCTTGGGGGTGCAGATGGGGCTGCATACGATCATCATGGCGCATGTGGTTTTCAACCTCGCCTTCGTTTGCGCCGTGGTGCGCGCGCGGCTCAAAGGGTTTGATTGGTCCATCGTGGAGGCCTCCGTCGATCTGGGCGCGAGCATGGCGACAACCCTGCGCCGCGTGGTCCTTCCGGTGCTGGCGCCTGCGATCATGGCGGGCGCGCTTTTGGCCTTCACCCTGTCGGTGGATGAGTTCATCATCGCGTTTTTCACCGCTGGTGCCGGGCGTGCGTCCATCACCCTGCCGATGCAGATTTTTGCGATGATCCGCTTTGGCGTGACGCCCGAGATCAACGCACTGGCCACGCTTGTCATGGCCGTGTCAGTCGTGGCGCTGGCCCTGTCGCAGCGGCTCAACAAAGGGGGCTTGCCCGGACAATGAGCGTGCTTTTATCCCTGCAATCAGTCAGCAAACGTTTTGGCGACGTGCGCGCGGTGGAGGGCGTGACGCTCGATATCCTTGAGAATGAGTTCTTCGCTTTGTTGGGTGCGTCTGGCTCGGGCAAGACCACGTTATTGCGGATGCTCGCCGGGTTCGAGGGGCTGAGCGCGGGTGATATCCTGTTGGAGGGCCGGTCGATTTCCGCCATACCGCCGGACAAGCGTCCGGTGAATCTCATGTTCCAATCCTACGCGCTTTTCCCGCATATGAGCGTGATGCAGAACATCGCCTATGGCCTTGAGATGGATGGTCTGCCCAAGGCTCAGGTGAAAGCGCGGGTGACGGATATCCTTGAAGTGATTCAGCTGGGCCACCTTGCGGCGCGCAAGCCTGCGCAGCTTTCGGGTGGGCAACAGCAACGCGTGGCGCTGGCCCGTGCTTTGGTGAAACGCCCCAAGGTTCTCCTGCTGGACGAGCCTCTGGGCGCGCTGGATAAAAAGCTGCGCAGCGAGATGCAGCTTGAGTTGAAGCGCCTTCAGGCCGAGTTCGGGATCACCTTCATCATGGTCACCCATGACCAAGAAGAGGCGCTTGTCATGGCCGACCGGGTGGCAATTATGCAAGATGGCGGCCTTTTGCAGGTGGGCACGCCTCAGGAAATCTATGAGCGCCCCGCGAGCCGCTTCGCCGCCGGGTTCATCGGGGTGATGAACTTTCTGCCGGTGGTGATCGCGCAAGGGGTCATCATGGCGCAGGACACCAAGATCCATGCAAACCATACGCTGCCAGATGGTCATGCCGTGGCCGCCATCCGCCCTGAGCGTTTGCATGTGAACGGGCCGGGCGAGAATGCTATGAGCGGCGAAATTGCGCAGATCGCCTATCACGGGCTGGACCTTCTGCTGCACATATCCACAAGCTTGAGTGACACGCCCGTGATCGCGCGCATGACTGCCGATCAGGCTGATACGCTGCGTCCCCAAATTGGCGCCGAGATCACCCTCAACTGGGCCGCGAAAGACACGCGAATTTTCCCCAATTGACCCACAGATAAGGAGAGACCCATGACCCCCAAGACATTCGCCTTCTTCCCCGAGGCCGCCTTTGGCCCCGCGCTCAATTCCGTGGGCATCGCGCAGGCGATCACCAAGATGGGGCATAAGGCGGTCTTCCTGTCGGACCCCGGCTTCGTCGAGATCTACGAGGGATACGGGTTCGAGGCGCATCCCGTGGCCCTCTCGGAGCCGATGCCGCCCGAGGAGATGGCGAAATTCTGGGAGGATTTCATCAACGGGCATATCCCCAACTTTGCCAAGGCGCCGATTGATCAGATCGACAATTACGTGAAGGAATGTTGGGAGGCGATCGTGGACAGCGCTAAATGGGCGCAAAAGGATTTGCCCGGTGTTCTGGCACGCATCAAGCCCGATGTGATCGCCGTGGACAACGTGATCCTTTTCCCCGCGATCAAGCAATTCGGCGTGCCGTGGGTGCGCATCATCAGTTGCTCGGAGAACGAGATTGAGGACCCCGCGATCCCGCCGCATCTGTCGGGCATGGGCGAGGAGGACCGCGCCGGCCACGCCGCCTTCCGCGCCAGGTTCGAGGAGGTGATTGCGCCCATCCACGCCGATTTCAACAGCTTTCTGGCCGAGAATAACGAGGCGCCCTACAAGCTGGGCGAGTTTTTCGAGGCCTCCCCGCATCTCAACCTGATGCTCTATCCTGAGCCGCTGACCTACACCCGCGAACATCCTCTGGACCCGGCACGGTTCCAATATCTGGAAGGCTGCGTGCGCCAAGATGAGCCTTACGAGGTGCCCATTTTCAAGGCCAATAATGACGGCCCGCTGCTCTACATCTCCTTCGGCAGCCTTGGGGCGGGCGACACCGATCTGCTCAAGCGCCTGATCACGCTGATCGGCAAATCGCGCTACCGCGCGCTGGTCAATGTGGGCGATTATATGGACGCCTATGACGATATTCCTGACAATGTGGTGATCCAAAGCTGGTATCCGCAGCCCTCTGTCATTCCGCAGGTCGATGCGGTGATCCATCACGGTGGCAACAACTCCTTCACCGAATGTCTCTATTTCGGCAAGCCCGCGATCATCATGCCCTATGTCTGGGACGGGCATGACAACGCGATGCGCGTGCAGGAGACGGGCTATGGCTTCCGCTCGGACCGCTATGAATGGACGCCGGAGGAGCTGATTGCCAAGATCGAGACCTGCCTGAATGATGACCGGATGCAGGCGCGCTTGGATAAAATCTCGCTTCATATGCAGGGCAGCAATGGCCCGGCAAAGGCCGCGCGCCTTCTGGCGGGGTTGGTGGGGTGACTGATCTCAAATCCTCTGCGCCGCATATTCACGGGGCCACGACCTATGATGATCTCATGGATTGGGGGGTGCAGCCCGATGCGCTGGCGGGGGCGTCCCATTCCACCGGGCGGCTTTTGCACAAAGGGCCGGGCAATATTCCCGAAACGGGCATCTGGGATTGCACGCCGGGCCGCTGGCGCCTCAGCCTGCCGCGCGATGAGTTTTGTCATTTCGTGAGTGGCCGCGCCACCTATCGTTCGGATGACGGAGAGGCGATCGAAGTCACCCCCGGCACCTGCGTTCTCTTCCCCGAAGGGTGGTCCGGCGAGGCCGAAGTGCACGAGACCATCCGCAACATTTACATGCTGAGCTGAGGATATCCGATGAAAACTCCCGTTATGAGAAACCCCCTTGAGATCACCGATGTGGTCGATTGGGGCACCATCCCCACGATGATCGAAGGCACCAGCCATGTCTCGGGCCGCGTGCTGCACAAGGGGCCGGATGGGCAATCCGAATGTGGCTTGTGGATCTGCACGCCGGGCAAATGGGACTGCCACGTGACCAGCGACGAGTTTTGCCATTTCTTGGAGGGGCGCTGCACCTATGTGCACATGGGTGGCGATGTGATCGAAATCACCCCCGACACGGCGGCGTTTTTTCCCAAGGATTGGAAGGGCGTCTGCACCGTGCACGACACCATCAAAAAGGTTTACATGATCCGCTGATCGCGGCGTGAAAAGGAGCCTGCCATGGCCGCCCCCCTGACCCCTCGCTTCTATATCTCGCCCGGCTTTCACGCCAGTTCCGGGGACGCGCATGATGTGATCGACCCCGCCACTTTGGCGGTGGTTGGCCAACGCGGCGAGGTGACTGCGGCGGAGATGGACAGGGCCTTGGCCACTGTCGGCACGGCTCAAAAAGAATGGGCGCAGGTGGATGCTAAATCCCGCGCGGGCGTTTTGCATGCGCTGGCCAACCGGATCGAGACCACGGACCACACAGACTGCGCCATCCTGATGAGCCGCGAGATGGGCAAGCCCTACCCCGAGGCGATAGGCGAACTCGCCAATTGTGCGCCGATCTTCCGTTATTATGCCGAAATGGCCCGCGATGAGGCGGGCAAGCTCGCCGGGACGACCCAAGCCGGATCGCTGCAATTCGCCAAATATGAGCCGCTGGGTGTCTCGGCCCATATCATGCCGTTCAACTTTCCCATTCTGCTGATGTGCTGGACTGTGGCCGCGTCGCTCGCGGCGGGCAATGGGTGTGTGGTGAAACCTGCGGAGCTGACCACGCTGTCGACGCTGGAATTTATGAAAGTGTTTGATGGGTTGCCCGAAGGCTTGATCGCCTGCCTGCCCGGTGGGGCCGATACGGGGGCAGCGCTGGTGGCGAGCGAGCAAACGCACGCCGTGGCCTTCACCGGGTCGGTCAAAGCGGCGCAAACCGTGGCCGCCGAGGCCGCGCGCCGGATGAAGCCCGCCGTGATCGAGGCGGGCGGATCGGACCCGATGATCATCTCGGCCCACGCGCCCATCGACGTGGCCGCCGCCGGGGCCGTCACAGGCGCGTTTCACATGAGCGGGCAGGTCTGCACCTCGACCGAGCGGATGTTTGTGGTCGAAGAGGTGCATGACGCTTTCGTCGCGGTGTTTGCGGCGGAAACCGCTCGACTGCGCATTGGCAACGGGTTGGACAAGTCCGAGATCGGGCCGATGGTGTCCGAGGCCGCCCGGCAGAAGGTGGAGCGTCTGGTGGCCGATGCGGTGGCGAAGGGCGCGACCGTGGTTTGCGGGGGATGTATCCCCGCCGAGCACCCAGTGGGCTGGTTCTATGCGCCGACGATCCTGACCGAGTGCACCCCTGACATGGCCCTGATGCAGGAGGAGTGTTTCGGCCCCGTTGTGGCTATCACGCGGGTGCGCGACTTTGACACGGGCCTGCGCATGGCAAATGCCTCTAGGTTCGGCCTTGGTGCGTCCGTCTTCACCACGTCTCTGGAGGAGGCGCATGAAGCCCATGCGCAGCTTGAGGCGGGGATGGTGTGGATCAATAACCCGCTGATTGATAATGATGCGCTGCCCTTTGGTGGCTGGAAAGCCTCAGGCCTTGGGCGCGAGTTGGGGCGGCAAGGACTTGATGCCTTCCGCCGCACGAAAATGGTGATATTGGATCACAAGCCCGTCCGTCAGGACTGGTGGTACCCCTATCCCGATGATTGGTTTCTGGGCTCCGGGGGCCGCAAGCTGAAGTGAAGGAGGCTGCTATGACTGCGCCATTTGCAATCGCGATACCCGGCAAGCCCTACGCGGGCGCAAGCCCCGATCCCTATTGGTTCAGCACAATTGCACCCCGCCCGATGGATGCGGCATTGGCGACGGATATCACCTGTGATCTGGCGATTATCGGCGGCGGTTTCACAGGGCTGTGGAGCGCGCTCAAGGCGCGCGAACGGATGCCGGATGCGCGGATTGTGGTGCTGGAGGGCGGGCGCTGCGGCGGGGAGGCCTCGGGGCGCAACGGCGGATTTTGCGCGCCCTCGATCAGCCATGGTATTTCCAATGCGATGGAAAGATATCCCCGCGAGGCGGATCGCCTGATCCGGCTGGGCGTGGAGAATGTTGAAGGGTTGGAGCGCGATCTGGAACACTTCGAGATCGACGCGGAGTTCCAGCGCGCGGGCAAGCTCAACGTGGCCGCGACTCCTTGGCAGGCCGAAGGTCTGCGCAGCATGGCCGAGGGCTTTGCCGCACATGGCCTGCCAAGCACGTATCTGGAGGGGGATGCCCTGCGTGCCAAGCTCGACAGCCCGGTCTATTCGGCAGGTGTGTTCGATCCGACCTATGCGCTCGTGAACCCCTCAAAGCTGGTGGAAGGGCTGCGCGCTGCGTGCCTTGCGCGGGGCGTGGAACTTCATGAGGGCACCCGTGTGACGGCGCTCAAGAAATCCAAATCCGCGCTGCGCCTCACCACGCCCGGCGGCACCGTGGCTGCCGCCCGCGCGATCATGGCGACCAACGCCGCGGAGCCGCTTTTGAAACGGTTCCGGACCGCGATTATCCCAATTTTTGACTATTCTCTGGTGACCGAGCCGCTGAGCGCTGCACAACTGGCCAGCATCGGCTGGACCGGGCCGCATGGCATCGCGGATAGCGGGAACCAGTTTCATTACCTGCGCAAAACGGCTGACAATCGCATCCTCTGGGCGGGTTATGACGCGATCTACCACAAGGGCAGCGGACGCGACGCCGAGATGTATCACCGCGAGGAAAGCTTTGACCGGCTGGCCACGCAATTCAATGAGGCCTTCCCGAGCCTTGCGGGTGTCCGGTTCGACTATGCGTGGGGCGGGATCATCGACACCTCGGCGCGGATCACGTTTTTCACTGGCACCGCGCTGGGCGGGCGGCTGGCCTATGCGCTTGGCTTTACTGGGCAGGGCGTGTCGGCCACGCGGTTTGCAGCGGGGGCGATGCTCGATCAGCTGGAGGGCAAGAAGACCGAGGCGTCGGAACTTTCCATGCACCGCCGTTTCCCCGTGCCCTTCCCGCCCGAGCCGTTGCGCAGCATTGCTGTGCGGATGGCGCAAAAAGGCCTCGCCCATGAGGACCGCACCGGGCAGCGGCCCGTGATGCTGCGTATGCTTGATCGGTTCGGCGTGGGCTTTGATTCCTGAGTGTGTGACCTAATGTTTGTGGTCTGTCAGGGCGGGCATGATCCGCCCGATCAGGTTGATCAAAAAAGCGGTGCTGATGCCGAACGTTAAAAGCCCAGTGATCGCGGCGAAGGTGCCGAAACTGCGCCACCCTTCGGTCAGAACCATATCGCCATAGCCCAGCGTGGTGTAGGTCGTGGTGGGGAAGTAAAAGCTTGTCGCGAAATCTGGAAACGCGCCCGTGGCAAAGATCGCCGCCGCCCAGATCCAGATTTGCAACGTATGCGCCACCACGATCACCAGAACCCCAAAGACCAAAAGCGCGGTGCCCCGGTATTTTTTACGGGCTGTCTTGAGGCGGTTGGCCAAAGCTTGCAGAAGCGGGAGGCCGATGACCAGCGCGGAGATATGCAAAACGGCGCAAATGAGCAAAAGGCTAGTGCCGAGTGTGATCTGTAGGCTGAGGGTCATGATGGCGTCGCTTCCGCTTGGATCTTGCTCTGGTCTGGACCGTGCCGCCCGCGACCCCAAGGGAAAACCAGGGCGCGCGATATTATGTATTTACATATTTTGATTAAGCGTGGTTTATTAACTCAGCTCCTTGCGCCGCCATTGGTCTTTCGAGGCATTTCCAGACGGCTGCGCAAAACGGCCTTACGGCTTCGGGAGCCACATGGTTGATTTTGAATTATCACAGTCTGAACAAAGGAGAGGCCCATGCAAAGACGCACATTTCTGACAACTGGCGCCATCGGCACGGCAGCGGCCACATTGGCAAGCCCGGCCATCGCGCAGGACATACGGCAATGGAAACTGGTCACGGCGTGGCCAAAGAACCTGCCCGGCCCCGGTGTCGCGGCGCAAATGCTCGCCGACCGGATCACCACGCTTTCGGGAGGGCGCATCGAAGTGCGGCTTTTCCCGGCTGGAGAATTGGTCCCCGGACGCGGCGTCTTTGACGCGGTGAGCGAGGGCACGGCAGAGCTTTATCACGCGGTCCCGGCCTATTGGGGTTCCAAGTCCAAGGGCATCCTTCTGTTCGGATCGCAGCCCTTCGGCCTGCGCGCGGATGAGCAATTCGGCTGGCTTTACCATGGCGGCGGTCAGGCGCTCTATGATGAGATGTATGGCCGTTTCGGCATCAAGCCATTCCTCTGCGGCAATTCCGGCCCGCAATGGGGTGGGTGGTTCCGTAATGAAATCAACTCGGCCGAAGACCTCAAAGGACTGAAATTCCGCACCACGGGTCTGGCCTCGGAAATGGCGACAAAGATGGGCATGGCGTCCGAGGCGATGGGCGGCCCTGCGATGTTCCAGGCGCTGCAAACGGGCGCATTGGACGCGGGCGAATTCATCGGTCCGTGGACTGATAGCGCGCTGGGTTACTACCAAGTGGCCAAGAACTACTATTGGCCCGGTGTGGGCGAGCCATCGTCTGCCGAGGAATGCGGCGTTAACGCCGAGGTGTTCAACGCGCTGCCTGATGACCTCAAACAGGTGGTCACCCTCGCGTGCGAAAGCCTCTACAACCCCGTCTGGACCGAATACACGACCAAGCACGCCCTCGCCCTCAAGGCGATGGTCGAAGAGCATGGCGTACAGGTCAAGATGTTCCCCGAGGATGTCATCACTGCCATGGGCAAAGCGGCAGGCGAAGTGATCGCCGAGCTGCGCGAGGGCGAAGACGAGCTGACCCGCCGGATCACCGAGAGCTTCGTGGCCTATCGCGACTCCATCGGGCAATACATGGTCTATGCCGATAACGGGCAGATGAACGCCCGCGCGGCGGTCATGGGCTACTGAGGCTACTGATCCAATCGGGGCGCGCGGGGGATTGATGCCCTCGCGCACCCGTCTCATCCAAAGGGCGGTGCGATGGAGCGGATTGCGAACACGCTGGACGGTCTCAACGCGGGCGTGGTTTCCATGGTGCGCTGGCTCGCGATCCTCATGGTTCTGGTGCAGTTTGCCATTGTGGTGGGGCGCTATGCGTTCGGCCTGAATTCCATCGCCGCGCAGGAGAGCGTTCTTTACATGCACGCCACGTTTTTCATGCTCGGGGCGGGCTATACGCTTTTGGTGGACAAGCATGTGCGGGTCGATGTGTTCTATGCGCGCGCCAGCGACACTGTGCGGCGGCGGATCGACATTTTCGGGCACCTCTTTTTCCTTATGCCGTCGATGGTGGCCCTTATCTATTGGTCATGGCCCTCGGTGCGCAATTCGTGGCGCATCCTTGAAGGGCCGCTCTCCGTGGGGGGGATCGAGGCGGTGTTCTTGCTCAAATCGCTGATCCCGGCCTTTTGCATTCTTGTGATGCTGCAATCTCTGGCCTGTCTGTTGCGGCTTTTCATGCGGGCGCCGCGATGATCGAATACCTTGATCTGATCATGTTTGCCGCCCTCATGGGCGCGATCCTTCTGGGTTTTCCGGTCGCGTTCTCCATCGCGGGCGTGGCGGTGATTTTTGCCTATCTTGGCTGGTCTCTGGGCAAGATGGATATCTCGCTGATGGGCGCGCTGGGCCAGCGCGCGTTTGGCCTTTTGACCAATCAGGTGCTGATCGCCATTCCGCTATTTGTCCTCATGGGCGCGCTTCTGGAGAAAAGCCGCATCGCGGAGGAGTTGCTCGATACGATGGGGCGGCTTTTTGGACAGTTGCGCGGGGGGCTTGGCATCTCGGTGGTTCTTGTGGGCGCGCTTCTGGCGGCCTCCACGGGCATCGTGGGGGCGACTGTGGTGGCGATGGGGATGATCGCGCTGCCGACGATGCTGCGCGCGGGCTATGATGCACGCGTGGCGTCGGGGATTGTCTGTACGGCGGGCACGTTGGGCCAGATCATCCCGCCCTCCACCTTGTTGATCATTCTGGCCGATGTGATGTCCAACGCCTTTCAACAGGCGCAATATGAGCAGGGTCTCTTCTCGGTTCAGGCCCTCTCGGTGGGGCAGTTCTTTGCCGCTGCCATGATCCCCGGCTTTGTTTTGGTGGGGCTGTATCTCGTCTATATCCTGCTGCGCGGCTGGCTGCGGCCAGAGGATATGCCGCCCGCACCGGCGGATATGGCGCGGCCCACGCGCGCCGAAGTGCTGGGCGCGGTGATCCCGCCGGTGCTCTTGATCTTCGCCGTGCTGGGCGCGATCCTTGGCGGGGTGGCGACCCCGACCGAGGCGGCCTCCGTGGGGGCCATCGGCGCGCTTTTGATGACCGGGCACCGGATTGGGGTCGCCCCGCGGCTGATCTTGCTCGGGACGGGCGCGCTGATCGCGCTTGGCCTTCTTGCAGGGGCCTTTCCGGTGCGGTTTCAGCGTAACGATGTGAGCAGTGAGGCCTACGCTTTGGGCCTGTTCTATGTGGGTCTTGCGATCCTCGGTGGTCTTGCTGTGCTCTTGGCTTTGCGCGCAGCGCTCAGCAAAAATGTGGTGCAGGAGGCGATCGGCTCCACCCTCACCATGACGTCGATGATCTTTGCCACCATCCTCGCTGCGGGGGTGTTCAGCCTCGTCTTCATCGGGCTTGGCGGGGAAGAGCGTGTGGCGGACATCCTCGGCAACATGCCGGGCGGAGCCACGGGCGCGCTGGTGTTTTGCATGATCGTGATCTTCATCCTTGGGTTTTTCCTCGATTTCGTGGAAATCTCGGTGATCGTTCTCCCGCTCATCACACCGTCGCTGATTGTGATGGGCCATGACCCCATTTGGCTTGGCGTGCTGATCGCGATCAATTTGCAAACCAGCTTCCTGACACCGCCCTTTGGTTTCTCGCTCTTTTACTTGCGTGGGGCCGCGCCGAAATCCGTCACGACGGGGCAGATATATGCGGGCGTGATCCCGTTTATCGGGCTTCAGATCATCGGCATTATCCTGATCTGGTCGCTGCCGGGTTTGGCCACATGGCTGCCCTCAATGCTTTTCTAGCGGGGCATCTCGTCTGGATTTATGTGGGTTATGTCTATAGTTTAGTCGCCTGACGCCGACCCCGAGAAGGAGTGCTCAATGTCTGTGACCTACCGTGATGTGAAGGCGGATATCCTTGCCAAGATCACCCAAGGGGAGCTACCCCCCGGCAGCGCCATGCCCAATGAGGTGGATCTTGCTGTGGATTACGGCTGCGCGCGCGCGACGGTGAACCGGGCGATGCGCGAGCTGGCCGATGACGGCATCATCGAGCGGCGGCGCAAGGCGGGCACCCGCGTGCGCATGGCCCCGGTGCGGCAGGCGCGGTTTGGCATCCCTCTGGTCCGCCAAGAGATCGAGACTCTGGGCGCGACCTATCGCTATGCTCTGGTGGCCCGCGCCGCTTTGGCGGCTCCCGACTGGCTTCGCGCGCGGCTTGCGCTTGAGCCAAAGGCGCGCGCATTGCACCTCACGTGCATGCATTACGCCGATGGCATGCCCTACCAGCATGAAGATCGCTGGATCAACCTCGCGGTCAATCCGGATGCGGAGTATAATGATTTTGCCGAGACCGGCCCCAATGAATGGCTCGTCGCCGCCGTGCCCTTCTCAAATGCCGAGATCAGCTTTCAGGCGGTCACAGCGGATGCGGCGCTGGCCGAATATCTTGGCTGTGGCACGGGCGAGGCGCTTTTCCAGGTCGAGCGGATGACATGGTGGGAGGGGCGGGCCGTCACCTTTGTGCGCCTGACCCATCGGCGCGGGCACAGGATGACGACCCAGTATTAACACTTACAAAATCCCCGGCAGGTTCAGACCGTTCTCGCGGGCGCAGTCCTGCGCATCCTCATATCCCGCATCCGCATGGCGCATGACCCCAGTGGCCGGATCATTCCACAAAACGCGCGCGATACGGCGGTCTGCGTCCTCGGACCCGTCACAACAGATCACCATGCCCGAATGTTGCGAGAAGCCCATGCCGACGCCGCCGCCATGGTGCAGCGACACCCAAGTGGCCCCCGAAGCGGTGTTCAAAAGCGCGTTGAGCAGCGGCCAATCGCTGACCGCGTCCGAGCCGTCTTTCATCGCCTCCGTCTCGCGGTTGGGCGAGGCGACGGAGCCCGAGTCCAGATGGTCGCGCCCGATCACGATGGGTGCCTTGAGCTCGCCAGTGCGCACCATCTCGTTGAACGCCAACCCTAGCTTGTGGCGCACGCCCAGACCGACCCAGCAGATGCGCGCGGGCAGGCCCTGAAACGCGATCCGCTCGCGCGCCATATCGAGCCAATTGTGCAGATGTGTGTCATCCGCGAGGATCTCTTTGACCTTCGCATCGGTCTTGTAGATATCCTCCGGGTCACCCGACAAAGCGGCCCAGCGGAACGGCCCGATGCCCCGGCAAAAGAGCGGGCGGATATAGGCGGGCACAAAACCGGGGAAGGCAAACGCGTTCTCCAGCCCTTCCTCCAGCGCCACCTGACGGATGTTGTTGCCGTAATCCAGCGTCGGCACGCCCGCGTTCCAGAAATCCACCATCGCGGCCACATGGGTCTTCATTGAGGCGCGCGCGGCCTTCTCCACCGCTTTGGGGTCGCTCTCGCGCTTCTCGCGCCACTGCGCCATGGTCCAGCCCTGGGGCAGGTAGCCGTTGATGGGGTCATGCGCCGATGTCTGATCGGTGACGATATCGGGGTGGATGCCGCGCCGCACTAGCTCGGGGAAAATATCGGCGGCATTGCCCAAAAGGCCAACCGATTTCGCCTCGCCTGCCTTGGTCCATCGGTCAATCATCTCCAACGCCTCGTCCAGCGTTTCGGCGCGCGCGTCCACATAGCGCGTGCGCAGGCGGAAATCGATGCTGTCGGGGTTACACTCCACCGCGAGACAGCAGGCTCCCGCCATCACAGCCGCCAAAGGCTGCGCGCCGCCCATACCACCAAGCCCACCTGTCAGAATCCATTTGCCCTTGAGCGAGCCGCCATAATGCTGCCGCCCGGCCTCCACAAAGGTCTCGTAGGTGCCCTGCACAATGCCTTGGCTACCGATATAAATCCACGAGCCAGCGGTCATCTGACCATACATCGCTAGGCCTTTTTTATCGAGCTCGTTAAAATGGTCCCATGTGGCCCAATGGGGCACGAGGTTGGAGTTGGCGATGAGGACGCGGGGCGCGTCCTTGTGGGTCTGGAATACGCCTACGGGCTTGCCCGATTGCACCAGAAGGGTCTGATCCTCTTCCAGCGCGCGCAGGCTGTCGACGATCTTGTCAAAGTCCTGCCACGTGCGGGCGGCCCGGCCGATACCGCCATAGACGACCAATTCATGCGGGTTCTCGGCCACATCGGGGTGCAGGTTGTTCATCAGCATCCGCAGGGGCGCCTCGGTCATCCAGCTTTTCGCGCTGATCTCGGTGCCGGTTGCGGGATAAATATCACGGGTGTTTTTGCGCGGATCGCTCATGTCGTGCCTTTCAAAGTTAGCTTCGGGGCCAAAGCGGCCAAAGTTGTGAGAATTTCTGTCAGATGGGCGCGCAGGCGCGCGGATTTATCGGCGTCATAGGCCCATGGCGCGGCCTCATTGCTCAGGTAGGTGCTCTGCGACAGCTCCATCTGAATGGCGTGAAACCCCTCCTCGGGGTGGCCATAATACCGGGTGGTCCAGCCGCCTTTGAAGCGGGCATTGTTCACCGTGCTGTAGCCATTTGCGCGGTCGCAAATTTCCTGGACGGCGTGTTCAATTTCGGGTGCGCATGTTGTGCCGATGTTGGTGCCGATGTTGAAATCGGGCAGGGTGCCGTCGAAGAGAAACGGAATATGCGAGCGGATCGAGTGGCAATCATACAAGATCGCCATGCCGTGGAGGGCGCGCACGCGCTCCATCTCGGCCATCAATGCAGCGTGATAGGGCGCGTGGTATGCGATGCGGCGGGCCTCGATTTCAGCCTCAGTTGGCGGCGTGTCCCAGATATCGTGCCCGTCAAAATCAGTGAGCGGCACAAGCCCCGTGGTATTTTGACCGGGGTAAAGCGATGCGCCGTCGGGGTCGCGGTTGGCGTCGATCACATAGCGATGATGCGTGGCACGCACGGTTGTTGCACCGGGCAGCAGCCCGTCGTAGAGCGTGTGAATATGCCAGTCGGTATCATCAAGGCCCCGCCCGCGCGGGTTCAGCCGCGCCATGATATCCTCGGGGACATACGTCCCCGTATGGGGCAGGCCCAGCACGATAGGACTGTCGCCGCGCGTCACTTCAAAAGGGGTCATGCGCTTACCTCCGGGAGGGCCAGGCCCGTGGCGCGGGCAATCGCGCCGCTGCGGATCAGCTCGGCGGCCTGCTCCAGATCGGGGGCCAGATACCTGTCTGCCCCAAGGCTGGGCACATCGGCGCGCAAGGCGTTGATGGCGGCGGCCAGAGGTGTGCTTGTGGTGAGCGGCGCGCGGAACTCGATCCCTTGTGCGGCGCAGAGCAATTCAACGCCCAAGATACGCTCCAGATTGGCCACCATCCGCGCCAGCCGCACAGCACCATGGGCGGCCATGCTCACATGGTCCTCTTGGTTGGCGGAAGTGGGCGTGCTGTCGGTCACGCACGGATTGGCCAGATGCTTGTTCTCGCTCATCAGCGCCGCTGTCGTCACCTCGGCGATCATGTAGCCTGAATTGAGGCCGGGATCAGGCGTGAGGAATGGCGGCAGATCATGGCTCAGCACCGGATCGACGATCAGCGCGATCCTCCGCTGCGCAATCGCGCCGATCTCCGCCACAGCGAGTGCTATCATATCCACGGCAAAGCCCACCGGCTCGGCGTGGAAATTCCCGCCTGACACGATCAAGCCCGCATCCGTCAGCACCAAGGGATTGTCCGTGGCCGCGTTCGCTTCAATCTCAAGCGTGCGGGCGGCCATGCGCAGCACGTCTATCGCGGCGCCCGTCACTTGCGGCTGACAGCGGATGCAATAGGGGTCTTGGACCCGTGTATCGCCCTCCACATGGCTCTCGCGGATCACCGATCCGTCCAGCAGGGCGCGCATGGTGGCTGCGGCCTCAATCTGTCCCACATGGCCGCGCAGCGCGTGAATTTCGGGATGCAAAGGGGCGGTGGACCCCATGATCGCATCCGTACTCATCGCCGATGTCACCAGCGCCGAGGACATGGCGCGCCATGCCCCAAAGAGTCCGGCGAGCGCAAACGCGGTGCTGAATTGCGTGCCGTTGATGAGCGCAAGGCCCTCTTTGGCCCCCAAGGTCACAGGGTTCAGGCCTGCGCGCCGCAATGCCTCCCCGCCGCCAAGGGTCTCGCCCTCAAATGTCGCTTGCGCCTCGCCCATCATCGCGGCGGCCATATGCGCCAGAGGGGCCAGATCGCCAGACGCACCCACGGAGCCTTGCACAGGGATCACCGGCGTCACGCCGCGCGCGAGCATCTGCTCCAGAAGCGTGATCAACTCCATCCGCACGCCCGACGCCCCGCGCCCAAGGCTCAGAAGTTTCAGCGCCATCATCAGCCGCGCATGCCCCTCGGGGATCGGCTCGCCCACGCCGCAGCAATGCGACAGGATCAGATTGCGTTGCAATGTGGCGGTGTCCTTGGCCGCGATCTTGACCGAGGCGAGCTTGCCGAAGCCGGTGTTTACGCCATAAACGGCCTCGGTCCCATTTGCCGCCTCCGCGATCCGTGCCTGTGCGGCGTGGATGCCCGCATGGCAGGACGGGTCAAGCGCGATGGCCGTATCCTCCCAGAAAATGCGGCCCAGATCCTTCAGTGTCACGGCACCGGGGGTGAGGGTCAGGACGGTCATAGCAGGCCTCCGAAAATGCGGGTGTGAAGAGGATTGAATCCGATCCTGTAGCTCAGCTCTGCCGGGTGCGTGATGTCCCACACGGCTAGATCGGCGCGCATCCCCGGCGCGATGGTGCCCGCATCCGCCAGACTCAGCGCACGGGCGGCGTTTTGCGTGGCCCCGCGCAGCGCCTCCTCCGGCGTCATGCGAAAGAGCGTGCAGCCCATGTTGAGCGTCAGCAGGAGCGAGTTCAGCGGCGAGGAACCGGGATTGATGTCTGTGGCCAGCGCCATCGGCACGGCATGTTTGCGCAAGAGATCAATCGGGGGCGCTTGGGTTTCGCGCAGGGTGTAGAACGCGCCGGGCAGGATCACGGCGACCGTGCCCGCCTCGGCCATGGCAATGACGCCCGTCTCGTCGAGATATTCGATATGATCGGCGCTGAGTGCGCCGTATTGCGCAGCCAGTTTTGCCCCACCAAGGTTCGACAATTGCTCCGCATGAAGCTTTACTGGCAGGCCCAATTCCTGCGCCACATCAAAGACGCGCGCGATCTGAGCAGGCTGAAACGCGATACCCTCGCAGAACCCGTCCACCGCATCGACCAGCCCCTCCGCATGGGCTGCATGCAGGGCGGGGATGCAGACCTCGTCAATATAGGCATCATCGCGGCCTTTATACTCCGCCGGGGTGGCGTGGGCGCCGAGGAAGGTGGTTTTCACGTGGATGGGGCGGTGCGTGGCTACGGCGCGCGCGGCGCGCAACATCCGCAGCTCTGTCTCGATATCAAGGCCGTAGCCGGACTTAATCTCAATGCTCGTGACCCCCTCGGCGATCAGCACATCGACGCGCCGCAGGGCGCTTGCCAGAAGCTCTGCCTCGCTTGCGGCGCGGGTGGCCGTGACGGTGGAGACGATGCCGCCGCCTGCGCGTGCGACCTCCTCATAGCTCGCGCCGTTCAAACGCATCTCGAACTCCGCTGCGCGGTTGCCGCCATGCACGATATGGGTGTGGCAATCAATCAGACCGGGGGTGACGATGCGTCCGCCGAGGCTTTGCATCTCAAGGTGCTGATACTCCTGCGGGAGGGCGTTTCGCGCACCGACCCATGCGATACGGTCCCCCTCAAGGACGATAGCGGCATCCGGGATCATCCCGTAAGCTGCGCCTGTTTCGGTGAGCGTGGCGGCATCAAGATCGACCAGAAGCCGGGATGTTGCGCTCTGGGCTGCGGTCACCGATGCGGTCATGTGGGCGCTCCTTTGCTCATGCAGATTCGTCTTTTCTAGTATAAATCAATATGCGATATGTCTATACATAAAAATTCAAGCGGTGAGGGAACGAGATGATCTTTGCAAGACAAGCGCTGCTCGGCACAGGCTGGGTCACCGGGGTTCGGATCACGCAGGCCGAGGGGCGCATCGCGAGTATCGAGACCGGCGTGACGGCTCAGCCCGATGACACATGCGTCGATACGCTTCTGCCCGCTTTGGGCAATCTGCACTCCCATAGTTTTCAACGCGCGATGGCGGGCATGACGGAGGTGCGCAAGGCGGGGCGTGACAGCTTCTGGACGTGGCGGGAATTGATGTATCGCTTCATGGACCACCTGACGCCCGAGCAGATTGAGGCGATTGCGGCGCTTGTCTTTATGGAGATGCAGGAGGCCGGATATGCCAGCGTGGGCGAGTTTCATTACGTCCACCACCAGCGCGGCGGCGTGCCCTATGATGCGCTGGCCGAGCTGTCTTTGCGCGTTATGGCAGCGGCATCCGAGACCGGGATCGGCCTCACGCATCTGCCTGTGCTTTATAGCTATGGTGGAGCGGGGCAGGTGGCTTTGGCTGAGGGACAACTCAGGTTCGGCAATGATGTGGATCGGTTCTGCACCTTGGTCGATGCGGCGGGGGCAGGGCTTGCGGATTTGCCCGGCGATGCGCGTGTGGGCATCGCGCCCCATTCCCTGCGCGCCACATCGCCGGATGATCTGGCGCGGGTTCTGGGCTGGCATGGCGCGGGCCCCATCCATATCCACATCGCGGAGCAGCCCAAAGAGGTGCGCGATATCGAGGCATGGCTCGGTGCGCGACCTGTCGAATGGCTCTTGGCCAATGCACCCGTTGGGCCTGAGTGGTGTCTTATCCACGCCACGCATATGACCGATGATGAGACGAAAGCCATGGCCGCCACGGGGGCTGTCGCGGGGCTGTGCCCCATCACCGAGGCCAATCTGGGCGACGGCCCGTTCAACGGGCAGGTCTATCTGGAGGCGGGCGGCGCGTTTGGACTTGGATCGGACTCAAACGTGAATATCTCACTGACCGAGGAACTCAGGACGATGGAATATTCCCAGCGCCTGCGCGATCTGGCGCGTAATGTGATGGTGGTGGGTGAGGGGTCTGTGGGGCAGACGCTTTATCTTGGCGCTGCGCGCGGTGGGGCGCAGGCGCTTGGCCGGGATGCGGGGGAGATCGCCGTGGGATGTCTGGCTGATCTGGTGGCGATTGACGCGCAGGCCCCGGCGCTTTGTGCCTTGGCGCAGGATCAAATCCTCGATGGGCTGGCCTTTGCCGCCAAGGATGATGTGGTCACGGATCAGTGGTCCGCCGGGCGGCATTGCGTGAGCGGCGGACGCCATGTTGCGCGCGATGCGATTGTGGCGCGGTATCGCGGGGCTGTGGGTGCGCTTCTCGCTACGCTCTAGGGGCGGGGCGCGAGGGTGATTGCGAGGGCGCAGGCATCCTCGGCCAAGGTGGCGTTCAGGGCGGAGCCTTCGCAAATCGCGGTATCGCCGGGGGCCATAGCATGCGCGCCAATCGTGGCCCCGCCGGTGATCAAATGCAGCACGGCAATCTGGCCCGCGCCGCCCAGATCAAGCGGCCCCCCCGCGACCCGCACAGCTGACCCATCATAACGCGCGGTATCAAACATCAGGTTAAAATCGCGGATCGGTCCTTGGGTCAGCTCCGCACGCACAGCCGCACCACCCTCGAAGGTCACGGGAGCGGCGAAGTCAGCCGCCACCCCGCCGCTGGGGCCATGCAGGATCATGCCGCTGCCCTCAATCACGGTCAGCACGCGGGTGAGCCCCGCAAAGCTGGAGAAATCCCCGTCACGGTCCACATCGGCCATGCTGAGCCGCCACAAAAGCCCCGCTCCATCGCGCGCAGCCGCAATATCGCGTGTGATCCCGCCGCCGTTTTTCCACGGTGTAGGTTTGAGATCCGCGAGCCGGACGATGTTCAAAGTGTTTTGCGTCATGGGGCTCCGCCTGAGATGTCGTCTGCGCATTTGTGCCTGATTGCGTCTCCACGCAACAGCCCCCGATTGGTGGCTGTGGTCAAAGGAGAGTGCGGTCGGCCGCGCGGTACCCGAGTTCTGCATTGACACAAAGGCCACGCGTGTGGAAACGGCAAAAGGCCGTATTAGGAAATCCACCGCGCCATGATCTTGGGACTTTGCCATCCAACGCTGCGCCGGGGCACCGGATGTGATCTCGTCGTTTAGAGCGTGTCGCGTTCAATTGAATTCAGTTAAACGCGATACGCCCTAACAGGGCTTTACTGTGCTGCCCTCAGGGCGATGCGATTGCTGTTTCCCGTACTTTTCAGACTGGCAAATATCCATGATACCCAAAGACGGATTCCGGCTGGCCATTGATATTGGCGGCACATTTACAGACACGGTTTTAAGGGTTTTATGGACGCGGCGAGCCACGTGCTGGCCACGACCAAGACCCCCACAACGCCCGAGGCCCCGGCGCTCGCGGCTCTTGACGGCGCGCAGAGCGTTCTGGCCACCAGCGGGGTAGGCTGGGAGCAGGTCTCGACCTTTATCCATGGCACGACGCTGGCCACCAACGCCTTGATTGAGCGGCGCGGGGCGCGCGTGGCGACGATCACCACGGCAGGGTTTCGCGACATTTTGGAAATCGCTTATGAGCGCCGCTACAGCCAATATGCGATCAATATCGAAAAGCCCGACCTCATTGTGCCGCGCAAACACGCGCTGACGATTGGCGGGCGCATGAATGCGCAAGGCGGCGAGATTGCGCCACTTGATGAGGCGAGTGCGGTCGCCCTTGCGGAGGCGTTGCGCGGTGAGGATATCGAGGCGCTTGCGATTTGCCTGATGCACGCCTACGCGAACCCGGCGCATGAGCAGCGGTTGCGCGCGCTTCTGGCGACGGAATTGCCTGATCTGCCCCTGCGCCACGCGCCTGAGGCCGTCGATCTGGGGCATCGGCAATTTGCGGCAGAGCTGGTGTTCAGCGGTGGTACCGGAGCGCGCCCGACGCTGGACGGGCTGTCGGCTACGGCCTTTCCCAGCGGTGTCTGGGGCAGTCAGGTCGAGACGACCGAGGCTGCGGCACCCGTGCTCATCCATGCCCGTGAGCTGCGTGCGGATTCTGGCGGGGTGGGGCAGTATCGCGGTGGGCTTGGGCAGCATATCGAGATCAGCTCGGCCATTGATGAGGATATCTTGTTGTTTCTGTCGGTGGAGCATGTGGACAACCCTGCCAAGGGGCGGCATGGCGGCTTGGACGGTGCCAAGGGGCGCATCCGCATCGGCATGGACGGCCCGGATTTACCCAGCAAGGGGGAGTTTCGGATCCCGACGGGCAAGGTGCTGATTTTTGAGACGCGGGGTGGCGGCGGGTTTGGCCCGCCTGAGAGGAGGTCTCGTGAGGCCGTGATGCGCGACGTAGGTAGCGGGATGGTCAGCAACGCTGTGGCCGAGACAGTCTATGGAGGCACGTCATGACCCACGCATTACCGCATATCGCTGCAATGACGCCCTATGCACTCGCCGATATGGTGGCACCGCCGGGGATAGAGCTGATTTCGCTATCGCAAAACGAAAGCCTGCGGCCCCCAAGCCCCGAGGCGGTCCGCGCCGCAACCCAGAGCCTTGCGGATGCTGGATACCCCGACCCGGATTGGACGGATCTGCGCGCGGCCCTCGGAGACCTGCACGCGATTACGGCTGAGGGTATTTTATGCGGCACAGGCTCGCTCGATCTGATCGGATGTCTGATGCGGGCGGTCGCGGGGTCGGGGCGCGCGGTCCTGAGTTCCGCCCATGCCTATCCGTTTTTCAAAACGGCGGCCCAGATCGCCAATGCCCGGTTTGACACTGGGCCGGAGCAGGGTTGCACCGTCTCGGTTGATGCTTTGCTGGACGCGGTGCAGCCCGATACACGCGTTGTGTTTGTTGCGAACCCTGAAAACCCCACGGGCACGCGCATCCCGAAATCCGAGCTGACCCGCCTGCGGGCCGGGCTTCGTGCGGATATCCTTCTGGTGCTTGATGAAGCCTATGGCGAGTTTGCCGATCATCTGGGCGAGCGGTGCTGGGATATGGTGGATGTGGGCAATTGCGCCGTGTTGCGGACGTTTTCCAAGGCTTACGGGATGGCGGGATACCGGGTGGGTTGGGGCCTCTTCCCCAGCGCCTTGCGCGGTGAAATACGCAAGGTGATGAACCCCAACAACGTCACACGTGCGCGCAAACGGATCGGCTTTGCGTCGCCTTACATGCCTGCGATCAACGCGCTCGCGGTGGGGTTTCTTTCTGAGATGGGGTTTGAGATCGTGGCGCAGGCTGAGGTGGACGCGGCGCTGGGCAATCACGAACAAGGCGCTTTGGCCCCCGAAGCGGTCTATGCGCTTGGGCTTCGGGCGGATGGGCCTGAGGTCGAGGCGATTGTGCTTTCATGCACCGAAATGCGCAGCGTTGAGACACTGGACCGGCTTGAGCAAAAAGTCGGGAAGCCTGTGATCAGCTCGAATCAGGCGATGATGTTCGAGACGCTTTTGGCGCTTGGTATTGGGGAGCCTGTGAAAGGCTTTGGTGCTTTGCTGGAGAGGCCCCGGTGATCTTGTGCCAGAGCGTAGCAATAGGTGGCGCGTCAAAGTGGGTAAGGTGAGAGGCTGGACAACTGCTACACGCCATATAAAACAATAGCTTACACATCCATTTGTAACCGTGTTACCGACCTCGAAATGTTCTTTATGACGTTGCGTCAGCCTAGCTAGGCGATCACTTTATCCTCGCGCTCGTCTTCACCGCTCTTGATCACTCGCATCTTTTCTGAGGGGAAGGGGCGGAGGAGCTCGTGCGAATCCACGACGTCGCCCTCCAGCCATCGCTCGTGGTCATCGGGATGCAGGATCACCGGCATATGCTCGGGATGCACCGGCCGAACCAGGTCGTTCGCGGTGGTGGTGATCATCGTATAGGTCTCAGGCTCCTCTGCGCCTTGTGGACCTTCGAAGCATGAATGCGTCCGTAGGCCTGCGAAGGCGAATGGTGGTCGAGGTTTGTCACCACGTAAGCCAAACCAGTAATAGGTTGCTGGAGCTCTGCCCTTGGCTTCGCAAAACGAAGAGGCCGGAATCAAGCAGCGGCGTTTATGAAAACTCTCCTTCCAAAGCCCGGAGGTGCGCACCTTGTCGTCACGGGCGTTGTTCCATGCGGCAGCCCGGAGGGTCTTGCCCGTCTTTTTGCTGGTCTTGGTCGTGCGAAAGCCCCAGACATGATCGAGAAGCGCAGGGAGATCATGGAGGACTGGGCAAGGTTTTGCCTAGGCACTCGGCAAAACTGAACCGCCAAGGTGAAGGCTCATTATTCGAGCACATCGCCTTCGAATCTGCGGCCATCACCTGAACTTCGCGCGGAGCATGTTGCTGAGCATATCCACGACGGTAACGCAGGCGAGTATCACCAGTAGAACCGCGGATACCTGAGGGTAGTCCAAGAGGCGGAGCGAGCCGACGAGCTCGGTGCCGATACCACCTGCACCGACCATCCCCATAACGGTTGACGCACGGAAATTGTATTCCCAGCGATACATGCTGACGTCTGCGAATTGCGGGAACACCTGCGGCAGGACGCCGTGCAGGATGACCTGCATTGACGTGGCTCCCGACGCCTCGGTCGCTTCGATCGGTGCGGGATGCGCATGCTCGATGGCCTCTGCAAAGAATTTCCCGACCATTCCGACCGAATGAAGGCCAAGCGCGAGGACACCCGGCAACATGCCAAACCCGACAGCCGCCACGAAAATGATACCCATGATCAATTCAGGGATCGAGCGGAGCGTGTTCAGGATGACCCGCGCGACCTGGTAGACGACCTTGTTGGGCGACGTATTTCTTGCGGCCAGAAACCCAAGTGGCAGAGAAAGTGCTACGGCGAGCGCTGTGCCTGCTATGGACATAGCCAGCGTCTCGACGAGAGGCCCTACCCAATCGCGCCAACGGCCGAAATCCGGCGGGAACATTTCGGTGCCGAGGATGCCGATGGCCGGCAGGCCGTTGGCCAGCCGGCTCCGATCCAGCATCCCGGTCATCCAGAGCGATGCAATGACGATCGCGGCGACAACGGCGATTTGCAGGAGCAGCTTTCGCCGCCCCTTGCTGTCCTCGGCCAGCACATCTTCAGCGTTGGCCAGCGCAGGCTGGGCAGTCAAGAGGCGGGTCATGGCGGTCTCCTAGTCCGGGCAGTCTCAGTCGGCTTGCAGCTTCTTGCGGATATCACGAATGATGTCGTAGTCGGCATCCGTGATCGGAGCGAAGGCATCAGCCTTGAAGGGCTTCAGCACCGCGTCGCCCACTTCGGTCCCCCGCTCCAGCGTCAGGAAAGCGTCTTTGATCGAGCCTTCGAGCTCCTCGGTCATGTCGGTGCGAAGAACCCAAGGATATTGCGGAATATCGGCGGAGTAACCGATGACCACCAACTTTGATTCATCGACCGACCCCTTGGCCAGCAGGCTCTCGTAGATCGGACGGCTGAGACCGCCGACAGCTGCATTGCCCAGTTCGACGTTGCGCGCGACCGCGTCATGCGCGCCCGTGAAGTTCTGGGTATAGTCATCGCCCTCCGTCACGCCTTCGAGCATCATCGTATATTTCGGCGCGAAGTGGCTCGAGGTGGAGGCCTGATCGCCGAAAGCCACATCAATACCCGACCCTTCGATATCGTCGATCGAATCGATACCACTTTCGACATTGGCGATGAGGACAGACTGGTAGGTGGTGCTGCCATCCGTCATGCGCGCGGCGAAGGGTTCGATATCCAGGTCGCCACCCGCCATCTTGGCCTTGGCGATCGTGTAGGAGGCGGGCCCGAAATACGCGACATCCACGCGGCCGAAGCGCATCGCCTCGATCATCGAGGAGTAGTCGGTCGTGACGATCAGCTCGATATCCTTGCCGAGCTTCTCTTCGAGATACGCGGCCAGGGGCTTGTTATCCTGGATCACGGTCGAGGCGTTTTCATCAGGAAGCAGCGCGACGCGCAAAGTGTCCGGATCATGATCGCCCGCAGCGAACGCGGCGGTTGTGGCAAGCAGCATGGCTGTGAGAGTTGCAAAAGTCTTCATGGCAGTCTCCAAGAGTTGAAAGATCAGGTGGTCGTGTCGGTCGGCGCGCCGTAAATGCGCGCCAGCGCGGCGCCGTCCAGCGCCGAGGGCGGTCCGTCGAAAACGATGTCGCCATCAGACAGACCGATGATGCGGTCGGCATAGGCCTTGGCAAAATCGAGCTGGTGGAGGCTGACGATGACGGGAATTCGGTCTTCGCGGCATACGTCGCGCAGGATTTTCATCACCCGGTCCGAAGATGCCGGATCGAGCGATGCGATAGGCTCGTCCGCGAGGATCAGCTTTGGCTCCTGCGTGAGCGCGCGCGCAATGCCGACGCGCTGCTGCTGGCCGCCCGAGAGGCTGTCACAGCGTGTCAGTGCCTTATCAAAGAGGCCCACGCGGCTGAGCGATTCCAGCGCGAGAAGTTTTTCGGCACGTGAAAAACCCACCAAACTAGTCCAGACCTCATGGCGCCCGAGGCGCGCCATGAGGACATTACGCAGTGCGCTGAGCCGGCCGATCAATTGGTGCTGCTGAAAGATCATGGCGGTATCGCGCCGGTGAGAGCGGATATCGTGGCGCGACTTCAACTGCTGACCTGCCGATGTCACGATGTATCCCGCGCTTGGCCGGGTCAGCAGGTTGAGAGTGCGCAGAAGCGTAGACTTGCCGGCGCCAGACGGACCAAGAAGGACGGTCACTTCCCCGTCAGCGAACTGGCAGGCGGTCCGATTGAGTGCGCGTGTGCCGTTCGGGTAGACGACTTCCACATTGTCGACGCTCAGAATATCTCGTCCCACAACACGCGTTGATCCATCCATGGCGCCGATTCCCCCTCTGTTTGCATCGTGATACGCAATAATTAAGACAATTTTATTACATATTGCGATAAGCGTTTTTTACTGCTAGCCGATCAGGACATTGCAATTGAGGATGCTGGATGATGGTCAAAATCGTAGTGCCCAACTGGATCGAGGATGAGACGCTGGCACGTCTTTCAGAGCACGGGGATGTTGTGACAAGCGTGGGGCGCGATCCCCTTGCCGGCGATGCCCTGCGCAAGGCTTGCGCGGATGCATCGGCGTTGATGGCCTTCATGACCGAATGCGTCGACCGTCCATTTCTGGACGCCTGCCCCAAATTGAAGATCATTGCTGGCGCCCTGAAAGGTTTCGACAATCTTGATCAGCGGGCCTGCACGGACGCCGGGGTGCTGTTGACCTATGTTCCGAACCTTTTGACCGAGCCGACGGCCGAGTTGGCCATCGGCCTCAGCATTGCGCTCGCACGGAACATGCGTGCGGGGGACGCGCATCTGCGCTCAGGAACCTTCGCCGGGTGGCGGCCCAATTTTTACGGTGGCAGCCTGCAAGGCGCGACCGTGGGTATCATAGGTGGCGGTGCTGTGGGCCGCGAGACGATGCGCCTCCTCTCGGGCTTTCGGGGGCGGCGCATCTACTTCGACGAAAACCGCCTCGATCCCACGATGGAGAAGGCTCTCGTGGCTCAGTATGCGCCGCTAGAAGAGCTCACTCACATGTCTGATTTCATCATCCTGGCGCTGCCACTGACTGACCAGACCAAGCACATCGTGAATGCATCTTTTCTCGCGGCGATGAAACAAGGTGCCTATCTGGTCAATCCCGCGCGCGGATCGTTGGTGGATGAGGCTGCCGTCGTGGAGGCGCTGAACACAGGCCAGCTCGCCGGCTATGCCGCAGACACCTTCGAGATGGAGGATTGGCACCGCCCGGATCGGCCAAGGCAGGTTCATCCAGCGCTCCTCACGAGCGACCGCACGGTTCTGACACCGCATATCGGATCAGCAGTCAGCGAGGTGCGCCGCCAGATCGCAGCCGAGGCCGCCGATGAGATCATCGCCTTTCTTTCCGGCAACCGGCCTCGCAACGCCGTAAATCCCATGGTGCTGTAGACGTGAACCCGACTTTTCTCAAAAGCTTCGTCGCGCTGGCCGAGCTCGGCAGCTTCCAGGCTGCCGCCGCCCGGATCGACATTGCGCAGTCTACCCTGTCTCAACATATCAAGAAACTGGAAGAGGCCCTGGGCGCCCCCCTGATCCAGCGCAGCCATAGCGGCAGCCGCCTGACAGACGCAGGGCTGCGACTGCTTCCACATGCACAGCAGGTTCTTACATCCACCCAAAGGGCGCAGGCTGCCGTTTTATCCGAGTCGCTCAAGATCGGATGCAGCGGCAACATCGCATCATACTTCATGCCGGATGCGCTGGCATCCTTTCTCAAACAGACATCATCGCAGATGCAATGGGAAGTCATCGCGGCGCCCAACCCCCGCGTTGCGCAAATGCTGCTAGCCGGAGAGATCGACATCGCCGCGATGGAGTGGCCAATTTCTCACCCCGCCGTCACGGTGGCGCCTTGGATCAGCGATGAAATGATCGTCATCCTGCCACCCAATCACCCATTTGCCGCGCGCGACGCTATCACCTTTGCCGAACTCAAAACGCTCAGGATACTGGGCGGCGAACGCGGAAGCGGGACCGGCACCCTTCTGACAGAAGCACTCGGGCCCCAAGCAGAAGATCTCGACACCATCGGCAATGTAGGCTCGACCGAGGCGGTGAAGCGCGGCGTCGCCGCCGGACTTGGAGCGTCAATCGTCCTAGAAACAGCGGTGCGCAGCGAAATCGCGTCTGGCTCTCTGGCAATAGCGAGGCTCGAAGGAATGCATCTGGAAAAGCAGCTGTTCATCGCGCAGGTCACATCAAAGGCACAAAACGGCCCTGCCGCTCGGCTGTTCAAGTTTCTACTTGAAAGGGATTGATAGCCTGCCAAGCACAAAACTCACCGATGCGCCGATCACAAGAGGTTATCTTGTAGCTCAGTCTCGCCGCTCTTGATCACCCGCATGGCCTCTGCCGGGTAGGGCCGCAAGAGATCATGTGCCTCGTTGGCGTCGCCCTCCAGCCATTGCTCATAGTCACCCGGATGGAGGATCACGGGCATAACCGAGCCCTGCCAGTTTCTCCATCATGAGATCTTCGAGATCCGACTCCGAGACCCAGGCCATCAGGTTGATGCCTCACCGGCTTGCAAACGGACATTCAAACTATTTAGGTGTGGCACGACAGCGCTCTCGATAGCTTCGTAGGTTTCACAAGCCCAGCGTATCATCTCCGGCCAATTTTCCTCATTGGATGTATCGATGGGCAGCGATGTGCGGATGAAACAGCGCTTTACGTTTTCTTTCCGATCCCAGTTCAGCGACATGTTGGCACTGCCCTCGATCTCCTCACGCATGGCCAGGAGCTGATCGAAAAGCCACTTGTTCTGCTCGGCATCGGACCGCTGCATCACGAACTCCGCCCGGATTTCCGTCTGCGCCAAGACGAGTGCCATAGCGCAGCCCCCGATACCAGTGCCGCAGCTGATCCAGTGGTCCTTGGACGCACTCACTTTCTGGAACCGCTGGGAGCCTCGACTACTCAGTTGCTCAAGAGCTTGAGCCCAGAACGCCAACCGGATCTGGTGGCTTTTCCTTTGTGCGCCTTTCATGGATTTTTCTTCGGTCGCTTTTTCGGCCATGCGAACCATGTAATCAGCTGCTTCAGGCGGCGGGATCACCTGTTGAATGTCTACAAGAAGCTCGCCACTGAACTTGTAGGGCACCACCTTGATGCACCGCGCGTCGATCTTATGACCGCACAGCCAGAGGACCGTTGATGTTACCTCCTTGCGGAACTTCGCTGCGATGAAGACGATCCTCTGATTATTATCCTCGTTCACAGCGACGTCAGACAGCGTGTCTACCTCGAGAAATTCGCATATCGCTTCAGATGCGTTGCGGCCGTCACCGTGGCGATCCAGATATCGCTGGAAGATCTCGATGATGTTCTCTTTGTTCAGCTGCGAGCAGTAGGCTGCATACTTCAAAGCTTGCCAAACGACATCGCGGCCCGAGTCATCCAGCTTGTTCTCGATGACCACCAGTTGCCCGTTCTTATCGAGCGCCAGTAAGTCGAGCCGCTCTCGAGTGTCCTGGAACCCGTCAAACTCTTTTTGAATGATCAGGAGGCCGCCTTCATCCTCACCCATAGCCTCGCAAAGCGCCTCAGGCATGGAGGCGAGCCATTCCTGCAGGTGGTCGCGTTCACGGACGCCAACCTCCGAGAAGTTGGGGCGTTCAAGCTTGCGCAGGCGGTTGGTGGAGCGGTCAATCTGGAACATTAGTATACCTCGAAAAGAGTTTAGCTTGCACGGCTGGCAGCTTCTCATATGACAACGCTAAGGACTTTGACGACAGGGGCGGTCATCCCTTCCGAGCCGTTCTCTGCGCCCTCTTGAAGAAGTGCCGTGTTGCCTGCTCACGCGCGTCTTTGTCGGTCATGACGATGTTGCGCATCTCATTGTCGTTCTGGAACATTTTGACCATGCCCTGGAAGAACGCCTGCGAGAAGGCGTTGTAGACGACGTCGGCCGGGTTGTTGCGGACCATCTCAGTCATATCCTCATCCATGATGTCACGCGTGACGCGCTCGAAGCGGAGAAAGTCCTCGCGCGAGAAGCTTGTCCCATGCCGCTCGTTGAAAGAGTCGATGATTTCCGAAAGTGACCGCTCTTCCTCCTCGGTATAGGGGTTGGCGCCGAACTCAGTGATAGGGCTGAGCGCGGTGACTTGCCCGGCGACGAGGGAGGCACTGCCTTCTTCTCCTTTCTGGAGCTTGAAGGCCGACAGGGTCAGCATATCATCTGTAATGGTAATGTCAGCCGGCACATCACGTGACGGCAGCAGGCGCGAGAGCCAAGCCGAGTATGCGTAGAGCTTTTCCAGCCAAGCATCGTTAAGCGACACCACCTGCGCTACGAACGCGTAGAAGCGCAGGAAGCTCTTCAAGAGCTGCCGGAACTCTTCCTGCTGCGCCTCGTCTTCATCAAGCTTAAAGCGCTCTACAGCGAGGCGCACGGTGCCTTCGAGCGCCAGCCGGTCCTGCGTCGTCAAATCACCTTTGAAGAACTGATCCGCGAAGCGCTCTACCTCGTCCTGATGGAGATAGGTGGCATTCGTGATGCGCTGCTCCAGATCGTAGATCTGATTGAGGTCGGTGCGCTCCTCCAGAGCGGTCGTCTCGAAGAACGGGGCAAACGCCTCCCGGATGTCCTCCATCGTGTTCTGGAAGTCGAGCACGTAGGTGGGCTTGTCTTTCCCATAGCTGCGGTTCAGCCGGGCAAGCGTCTGCACGGCCTGCAGTCCGGCGAGCTTCTTGTCGACATACATCGCTACGAGCTTGGGCTGGTCAAACCCGGTCTGATACTTCTCGGCAACGACGAGGACCTGGTATTCGCCCCTATCGAACTTTTTGGGAAGTTCGGTCTCAGCGAAGCCATTGGCTGTCGCTTCGGTCCAGACATTGCCATCGACGGTCAGATCGCCCGAGAAGGCCACCAGCGCCTTCAGTCCGCTATACCCCTTGTCTTCAATGTAACGGGTCAGCTGCTGCCAATATCGCAGCGCGTGTTCGCGGCTCTGCGTGACAATCATCGCCTTCGCCTGTCCGGCCAGCTCCCTAGCGACGTGGCGACGGAAATGCTCGACAATCACCTCGACCTTCTGATCGATAGCCGTGGGGTGCAGTGAGGCGTAGCGCGCGACACGCGACTGCGCCTTGCGCCCCTTGAAAGCCGGATCGTCCTCGATGGTCTTCTCGAGCTGATAATACGCCTTGTAGGTCATGTAGTTCTTGAGCACGTCGACGATGAACTCTTCCTCGATCGCCTGGCGCATCGAGTAGAGGTGGAACGGGTGGGGCTTACCGTCCGCGCCGATGCGCCCGAACCTTTCCAGCGTCACGTTGCGAGGCGTCGCAGTGAACGCGAGGAAGGAGATGTTCTTCTGCGGTCCCCGTGCCTTCTGGAAGGCCAGCACCATGTCCTCGATTTCGTCGGAGCTGGTAGGGTCGCGCGTCAGCGCGTCGCTCATCGCCTGGGCGGCCTTACCGGATTGCGAGGAGTGTGCCTCGTCGATTATCACCGCGAAATTGCGCCCGGCCTGGCCCGAGATCGTCGCCAAGTGCTCGGTGCCAAACTTCTGGATCGTCGTGATGATAATGCGCGCACCCTTCAGGATCGCGTCCTTGAGATCACGGGATGTGCCGTCGATCTTCTTCACCACGCCTTCGGTCTGAGCGAAGCCGCCGATCGTGTTCTGCAACTGCCGGTCCAGGACCAAGCGGTCGGTCACGATGATCGCGGTGTCGAAGAGCGGCTGGTCTTCCTCATCATGCAGGTTGATGATCTGATGCGCAGTCCAGGCGATGGTGTTAGACTTGCCCGACCCAGCGCTGTGCTGAATGAGGTAGTTCTGCCCGGCGCCCTGCATCCGCGCGTCGGCCAGAACTTTCCTCACGGCATCGAACTGCTGGAAGCGCGGGAAGATCAGCACCTCTTTGCCATCCGAGCGTTCGAGGTGGATGAAGCGCCCGATCAGGTCGAGCAGCACCTCGCGCGAGAAGACCGCACGACCCTCGGGCAGATCCTTGTAGAGATAGGCGACCCGGTTCTCATTCGGCACATCAGGGTTGCCGGCACCGCCATCCCGGCCTCGGTTGAAAGGCAGGAAGCGCGTCTTGCCGTTCATTAGCCGGGTGGTCATCGACACGTTGTCCTGGTCCAACGCGAAATGCACGATGGCACCGCGCTTGAAGGTCAAGAGCGGCTCGCCCGCCGGGGAGCGGTCCTGTCGATACTGCTTCTCGGCGTGCTTGACGTTCTGCTTCGTTAGCAGGTTCTTCACCTCCAGTGTCGCGACGGGGATGCCGTTGACGAAGGTGACGATGTCGATGGATTTCTTCGGGTCCTTGGCGCTGTAATGCACCTGGCGCATCACCGAGAGGATGTTCGCCTCAAAGAGCCGGGTGAGGTCGGGGTTCAGGTTCGAGGCGGGCTTGAAGAAGCAGAGCGCGAAGCGGATGTTGGGCACCAGCTTGATGCCCTCGCGCAGCACAACATGGGTGGGGTTCTCCTTCAGCGCCTTGTCGAGCCTCTTGAGCACTTCAGCCTCGGACTGGGCGCTGTAGTGGTCTTCAAGGGTCTGCCATGCCTCTGGCTGCGTGGTCTTGAGGAAGCGGAACAGCAGCTCGGTGTCGAGCGCGTGGGCCACGTCGTAGTGCGCCACGCAGTCGCGTTGGACGTATCCTTGGTCGGCGGTCAGGCAGGCGACGATGTGCGCCTCGAAGACTTTCTCCTGGTGGATATCGGCGGAGGTGTGGGTGGTGGTCATTTTTTTCCCTTCACTACGCCGCGCGTGGATTTGGAAGGGTCTATTGCGGGTTTCATCTTCCGAACCTCAAAGGCGACACGCTCCATCCGCGCATCTCTCTCTTCCTTCTTTCGTTGCCGCTCTTCATCATCGCGGACATAGTTTTCCAGCAGTTGCTGCCTGAGCAGAGCATCTTTTCGTTTCTGACACTCTGTTTTCTTCGGGCCGCCCACGGAGAAGTTGAGGCGCTCAAACTCTCGAATTTTTCGTTCTTTTTCAGCATCCCGTCTCTTCTTTGCGATCTCACGCTTCGCTTCTATAAATTTGCGCTTTCTTCTTTCTTCAGCAGTTTCACCAGATTCCGGGTCAACACCAATTTGATCCCGTCCGAACCAGTCCGAACCGCCTTGGATAAGCGTAGACCCGCCAATATATCCGCCACGCTTTTTCATTGCGCCACTCCATGTCGCAGCCTTGTGTCAGTCATGCGCCTATCTTCTCTTGGATGGCGTCGAGGCGGCGGTCGAAGGTGCCGGATTTGGCGTGGGTCGATACGTCGATTTGCCCCGTGACAGCGGCTGTGATCAAGGCGGAGCGGTATTCTTTGAGGCGGGCGATGGACGCTATGATGCGTGCCGACGCCGATGAGAACACACTTCTCTCACAAGCTACCTGCTCGATGATTTTGTTTTGCTGTTCCATTTGTGGAACTGGCACGCGGATGCGGCGAACCAACTCTAGGTTCAGGCGGCTTCGCGTTACACCTTTGGCAAGTGCATCGATTTGTGGCCAACTCTCATCGGAGGACAAGTATTCAGCGACGAAATGATGAGAGATCAGATTTCTTTTCAAACGAACCCTGTAGCAATCTGCTTTGACCATCGCCGGACCAAGTCCATCCGGAGCGATGCAGGCGCGACCAACTTTGTTCTTCTCGTCGCCTAATCCTGCGACTAGCAAATCGCCAGCTTTGACATCGTGGTCGCCTAACGTCGTGTAGTGTTCTTCTGAGATGAAGGCGGCGTCTCCGTCCGCGAACCCGCCGTCCTTGATATTTTGCAGGCGGACAACCCTAACTCCAGTGTCTGTATAGTGAGCTGATGTCAGACCGGAACCAAATGGACCATCGCATATTCGAGTGAGTAACCAGCGTAGTGGGCGATATTGTGAATTAGGTATCTGCCGAAATACGCTATTCCTTCTTGCGTTGAAACGCTCCCCCAGCAACCCCACCAACCGCTGCTTTTTCTCGACCAGCAGGTCTATCCTTGCGGTCTCACGGTCCAGAAAGTCGGCAATCTGGCGTTGGGTCGCGAGGTCGGGTATTCGCAACCTAATGTTTTTCATATCGCCGTAGCGCGTCGTCCAAAGGTCTGCGACAATACCATGTCCCCAGCGATAGAACTCTTCTTGGAACGCGGGCGAACGCAATAAATGGTGTGCAAAGCGAGGGTCGATATTTCGCGGCTCAAGAACGATGCTGATCAGCGAGACCGAGCCCTCATGCGCGGATACACCACCTGAGCCTTTGCGGTCAGAGCGACTATTGATCACATAGTCACCGACGCGGACTACTTTGCGATTCTCGCCATCGTCGCTCTTCGCGGCGGTTTCCAATTGCGGAACGATCCCGCTCATCGTGACAGAGAGTGGTGGGAAGTCTTTGTCACTGCCCTTTTCTTTGCGCTCGCGGAACAGCTGACCTAGGCGATAGAGTTGCCAGTCAGGAGGGCTCGCGAGTGTCATTATGTCTGTCACTCCACCACCTCCTGCAACAGGCCAGCGATCTCCGCTTCCAGCGCCTTCAACTCGGAGTCGATTTCTTCCAGCGGTCGGGGCGGCACGTATTTGTAGAAGTAGCGGTTGAAGTTGATCTCATACCCGACACGCCCAACGCCGCCATCCTGGGCGTCGGTATGGCTCTCGTCCACCCAGGCGTCGGGGACGAAGGGCAGCACCTCGCGCTTCACGTAGTCTCGCCAGTCCTGGTCCAGCGGCACCAGCTCGTGATCGCGCAGATCGGTATCGGGTTCGGGATTGCCCTTGGCATCAGTGCAGACCTCCGCCTCCTCGTCACGCTCCGATAGCGCGCTCAGGATCGCCTTGCGCACCGGGGCAGCTATCTTCGCACCAGAGGCCCGGAGCGAGTCGCTGAGCGCCTTATCGAAGGCGGGGCGGCTCACCCACCGCTCACCGGCTAGATGGCTCTCCAGCGACTCCAGAATGGCGCTGCGCGCGTCCTCGTCGAGCTTGGCAAAGGGCTTCGCCTCGCGCAGGGCCTCCAGCCCCTCTTGCGTGACCTCGAAGGCCAGTTTCAGGGGGCGCTCGACCCGGATCTCGCGATAGCCGAAATCGGTCGTGGCGAAGATCTTGGAGACGTCACCCCAGTCACCATCGCCGTTCAACATCTTGGCATAGATCTGCGCGATCTGATCGCAGGCCTCGGGCGTGATCTCGCGGCGCTTGGAGCCGAGCGACTTTCGCATGGATTTCCAGAACCGCTCGCCGCTGGCGTCGATCAGCTGCACCTTGCCGCGTCGCACCTGGTCCTTGCGGTTTGTCAGCAGCCAGACATAGGTCTGAATGCCGGTGTTGTAGAAGAGATCGGTCGGCAGGGCGATGATCGCCTCGACCCAGTCGTTCTCCAGCATCCAGCGACGGATCTCGCTCTCGCCGGACCCGGCACCGCCCGTGAAGAGGGGCGAGCCGTTCATGACGATACCGATGCGCGAGCCTTGCTCGTCATGGCGCATCTTGGAGATCATGTGCTGGAGGAACAGGAGCTGCCCGTCCGAGATACGCGGCAGCCCGGCCCCGAAGCGCCCGGACATGCCCTGCTCGGCGGCCTCGTCCTTGATCGGGTCGGCGTATTTCTTCCAGTCGACGCCATAGGGTGGATTTGAGAGCATGTAGTGGAATCGGCGGTCCTTGTGCGCGTCCTGGGTCAGCGTGTTGCCATAGGCGATGTTCTCGGGGTTGTGGCCGGTGACCAGCATGTCGGACTTGCAGATCGCGAAGGACTCGGGGTTCAGCTCCTGCCCGAAGAGCTCGACGCGAATGCGCTCGTTGAGCGCCTTCATCTCCATCTCCGCGATGGAGAGCATGCCGCCCGTGCCCGCCGCGGGGTCATAGACCTGGCGAATGACACCGCTGCCGGTCAGCGCCTCACGGTCGTTGATCAGCAGGAGCGACACGATGAGCCGGATCACCTCGCGCGGCGTGTAATGCTCGCCTGCCGTCTCGTTGGAGATTTCCGAGAAGCGGCGGATCAGATCCTCAAAGAGATAGCCCATCTCGAGGTTGGAGACGGTATCCGGGTGGAGATCGATCTGCGTGAACCGGTCGAAGACTTGGTAGAGCAACCCGACATCGCTCAGCCGCTTGAGCTGGTCGGTGAAGAGGAACTTGTCGAGAAAGACGTCACGCACGTTGCTGGAGAACTTGGTGATGTAGTCCAGCAGGTTGCGGTGGATGTCCTTGGGGTCCTGGCCTTTGAGCGCCGCGAAGGAGAACCGCGACTCGTTGTAGAGCCGGATATTCTCACCCACGACGCCGGACAAAAGCGCATCGCGTGCCTCGTCATCCATGTCCTTGGGCAGGGAACCCGCCATCTCTAGAACGGCGGGCTTGGTTTTCTCCAGAATGCAATCGAGCCGCCGCAGCACCACGAAGGGCAGCACCACCTTGCCATACTCGGACTGCTTGAAGTCGCCCCGGAGGAGTTCCGCCACTGACCAGACGAAGCTACCCAAGTTCTTGATGTCGCTGTTGTTCATGACTGCCCCATATTTCTCTGTGCAGGATGGGTCAGCTAGGTGGCACTCGCAAGAGGCGATTGACGCTATTTGTTCCCATCCATGAAGAGCGAAACCAGAGGCACGTTGATGTAGTAGTTGCTGCGACCGGCCTGGTGCTTTTCGACGAAACCATGCGCCGCGAGCGTCTCAAGATATTTCGATGCAGTCTGCCGGGTGATACCGAGATCCGTCACCATGAACTCGATCCGGGTATAGGGGTGCCGGAAGAGATTGTTCAGCAGGTCCTGGCTGTAGATTTTTGGCAGCTCGTTTCTCAGGCGCTGCTTGTAATCCGACATCTGGCCGCGGATCGCCTCGATCAAGAATAGTGTCTCTTTCGAGGTCTCGGTCACGGCATTCAGCATGTAGAGGATCCACTCTTCCCACGCGTCTTCGTCTCTCACCGCTTGCAGGTGATGATAGTAGTCGCCTTTGTTCGACGTGATGTATCGGCTGAGGTAGAGGATCGGGATGTCGAGCAAGCCGGACTTGGTCAGATAGAGCACATTCAGAATACGCCCGACGCGGCCGTTGCCATCCGGGAAGGGATGGATGCTTTCGAACTGGTGATGAATGATCGCCATCTTGATGAGCGGATCGAGATCGCTGATCTCGTCGTCATTCACGAAGCGTTCAAGCGCGGTCATCTGATCCACGACCTCGCGCCGATCCTGGGGCGGCACATAAACGATGCCGTTCGTAGCCTCGTTCTTCAGCGCGGTGCCGGGAGTGCAGCGAAAACCGTCAGAACGCCCTTTCAGGAGCTGAAACATATCAATGATGGTGGCATTGGTGATGAGGCCATCTGTGGCGTGAAGCCGTTCGAACCCAAGCTTGATTGCGTCCCGGTAGAGGGCCACCTCCTTTGCGGCGCCAGATTGAGGACCCTCGGGAAAGAGGTCCGCCTGGAAGAGCTCGTCTTGCGTCGTGACGATGTTCTCGATCTCCGAGGAGGCCTTTGCCTCCTGCAGCGCCAAGGTGTCAATGAGGATGCCCTGGTTGGGTATAGAGGCGGCGCGACCTTTGAGTTCTGCCAGGGCACGGTTCGCGGCTGCGAGCGCCTTCAGGACAGGCACAGTCTCAAGGTCAACGGAAGGGGGAAGGGGAGGCAGATTGTAGGAAGAGGTTAACATGTCCGCTGCCTCATGTTGAAGAAACTGTGTTTCGTTAACATTAGAGGCGGGTAATGTGCAAAGAAAGCCATTTCGTTGACGTAAGAAGGAAGCGGTCGCTGATGTCCTGTGGAGACGGACAAGACACCAGAACTATTTTCCCTCGTTCGGCCCATGATCCTGCTTTGATCGAGTTGATTGTGGCTGCACTGATGATGGTGACTCACGGCCTCCTGCTAATTCATCGAGGCCATCCAATGCTCGCTTCACAGCTTGCCTGGTCCACGCCCCTCCCACCGAAGTCCGCAGCCCGATCGCGTTAGCTTCATCTGCTACTGCTTGGAGCGTTATCTTGCTCCCCGCGCTCGCCATTGCCGACCGAACATTGTTGATCTTCTGATTGAGTAGCTGAGCCTTGCGAGACCTGGCCGCGGCAGATGCATGTTGCGCGGCTGACGTATCACGCGGCGAGGTTGGTGCGCGGGGTAACTTCATTTTCTCAGCGTGCAATGTCAGGTCGCGAATCTGCGTGCCTGTAAATTCGGACAATAGCATTCCATGTTTCAGCGAGATGAGGTGCTTGGCGAACGACTGAAGCTCCGACATGAGCTGACCACGATGGCTGATCGGTGCAATGCGAAGAATACGAGCCAGATCATCGACGAAGATCAATCCTACGCCGCGCGCTCGCATCTCACAAAGAACCTGCTGAAGATTGGGCAGATCATTCAGCCGAGCGACACTACGCGCATAATCACAGATGACCCTGCTATCTTTGCCCGGATATTTCTCAAGCAAACCTTCGCGAGCAATCATCTGCGCCTTGTATTGAGGGTGCTGAGAGAACGCGCTGTGGTTATTCGGCCCATAGGTGATCAGGACGTGAAAGAGGATCATCTCGACGACTCCAACTTGTCGCAGTTGCGTATTCCTACGCCGCAGTGACAAACTTACTAAATCAGGCACCGAAAGCTGTTCGGTTCACTCCGGTGCGCGCCGCTCCTTTACGGGGACGCTCGCGACCTACCTCACCTATTTGAACGACGACCGACGAGCCCTTTGCGCACATTGATCAAACATGTCACCAGGCTGGCTGGGGCGCGCACCAGGCACACGTAGCATGACTTTTGACGCACAGACTCATCAAACACTTTTCAGCTCACCCTGAGCGCTTACAGCGCTCCTGTAGAGGATCCACAAAACCGGGCGTCAATCAGAACATGCCGAAAGTGGGAGGCGGTTCAGGTGCCTCACGTTCTTCAATCAGCCGCCGGGCTTTCTTGAGAGGCTCGCGCAGACGAGAAGCAGTCCATTCTTTGCTTTGCATGGTCCGGATGCCTCTTTCTTTCAATTTTATGACGACGGTCGAACTCGGCACGGAAAACGGATCATCGGACTCCATCAGCATATCGGCAATCTGGCGAACGAGATCGGTGGATTTGCGCGAATAGGCTTGGGCACCCAGGGGCTGGACAGAAGTCTTCATGCTAGGGTTACCAAGGACAACTCCATTTGATCGAAGCCGATCCAACGCCGCCTTCGTGCCGGAGGAGATCCTTTGGCCCATCACCTCGTTATATTTGTGAATGGCTGCCTTCGAACCATTCTGCCGCAGCTCCACCTCTTCAATGCAGACCACTCTGTTGGGGTCGAAAGCAATCTTGCGAAGTTGGTTCTCAAATTTGGAATATCTGGTGAGGCGATCCCAAGCCAAGACAATGACGACAGCATTGTTGCTGTTTGCAGCTTCGAGCGCGCTCCTCAAGCCACGACGACTACAGAAACTTTCAGGCCCCATGCCGGAAGCAACATCATCCAAGACCTCGATCAGATCGTAGCCCATCGCTTGCGAGAACGTCTCGATCGCACCACGCTGCGCCTCAAGGCTGATACCCGTCTGGCCCTGACTTTGTGTCGATACGCGGATGTAGCCGAAGGCGGGCCCGCGAACAGCTCGCTGCGGAGATCCAGCGACTTCCTTCTTCCTGCTCATGTCTTCGGCAACCTTATGTAGCTTTATAGGTGAATAGCTATGTGGGTGGAGAGGGGGAGTGTTGCTTTGAGTGTGATACCCAATCCGATCCCCTTATGGGTTTCGCAGCGGTGAAAGACTCTGCGAAACCCAAGGATATTGACCGACCACCGAACGCCTCGGGCTGGTAGGCTTGGCAAATCCAACTTTTGAAATTAGCTCTCGTCGCGATCTGCCAGACTGCCCTCATGCTTATCCGCTGCTATCCAGAAGTCGGCGATTTCTTCGTAAGCATTTGCAATCGCTACCTTCTTCGCAGCTTCAGCCTCTGCGACCACAGCCGCATGTGCCTTCGCCATTCTCAGGGGGATTGCATACTCCGGTGTTGCAAGCACGATCTCGCGCAATTCCCGACCATTACCCTCCATCTGACCTGCAAGCTCCAGGAGAGTATAGCGCTGCTCTTCCCAGTCACCATTCAACAGGTGATCAGCAACGAAATCTTCAAAGTCGCTATGATGAAACGACATCTGATCGCTCTGAGCACTAACAATGAAGTCCAATTTCTCCCTGAAAGGTTCTTCGAGAAGATAATCGGCTAGCGTTGCCAAACGATCGTCATGCCCCGCTGCTTCTGTCAGCCGACCTGACTGGCCGGCATGGTTGCCATGGTGCGTTTCAGTGATATTGATAACCACGATGTCTCTCCTCTGGATGAGACGTTGAAATGAGCGGTCTGGTTTGGTGTCAGGTGTGGAAGTTTGATCACCAGGCCGGCCGCGGCTTTGGGCGTTAGTCGCCCTGTATCTTCCACTGGGGAAAATTCCTGCGAACCTGCTTGTCGAGTTGCTCCAGCATCTTGTTCAGATGCACCGCCTCTTTCATCGCAGCTGAGCGATCCAATTCGGTAGAGACTTCGAGTTCCGAGAGCCGCGCCCTGATCTGCTCTTCCTTGTAGCGATTGACTGCCTCGGCCAATATCAACGCGGCGTCTTGCAAAACGCCGATCGTGACCTCGGCGCGCCCAAGTGCACCCTTCGCGTTCTCGAAGAGAGGCTCATCGCCGAATAACTCCCGATCAATCACGAAGCTCTCGGGGTCATCCTCGTTGTCGAACATTGGGAGCTCAAACCCTGCGAGCGCAGTATATTGGATCAGATCGCTCAGACTATCTGTCCGCTCCGCCCACTCTGAAAATGGCATGGTAAAGAGTTCCGCCGCAGCATCTCCGCCACTGCGACGATCCAACTCAGCCTCCTTCTTCTCGCGTTCGCGCTGTTGTCTTTTTCTTTCAGCAGGTGTCATCGCCATTGTGCAGCCCCCCCCCTTGTGACCGTGACACTTAGATAGTCACAGTCACACTGAGAGTCAATAGACTTTTGTGGGATATGTTTCGAAGTTCGCTGAATATGCCGGCGGACATCAACATCCATGACCTCGAAGCAAAGACCTCTGCTTTCAAAACCTAGGAAAGTGCGCTGAGAAACGTGGGGGGGGGGATGGACTACTGGCGGACACGGCGTAGCCTGCTCCGTGCTGAGCTCCACACAGTTTATGTATTGAATTTTCGGGGAGTGTGCTCAGCTCAAGCCTGCAGGTGGTCCAGAAAACGATCCAACTCTGTCAGCGCCTCTATCCGGATACAGACCAGGTCGGCATGAGCTAGATCTCGCATAGACTTCAAGGCAGAGTGGCGTCCGTAAACAGGCTTGCCGTTCGCACCTTTGACCGCATAAAGCGTGGCAGCCGGGGCCAGTCGATGGCAAAGGTCAGTGTGCTCGAGAAACGCGCTCACTCGGCTCGCCTCAACCCACAGGTTCGCCGGGCCACGAGGTCCTTTTTCGAACATGATCTCAATGGCATCTCCGTCCCGCGCACGGATCAGATAACGCGCAGCCAGCTTTCCTTGGTGGCCGGCCGGATGTTCAGCGACACGCTGATCGAGGCGCTGCAAACAGGCTGCCTTCAATTGCTCTGCATTCATGCCAAAACCTCTGGCCTTGTTAAGGTGAGCAGGCGCTCGCGGATCAACCTTTCACGAGACCGAACAAACTCCGGAAGCATCAATGCTGTCCATAGGTCCGGTTCATAAGCGATGAGATGGCGTTTGCGATACGCCTCACTTCGCCCAGTGATCCAGGATTCGAATGGAAGATCAGCTTTCTCGCGATTTTCTTGACCAGGCAAAAGCTGAAGATTGCCGAGCCTGTCTACTGCCCCTGCAATCTCGCGGATGCGTGCTTCGGTCAGGTTCATGCTCATCAGCACGCGGCGATCAGCGCGCGCACGTGGAATGATGTGATCGACGTGATGCATCGCTCCGCTAAAGTCAAGATCGCCATAGAGCAATGACAGAGCGAGGAAAGTTCGAGGTTTGTTGTAGGTCAGGTCCAGAAGGTCTTCGACAGCACGCTCGTCTACCTGCGTCATCCGGCCACCTTGGACAAGGTCATGGTAGAGCTTGGCCTCGGGGAAACTACGACTGTCATAGCTGGCGTCCTTCAGCGTTTTTCGTGCCGTCGAAATTGTTCGGTCGGAAGTGCCCGCGAAAACACCCATGAGAAGGCTATTGATGAGCCAGCGCTGAACTGCTCGCCCGTTACTGCAATCAAACTCCGACGATCCCCGCAGAGTTACCCCAGGCGCGTGATAGAGGAACCATGCAATCGGTAGCACAGCATTGAGCGAGCTGAGGTTCTCGGCGTTGAGACCGATGCCGTTCAGGTAGCGAAATGTCCGCTCAAGCGCGTCACGGATGTCAGGCCAGTTGCGCTCGATCTCAGCGATGGATTGCAGTGTGAAGTTCGAGACGTTGTATTTGACATCGAAGCCGCAGAGCACGAGGCAGGATTTCAATACGAAATCCTTGGTGATTTTATTCGGCTGAGGCAATTTGGTATTGATAAAATCGACAAAGCTGAAGATCGCATCCCGCGCCGATCCGTTTTCCCATTTGGACGTGATCAGGGACATGAGCAGATCAGACTTCGACAGCTTTGTGCCGCCGTCATTGGCGCGAACAAAGATATCAAGGACACGGTCAACCGACGTGCTGACCTCCGTATAATAATTGACGACCTCGTCTTTCCAGATCACTTCGTGCAAACGTCGAAGCGTAGATGTGATAAGTGTCCGCTCATAGGGCGTCACGCCGTGGTGCACCTTGCCCAAGGTTGTCTCGATCAAAGCCTCAAGCTTTTCCGGACTGCGGTGATTAAGGATATCACCAAGGCGATACCATTGGTGCCGATGATCACTGCGCGGTGGCAAAGCATGAAATCTCAGCCCATAGCTCACTCCGAACTCAGCGTCGTCTTCGTCGTAATCCGACTCAGGGTCTGTAAGGAGGTCGATGTAGAGGGACTTATCGGACCAAGCATCGAGGCTTGAGCTTCGCTTGTGCTTGGCCTTCTCCGCATAGCTGCCACGTAACGCGATCAGTAGTGACGTGATCCTTTGCTGGCCATCAAGCACCAGCGTAACATCCCGGCCGTTCACCGCAGCAGCCGGGTTCTGCATCCCCGGCTTCCAGTGCTCTACAAAGTTGTAGATCTTGAGCTCTTGCTTGAGATCCTCGTCGACGGCCCAGAACATCAACGAGCTTATCGGATACCCTTTCATCAAGGAGTCCATCAGCGTGATAATCTGCTCTGTCTTCCAGACAAAAGGACGCTGAATTGCTGGGAGAAAATACCGAGCATTAACATCCCCAAGAAGGTCGCCAATCGTCATCGTAGCGTAGCTCATAGTGCACTTTCTCTTGCCAGCGGTAGTCTTCGACAGAGAAGCTCTGTCGAGGCTATTTTGCAGCTTTCCTGCGTTTATTTGGAGACGCCTTAAGAACCGGTCATCGTCAGCAAACGTCCAACAACATGCGTTGCCCTCGAATGATCTTGGGTTCTCGAATTTTGGCATGCTGGAAGCATCCATACGAAAACTAGAACAACTGTTCGTGGCCCGTTGTCAAGCCATGCGGAATGGCTATCCGCATGGACCGCCAGAATGATCTCCTGATTGCTGCTTTTGCTACCGCTCTGCTTGAAGCGCGCCAGAAGGCCGGCCTGACCCAGGAGGAGCTGGCGGAGCGCGCGGATGTCTAAGCGCGTTTCATCTCGTTCCTCGAGACTGGTCGAAGGCAACCCTCGCTCTCAACCCGGCAGGCGCTTAGCACTGGGCTTCGCATTAGCATGCAGGAACTTGTGGCGGCTGTGGAGCTTGTGCATCAAGAGCGAGGCGCGGCAGGGTGAACAGCATCTGCGATGCGGCTGGCGACATAACGGCAAAACCAGAGCTGCAGTTTTCTTGATGCAACCCTTATCGTCTGGATGTTGCAACTGGCTAGAGGAGCTTTGAAACCCGGAGAGCGGCGGCGCCGGAACGCATCCCCATAACATCACTCTGAAAAACCTAGGACTTCGATTGATCCGTGGGAGCGGTCATCGGTGGCTCCCGGGAAATCGAGCCATTCCTATCCCCGGAACGTGACCATGTAGCAGCCGGTTCAAGTCCACCTCACGGATGGAGTAACACTATTCGAGAGGTCAATGCGCAGCTAGGTGGCTTTTGTGCTATCTGGCTAAATGGCTACCCATCAGCGGTGGGTAGTCCAAAGATCGAAGTCCACGGAGGCGCGCAAGTGCCCTGGCGCGTCGAAGCGCCTTCCAAAAGCACATGCGATGGAGCGTCAGGAGCGGCACGTCGCCGTCTCTCATTGCTCGTATCAGACATTTCGATCGCATTCCGCTTTGCGGGCATTGGCTTCTGTAATCAGAGCTCCTAATATCTACCGCAGACCAGCGAGGTAGTCAGATGGAACACAAACCGAACCTTGTCATTTCCAACGCCTCGCAGCGCATCGTAGAGGCTGGGATACCATTCAAAGTGGATATCTATAAACTCGAAGGCGGGGACGGCTGGTCGCTTGAAGTCGTTACTGAAGACGGAACATCCATCGTTTGGGACAATATCTTCGAAGAAGACCAAGCAGCATTCGAAGAGGCCCTCAATACAATCCGCAGTGAAGGCGCGGCAACGTTCGCTAAGGGTGGATCAAACATCATCCCGTTCAAACAATAAGCGAACGGCCCGGAGCTGTCGTTCCGGCACCTAGGCAGTGCTGCGTTGCGGTCCGTCAGTCCGGACTTTTACCCCACCAAGGAACCGCTGCTGTGGCAAGCGTTCCATAGTCAAATGCTGATTTAATCCCCTTGGGTTGTTTTTTTACGCTCAAAACACCGCCAAACTCCGAGCCATATAATTTCTCGGGGCACCAATCGCAGGCAGCTTGGAATATATCGCTGTATTCGTGCTGTCGGAGCAAGTTCTCGAAATCAAAATAGCCGACCATGGCCACCGGTATGCGATCACTAGCTGGAATACCTATCGCATTCGCTTTTTCGTTGGCGTAGTAAAATAATTTACTGACGAAAGCGCTTCCCAGTATTGTCCAAGGGTCATATTGCAGCACAATGCCTGCCATTTTCATATGTGATGTGCTGTAGAGCTCTTGATATGTTCGCCATATCTGAACGATGCCTTTGACAATATCCTCGAACGCATCAGAAAAGTCCCCGAACGGGTTCGGTGATGTCAACACCTTTTGCGGAATTCGTCGAACTTTGCATTCGATGATGAGGCCTGTCGAAGTTGGCTCGTCTTCAACGAGAATATCCGCACTCATACCATATGTAGTTTTCCTTTCAGGCTCAACTGATCTGGTCGCGCCATTATAATGTCGAACTAATTTCAAGCAGAGATCTTCAAACGCTTCTCCAGACCGTCGTCTCGCGTTGGGATCGGATACGATATCATAGTAAAGCCCGTCGGTAATTCGAAGCATGAGATTAGACCGCGAGGGAACTAAATAAGCTCGTCCTTTAGCATCAGATATTTCAAAAATGGGATTTTCTTTTGTAACGCTGCGAAGGAAGTCTCGGGGGATGTCAGGATTGCTGGTATTTCTCACCCATTCGTAATGCCCTTCGAGCGTATTGCCTATGATCTGTCGAACTTGATGCAATTGCGTATTCGTAGTCCCAAGCGGTGAAAGATATTTGGCGCGTATAGCGAGGTGTTCTGCACTACCCGCATAGATCCCAAAGGCAATTTTCAAGAAAACTTCTAAATCAATTCCGTATTTTAAAGAGAAGGCAGTCTTACCTTTATCTGTCGCATACACATGCCACGCGCGTCCGATACGAAACATATTCGACGTGCCAAGCTGCCAATCATATTGCGGCCAGAACAAGCGCGGCATCGCTGCCAAGATACCGCTCGGCGAATAATCCATGACGCTCTCAGTGTTGGACAATGCCGCATATACGTTGAGCAGCTTGGCTACACCACTCCACGACCTCAGATTAAGGCGTTTCACGTTTTCCTCTGAGGGTCCAAGAAAGAGTTTTTCGCGAATGGTGGCATCGATCGACCAAGGCGGCACGAAAAACTTGCCACCAATTTGATGGTCAGCCGGGCTGCCCGGCATCTGAAGATGCCGACGCGCCGCTTCCTCGAAACCGTCTCGCATCGCTTCAATTGCCCAGCTCATAACCACAAGATCCTCAGCTGGAACAGGCCGCAAAAGTTCGTGGAGCCTTCGTTCCCAGTAAGAACGTTTCTCGCTTGAGAACCTTCCCAAATTGCGCCCCCTATCTAATTGTATTTCCCAGTCGCCATTCACCTGGTTGAGGCGCGACATCGATCTTTGTTTCTGAGCGCTAAATCGAGCTTAACTGAAAGTCCGCTGTGCTCGCCACGAAGTCAACATTCGTGAATGCAGCGAACTTCCGGTTTCCGCCCTTTAAACTGAGGCCTTCGAATGCGAGGCGAAACTGCACACTCGCAGCGAGATGCAACACTGCATCGCGCTGACGTCCCTTAGGCCATCGTGGACGCTTCAGAGCGATAATGGAAGAGTTCTGCCAGTTGGCGCAAGCCGTGGCCATCTGTCGGCAGATGTCGGTGACGGTCAAGGCTTTGGCGAAGGTTTGGAAGCCAAGGAGGATTGGCGCTACGCTGAGGGCTCGCAGTGCTTGGCTTGCTGCGAATAAGAAGACTCCTATGGACGACTTCCGGCTCGACCGCTGCGGATCACATTACCACCCCCTTCCATCTTACGCTCCACGCATCCGCTGTGCAAAATGGGCGGCATAGCACACCCTCATTGAGGCCCCAACGCGCGAGGCTTATGCCATCCGCAACATTCCAGCGTGCTTTTCTGAGGCGTCAACGACCGACTTGGACGCAAAACGCCTTATATTGTTGACGGTGAGACCTTTTGATGTTGCCTGCGCTCGGGAAAAAACGCGTTCTGAGGCGGATTTTGTCAACATAGCGTAAACATAGCGTAAACATAGTGTAAACATCGGAGGGCAATTCTGCCCCTTTCAGAGGTTCTCGGACCTTTGGATGTTTACATAAAAATGGGATTAACGGTGGTCATGTAAACATCCGTCAACATGGTCGAAGCCGTCAACAGCGATCTAGTGATGGCTGGGACCCGGCGAGACACCCCAACGCAGCCATTCCTAGCCGGTATCTCACCGAGAATCCTCTCACTCAAAGCGCCGCTTACATAGACGCCTGAGCAGCTGCACACAGCGCAGGGTGGGGCTGGGGTCGCTATCATGGCTGACGTCCCGCAGGAAGCGTATTCAGGCTCTCTCATTGGCTGTAAGTTCATCGCTCTCACGCACGGCACTCACCTCCGAAAGATGCCCCTGAGGACCGCGCTTGACCTGCTGGTCAAACGTGGATCGCTATTCCCGGACGCCTCGCGGATCTCTTCGAGCCAGACCTGTTCATTGGCCGTCACGGCGGTGCCGAAGATATCAAGGATCGCCTGGGCCGCCGTGTCGCCGACAGCCTGCTCAAGGGCGAGCTGCATCAGGAATGCGGGATCACATTCGAGCGCGCGCGCCATCGACGGCACACGATCGAGGGCCAGTTTGCTCGAGCCAAGTTTAATCATCGTGACCATGTTCGGATTTTTGAATCCCGCTGCGTTGGCGATCTCCAACTGGGACTTTTTCGATTTCAGCTCAAGCACACGGTGCTCGATATACTTCGCCAGCTTGGTATCTTCATGTGGTTTCTTCGGCATCGCTCTCTCCTAAAATGACACAGCATGTGCTGCTTGCTTCAGTTATAGCTACGCTCTGAATGGGTATTTGTGGCGGGACGCACTTGAAGAAGTGGTCTGAGAAATGAGAGAGCCGTCTATTTGACGGAATAGTCGGGGAAGCGTTTTATGGATGCCTTCTTTGTAGCCAGCGTCACATCACCATACGCATCACCGGCTGTTCTGGCCGCATGGCCCTGGATCGCATCAAGAACGCGATCCTGTATTGCCAGCTCGCGGCCGACCGTCTTGAACCTGTGCCGCCAACCGTGTGACGGCTGAACACCTCCCGGCACAAGCTTCTCCTCGTTGAGCCAGTCACCGATGCGGTTGGCGAGTTTCTTGGCGTGGCGTTGGTAGAGCTTCGGCTCTGTAGCATTGTGGAAGATCGGACCGCTGTTGATCGTGTCTAGATATGTTGGAAACCCTAGGGCTGCTATCTGAGGATGAAGGGGCACATCACGCCACTGCCCCGATTTCGTGCCACCAGCTTCGGGAGTGATTCTGATGACGAGGTCGCCATCCACTTCGCGGATGTCCTCGCGTCGAAGCTGCGTAATCTCTGCGACGCGCGCTCCTGTGAAAGCGCAGAGCCAAGGCACCCAGCGCTTTGCGGCGGTCACTTTTACTGCTTCCATGACCTTTCCGTGATGCCCGACCTTAGGCTCGTAAGAATGCACAGCCTGTAGCAGCTTCGTGGCCTCGTCTGTGGTATACCCACGTTCGCGGTTTTGGACGGCACGTTTCGACGCCAACTTTGTTCCAGCAGCAGGGTTATCAATCATCATGTCCTTCTCAGTCGCCCATCGGAACAGGCTGCGAATCGTCGGCAAATAGACCTTGTTGATTGTTGAGGGCTGCTTTTCCTTCAGGGTGTCTTCCACCCAGTCCGTCATGTCCTTCTTGGTAATCTTCGCCGCGTTGTCGTGGCGGAGAAACTTTCGAAGGCTTCTCACTGCAAGTTCTTGTCTGCGCCCCCCGTCACCCATGTATCCAAGATCCTGCCGGCTCTGAACATAGCTGTTCCAGAGCTTTGTGAGGCTTACAGGGGCAGGGGCGTCCTCTGGCGGCTGGGCGTTGATGATCAACGGAGCTGTGGGTTTGCCGCTAAAATCACCCTCATCGCGCTCGGCCACACGACCCAGGGCTTCCAGTTCTGCGGTGCATAGGGCGCGCGCGATATCGCGCCATTCTTTACTGCCAAGGGCCGCCTCGAGATTACCAAGATTGCGGAAAACTTCAATTTGCGCACCGACGAGTTCGGCAAGCTCCTGGTTCGTCGCGCTGCCGGCGATTCCCGCGCGCAGTCGGCTTACTAGGCGATCATCGATAGACGTAGACGCATAGCCAGGGTGCTCTCGCATTAGCTCATCTTGGACCAAGCGTCTGGTGTAGAGGTTGGCCGCGATCTGATCGGGCGCAAGAGGATAGCGCGGCTTACCTTTTCCGGCCTGGCGCTCCGCTAAAGCGATCCGGTGTTGAAGCTGCGCGATCGCTCCCGGTAGTAGCTTTAGGGCTTCGCGCCAATCGGCCCCCAAGGGAGTGCGAAGCTCAGTTTTCCCGATGATTGATCGCAGATCTTTTGGCACCACAAGGCGCGCATGATAGCGACCATTGCGGTTGGTCATGTTGCGAACATTGCCAGCCATTCCCATCCCCGTTTGTAACCAAGTTTGTAACCTTAGAATGGACATAATGCCTTGCTTGCAAGGCATTTGTTTTATTGCAAAGCGCTAGGAGGGGATAGGGTGAGAGGCTGGACAACGACCCAAGCGGGGCTCGTTACGGCTGCTTCCTTCCGGATCTGACCGGGTTGGCGAGGTGCCTGCCCGCGCCAACCTCTCGGAGAGCTACATAGGCGGGGCGGGCGCGTTTGGCAAGGGCTGCGCACCGGGCTAGAGCGGGATGCGCAGGCGCAGAAATCCAGCGGGCGAAAGGCCCAGATCCTGGCCGTCGACTGAGGCGATGTCGTCGCGATATGCGCGCAGGCCCGGGCCGGTGCAGTGTAGTACGCTCGTGCCGGGTTGAGGGATGAAGCGCCAAGTGGGCAGGTCGCCCGTATCCTCAAGCAGCGGGGCAAGATCGTTGCAATTTCTCAGATAACTTACGATTTCGTCGCGCATGAGCGTGCTGCCTTGATAGGCAACCGTGCCACATTTGGGCTTGGGAAAGGCGCCACCACCGAAGGCGCGGTAGCTGTTGGTTGCCAGGATAAACCGCGCGTCGGGGGCAAGAGGGCGGCCCTTGTAGCGCAGGTTCTGGATGCGGTTATGGTCGGCGCTGCGCAGGTCTCCAAACCGGTCGTAACGCGCGGGTTGGGTCAGGTCGATCGCGTAGGTCAGCCCGTCGATCACATCGAAATCATGGCCGGGAATATCGGGGTCATGCAGAACCGCGTCTTGTGCACCGGGCGTGATCTGCGCAAAGCAAATGACCGAGCGTTCGAGCCAATCGTGCAGTTCCGCCCCCGTGACGCGCAGCGCGCAAAGCGTGTTAGGGAAGGGATAAAGGTCCGCTGCGTGGCGCAGGGCGATGGGGCCTGCAGGGATGTCGAAGTAGTTTTGCGGCCCGCTCCGGCCCCCGGTTTTGAAGGGGGGCGTGGCCGATAAAAGGGGTAGGTCTGCATCAGCGGTGCCGTGCAGGGCGCGGGCCGCGACCTCATGCTGAATACGGTTGATCAGACGCACCGCCGGGTTGGGCCGCACCAATGCAAGATAGCTGTGCAATGGGGTTGGCGTCTTGCCAATCGGCGCACTGATCAGTTGGCGGGTCAGCCGGTGCGCCGGGGCCACAGCGCGCAGCATTTGCGCATCGGGCGGCGTTGGGACCGAGCATGCGGCCTCCTGTACGGGGCGCGCTTCGGACCTGTGGGCGCTCACGTGCCACATGCCCGCGCGGCGCTCCAGTGTGAGGTCCACGATTCCCAGATGCGAGCCGCGCGAGCCCGCCATGACGGCGGGTGTGCCGCTGAGCGTGCCAGCGGCGTGATTGATGGCTGCGCCTGTGGGTTGCGGCGGATCACAGTCGCCGCCCGTGTGCGGAAACACCGAATGGCTGTGCCCGGTCAGGATGGCCGTGACGCCGGGGATGGCGGCCAGCGGCAGGGCTGCGTTCTCCATGAAACGGTGGTGCGGGCCGGCGTAAATCCCGGTATGGGCGAGCATAACCACGATCTCGGCCCCCTCCGCGCGCAGTTGGGGGACGAGATCGCGCGCGGTCTCTACCATATCGAGGGAGGTCAGCCGCCCTTGAAGATGCCCCTGATCCCATGTGGTGATCTGTGCAGGGACAAGGCCGATGACGCCCACGGTCAGGTCCTGCGCCGCGCCCAGATTATCGTAAATCTGCCGTTTCAGTAGGAGGTAGGGCGGCAAAAGGGCTCTCTCTGCCATGCCCAGTTTGATATTGGCGCACGTGATCGGAAATTGCGCCGTCCCCAGCGCGCGCACAAGCCATGCTAGCCCGAAGTTGAACTCGTGATTGCCCAATGTAGCCGCATCATATCCTAGGGTGTTCATCGCGGTGATCACCGGGTTGGGGCCGTCCCATCCGCTGCCCTCTTGGGCGGTGATATCGGCCAGAGGCGTGCCTTGAAGCGCATCACCATTGTCAAAAAGCATCACATTGCGCGCCTCGGCGCGGGCGGCGCGGATCAACGTGGCGGTGCGCGCAAGGCCAAAAGGCTTGTCATCGGTATCGGAAAAGTAATCGAACGGCATGACGTTGGCATGTAGATCTGTTGTCTCAAGCAGCCGCAAATGGGCGGTTACATTTGGGGCGCGGGTCACGGTTTTTGTCATGGGGCGCTGAGAAGTCATGTTGGCAGGGCGGGTCCATTTTAGTGCAGCAACAGGCTGGCACGTCCTTGGGCTTTATCAGGTTACTTTTATCGCCTCTAGGTTGAATGATTGAATTTTCCGCACTGTGGTGTCGCGGCACATGCTTGAAGCCGGGCCGTGCTTCTGTCAGGCGGTGTAAAAAGCGAGGGGCGGGATATGAAACTAGCTGAAACGGTGACTTTTGGCGGCTCGGCGCTTGACCGTGCGGCGGAGCTTCGCGGCACCGTGCATCCCAAAGGCGGTCAGGCGATTGCGTTTTGGCGGGGCAAGCCTTTGGTCACGGCGGATCTGAGCGCCGTGCTACGCCTGCCGATAGATCACCGGGTGTTTGAGGATGCACCCGGCGCGCCGATCCTTTTGGGCCGGGACGAAGAGGGCACGCTGATTTACGCCCGCGAGTTGAGCCTTTGGGCACCCGAAGGTGTCGACGAGGTAGCGCTTGCGCAATTCGCTGATCCGACAGAGCAGGTGCATCCCGCCGCGCCTGATGCCGTTTTTGCCGAGCTGCGCCGCGTGATGGTCGTCCTCACTCCGCGCGATGCGGAACTGGCCGCCACCGGGCGCGCGCTTTTTGCGTGGCATTCCATCCATGGGTTTTGCGCGCGGTGCGGGGCTGCGAGCGATATTGCGATGGATGGTTGGCAGCGAACCTGCCCGGCCTGCGGCGGGCATCATTTCCCGCGTACCGATCCGGTGGTGATCATGCTGATCACGCGGGGCAATTCGGTGCTGATGGGCCGCTCACCGGGGTGGCCGGATCGCATGTATTCCCTGCTTGCGGGGTTTGTGGAGCCGGGCGAGACGATGGAGGCCGCCGTGCGCCGTGAGGTTTTTGAGGAGGCGGGTATCCGTGTGGGCGCGGTCACGTATCTCGCCAGTCAGCCTTGGCCGTTCCCCGCCTCCTTGATGCTGGGATGTGCGGGGCAAGCTTTGAGTGATGAGATCACCATCGACCCGGCCGAGATCGAGGCGGCCATGTGGGTCACGCGCGAGGAGATTCTTGACGCCTTTGCCGGGCAGAATCCAGAGATCGCGCCAGCCCGAGAAGGCGCTATTGCGCATTTTTTGCTGCGCAACTGGCTTGCGGGGACGCTGGATTGAGGCGACAATGCCCACAAAAGCACGTAAAGAGGCCGAGCCATGAACTTTTCTGCCCGTGAAGATATCGAAGCCCCGATTGAGTTCGTGTTTTCTCAGGTTTCGGATTTTGAACAGCTTGAGCGGCGTGCCTTGCGGCGCGGGGCCGAAGTGGAGCGCAGCGATGACCTGACGGAGCCGGGACCCGGCATGGGGTGGCGCACGTCCTTTAGCCTGCGAGGTAAGCGGCGCAAGATGAAGATCGAGATGGTCACTTACGATCCGCCCAACATCATGCGCTTTCACACCAACTCGCCGAATGTCACGATTGACACGATTGTGGAGCTTGTGGCGCTCTCGCGCGGGCGCACGCGGCTGAGCTTTGCGGCGGATGTGACTGCCAAGAACCTTGGGGCGCGCCTGGTGCTGCAATCTCTGAAGCTGGCCAAATCCAGCGTGACCCGGCGGTTTGAGCAGCGCATGGCCACCTATGCGCGCGAACTTGAGGATCGATACTCACAGCGCAGCTGAGCGCTTCGATTTCGTCTGAACACGAGAAAGGCGCGCAGGCCGGAGGGCCCGCGCGCCTTTCTGTTTGGTCCGCAGCCCCTCGGGAGGGACACTCCAAGAGGCTGCGGAACCGAGGGGTATCTTAGCCGATACGCGTGTCACGCTCTTGGACGCTCAGTTCAGCGACGTTGCCTGCTGCGCGCTCTTCGACGCTGAGCTCTGCGAACGTGTTGTTACGCTCTTGGACGCTCAGCTCAGCGAAGCTGCCTGCTGCGCGCTCTTCGACGCTGAGCTCTGCGAACGTGTTGTTACGCTCTTGGACGCTCAATTCAGCGACGTTGCCTGCTGCGCGCTCTTCGACGCTGAGCTCTGCGAACGTGTTGTTACGCTCTTGGACGCTCAATTCAGCGACGTTGCCTGCTGCGCGCTCTTCGACGCTGAGCTCTGCGAACGTGTTGTCACGCTCTTGGACGCTCAATTCGGCGACGTTGCCTGCTGCGCGCTCTTCGACGCTGAGCTCTGCGAACGTGTCGTTACGCTCTTGGACGCTCAATTCGGCGACGTTGCCTGCTGCGCGCTCTTCAACGCTGAGCTCTGCGAATGTGTTTGGCTTGCGGTCTTGCGTGCTGAGTTCTGCGTGTTTGCCGTTGCGCTCTTGAACGCTGAGTTCGGCGAGAGTTGCAGGCGCGCTGTAGGGGGTGGGGGCCAGTGTGATGGCGGTTTGTTGGGTTGCCAGAGCCGGTGTTGCGGTTGCGGCGATGAGGGCGAGGATGCTGATGGAGCGCATTGTGAAGTCCTTTCAGGAACTAGTTGTTTTCATGTTGTGTGGGCGGTGTTGCCCGTCTTCATGAACAATATTTAGGGGAGCGCTTCGGACAATGATACCGACCTCGCGTGCCTGTGAAAACGCGTGCACGCCAGCACTCGGGCGCGTGATTAACATGAGAGGATTCCGTGACGCAAAACGCCCGCAGGCAGGGTGCCGCGGGCGCTCAAAGCTTTGTATATAAATTGAAATCAGTCCCTGCTGGGGTCTCGCGGGTAGACGCCCAAAAGTTTCACTTCGGATGTGAAGTAGTCCAATTCCTCAAGTGCGTTTGAAACAGAAGGGTCATCCGGGTGCCCATCGACGTCCGCATAGAACTGTGTGGCGGAAAAAGATCCGCCCACCATGTAGCTTTCGAGCTTGGTCATGTTGACGCCATTGGTCGCAAAGCCCCCCATCGCCTTATAGAGAGCGGCGGGAATGTTGCGGACCTGAAAGACGAAACTGGTGATCATACCGTCCGGGCCCCGGCGGCTGAGGTCGGGTTTGCGGGCCATGACGAGAAAGCGGGTCGTGTTGTTGCCCTCATCCTCGATCCCGCTTGCCAGAATGTTCAGCCCGTATATCTCGGCGGCAAGATCAGCGGCCAAAGCCGCAGTGCCCGGATCGCCAAGCTCTGCGACCATGCGCGCGGAGCCTGCGGTATCGGCACCTGTGACACGCCTTATACTATGCTCGGCCAGAAATGCGCGGCATTGGCCCAGAAGCATCGGGTGGCTCATCGCCTGCGTCACATCCCCAAGCGCCACCCCCGGCAGCGCCATCAGCGCTATAGAGACCCGCACGAAGGCTTCGTTCACGATATGAAGCCCCGATCCCGGCAGCAGATGATAGACATCCGACACGCGCCCAAAGGTCGAATTCTCCACCGGCAGCATGGCAAGCTCGGCCTGACCCGAGCGCACGGCCTCAATCGCATCCTCGAAGGTTTTGCAGGGAAGAGGGGTCAGATCCGGATAGGTCTTGAGACAGGCCTGTTGGGAATAGGCTCCCGGCTCGCCCTGAAAAGCAATGGATTTGGTCATGCGGCGCTCCCCGGCATTTCCCCGATCAGGGGCGTTTGGTCGCGCAAACTATACCTTGCGCAAAGGGAGGGGAAGCGGATAGATACGCGGCAACTCAACACAAAACGGATGTGGAATTTATGTTCGACACGATGACTCTCACCAAGATCACCGGCGCATTTTGCGGGGCTCTGCTTGTTTTTCTTCTGGGCAAATATGCGGCTGAGACCGTTTATAAGGCCAGCGTTCCTCATGGCGATCACGGCGAAGAGGTCGTGCAGGGTTATATCATCGACACAGGCGCGGAAGAGGAAGTGGTTGAGGAAGGAGTGCCGATCGAGGTGATTTTGGCCGCGGGCGAAGCAAGCAAGGGTGAGCGGGTTTTCAACAAATGCCGCGCGTGCCACCTGCTTGACGCCGGCGAAAACGGTGTTGGCCCCTATCTCTATGGTGTGGTTGGCCGTGAGAAGGGTGCCGCGGTTGATTATGCGTACACGGCGGCTCTTGGCGACCTTGAGGGTGCATGGTCGCCTGAGAACATCTATGCGTTTCTTGAGAACCCCGGTGCCTATGCACCCGGCACTGCCATGAGCTATGCTTTGAAAAACAGTGCTGAGCGGGCGGACGTTATCGCTTATCTCGACAGTCTCGACGACTGAGACCGCGCCAAGACATTATATAAGGCCGCCGCCCCCTCGGGCAGGCGGCCTTTTTATTGGGCGCGGCATCTGCGGTAAATCGTCGGGGGTGGGTTGAATGTTCGGCGGCGCTGACATTAGTTTGCAGGGCAGCAAAATAAACGCCACATAAAAAGACGAATGCTGTCAGGAGGTATAAGAATGATCCGACCCAAACAAACAGGGCTGGCACGCATGATGCGTGCCGAGATTTGTTTTCGGCTGCGTTCTGCCACGGGGGCGTTCATGGGGCTGGCCATCGGTGCGCTTGTTGCGGGGGCGGCCTTGGCTGAGGAGGGCCTGATCAAGTCGCATGGCTACTCTTTCTTTGGCGAATTAAGCTATCCTGCGGATTATACCCATTTCAATTATGTGAACCCCGACGCGCCCAAGGGTGGTGAAATCTCGCTTGCGGCGTCCGGTACTTTTGACTCCATGAACCCGTTCACGCGCAAGGGGCGCGCGGGTGCGCTATCGTGGATGGTGTATGAAAGCCTTCTGGGCGATATGCCCGCCACGAGCGGTGGCCTTCCGGCGGATGTCTATGGCGAGGCATATGGCCTTCTGGCCGAAAGCCTTGAGTATGATGAGGGCAAGACCTTTGTTATTTTCAACATGCGGCCCGAGGCGCGGTTCTCCGATGGCACGCCTGTGACGGCGCATGATGTGGTGTTTTCCCACAATCTCTTTCTGGAGCAGGGGCTGAAATCTTATGCCGATGCGGTCAAGCGGCGCATCACCGGCGCCGAGGCGCTGTCTGACCACAGGGTCAAGTTCACCTTCGCGGATGGCATCTCGCGGCGCAGCCTGATTGATCAGGTGGGTGGCACGCCGGTTTTCCCGCGCGCGTGGTATGAAGAGACAGGCGCGCGGCTGGACGAGCCGCGCCTCGATGCGGCCCCCGGCTCAGGGCCTTATATGCTCGAAAGCTATGACGTGAACCGTCGCATCATCTACAAACGCAACCCTGATTACTGGGGCGCGGATCTGCCCATCAACAAGGGGCGGCATAATTTTGACCGTATCCGGCTTGAGTATTTCGCCGATGCTGGTGCGGCGTTCGAGGCGTTCAAGGCAGGCGAGTATACGTTCCGGGCCGAGACAAACTCCAAGCAATGGGCGACGGGCTATGACTTTCCCGCTGTCGATAACGGCTGGGTCACGACCAACATCCTGCCCGATGGAACACCGCCCAGCCCCTCGGGCATTATCTTTAACCTCGGCAAGGAAACCCTTCAGGATGTGCGCGTGCGCGAGGCGATCACTTTGGGCTACAACTCCGAATGGACCAACGAATCGCTGCAATTTGGGTTGTTCAAACAGCGCCACTCGTTCAGCCAAGGCACCCCTGCGGAGGCCAAAGGCGTGCCCGAGGGCGCGGAACTCGCGCTTTTGCAATCGCTGGGCGATGTTGTTCCGCCCGAGATGCTGACCACGCCTGTGGTGATGGCGCATACCTCTGATCCCGCGCGGCTCACCGACCGGCGCAACCTGCGCCGCGCGATGAAGCTGCTGGACGAGGCGGGCTGGACCGTGGGCGAGGACGGGATGCGGCGCAACGCGGCAGGCATGCTTTTGTCGCTTGAGCTGCCGATCAACTCCTCAGGCTCTGCCACGCTCAGCGCGGTGGTGGAGAACTTTGCCAAGAACCTGCAAGCGATGGGGATCGAGGCGAAGGTCGAAAAGCTTGACCCCTCCACGTATACTAATCGCGACAGGGATCGTGACTATGATCTGATCTTTGACAGCTATGCGGCTTTCCTTGGCAGCGGCACCGGCCTGATGCAGCGCTACGGCTCGCGTGAGGCGGCGTTCAGCCTCTTTAATCCCGCCGGATTGGCGAGCCCCATGGTCGATGCGATCATCGAGGCCTCGCTGAATACGACCAGTCGTGAAGATGAGCTCGTGGCCCTGCGCGCGCTTGACCGGGCGCTGCGCTTTGAGCGGTTCATGATCCCCACATGGTATAATGGCGCGCATTGGGTCGCGTATTGGGACATGTTCGAGCATCCTGAAGAAATCCCCCCCTATGCGCTCGGGAGCCTCGATTTCTGGTGGTATAACGCCGAGAAGGCCGAGGCGCTCAAAGCCGCTGGCGCGCTGAGGTAGCCCACAGATGGGAGCCTATATCCTGCGGCGACTATTGCTGATCATCCCGACGCTCTTCGGGATCATGGTCATCAACTTCGCGCTGGTGCAATTCGTGCCGGGCGGCCCTGTGGAGCAGGCGATCGCCAATATGCAAGGCGAAGGGGACGTGTTCGAGAGCTTCTCGGGCGGCGGCAATGATGCGGGGCAGGAATTGGCCACCCAAGGGGCTGGCGACAGGTATCTAGGCGCGCGCGGCCTTCCACCCGAGATGATTGCGGAGCTGGAAAAGCAGTTCGGCCTCGACAAGCCGCCGCTGGAGCGGTTCGTCAACATGATCTGGAATTATATGCGGCTTGATTTCGGGGAGAGCTATTTCCGCAAGATCGAGGTGCTGGATCTGGTGTTGGAGAAGATGCCGGTGTCCATCACACTGGGGCTTTGGTCGACGCTCATTGCCTATTTGATCTCCATCCCTTTGGGTATCCGCAAGGCGGTGCGGGATGGGTCGAGCTTTGATACATGGACCTCTGCCGCGATCATCGTGGCCTATGCGATCCCGGCGTTTCTCTTTGCGATTATGCTGCTGGTTTTGTTCGCGGGGGGGTCGTATTTCAAGATATTCCCGCTGCGCGGTTTGACCTCGGACAATTGGGAGCAGCTGAGCCTGATCGGCAAGGTGCTGGATTATTTTTGGCACATCGCGCTGCCGGTTCTGGCCAGCACGATTGCTGCTTTTGCCACGCTGACCCTTCTGACCAAGAACAGTTTTCTCGATGAGGTGAAGAAGCAATATGTGATGACCGCCAAGGCCAAGGGGCTGAGCGAGGGGCGGGTGCTTTACGGGCATGTGTTCCGCAACGCGATGCTGATCGTGATCGCGGGCTTCCCGGCGGTGTTCATCGGCGTGTTTTTTGGCGGATCGGTTCTGATCGAGACGATCTTCTCGCTGGACGGGTTGGGCCGGCTTGGGTTCGAGGCCGCAGTGGGGCGGGATTATCCGGTGATGTTTGGCACGCTCTTTTTATTCGGGCTGATCGGGCTGGTGGTCGGGATCTTGTCGGATTTGATGTATGTTCTGGTTGATCCGCGGATCGACTTTGAAAAGCGGGAGGGCTGAGCGGGTGCGCATTTTGGCCTGTGGTCCTGTGGCTTTGCCTCCGGCGCTTATGGGGGCTCTGCCCCCCGTTCAAAACGCGCCGCGTTTTGAACGCCCCCCGGGATATTTTGGGCAAGAAGAAGCTGGGGGGGCTGCCTGATGGCGCTTTCTGCCCTCAATCAACGCCGCTGGCGGAATTTCAAACGCAACAGGCGGGCGGTGTGGTCGCTGACCGTTTTTTCGGTGATTTTTACGATCACGCTTTTTGCCGAATTTGTGGCCAATGATAAGCCAATTTTGGTGAGCTATCGCGGCGAGATACGGATGCCGATTTTCACCTTCTATCCTGAAACAGCCTTTGGTGGCGATTTTGAGACTGAAGCGATTTACCGCGACCCGGAAGTGCGATGCCTGATCGCGTCGGGGGGGCTTGATGCGTGCTTTGACGACCCTGAGGGGGTCATTCTGGACGCGGCTGACGGGATGGTCGCAGGCGAGGAGATTGCCAAGGGCTGGGCGCTTTGGCCGCTTATTCCTTATAGTTATGACACGCCGGTTGACCGGCCCGGTGCCGCCCCTCTGCCGCCTAATGAGCAAAACTGGCTCGGCACGGATGACACCAAGCGCGATGTTCTGGCGCGGGTGATTTACGGGTTTAGGGTGTCTGTCTTGTTCACGCTGATCGTGACCACGCTGGCCTCGGTGATCGGAATTATAGCAGGTGCCGTGCAGGGGTATTTCGGCGGGCTGACCGATTTGATCTTTCAGCGGATCATCGAGATATGGGCATCGACGCCGCAGATTTATGTGATCATCATCCTTTTCGCCATTCTCCCGCGAAGTTTTTGGCTCTTGGTGGGGATCACTGTAGTCTTCGGCTGGATGGCTCTTGTGGGGGTCGTGCGTGCGGAATTTCTGCGCGCGCGCAACCTTGAATATGTGCGGGCGGCCAAGGCGCTTGGTGTGAGCAACGGCAAGATCATGTTCCGCCATATGTTGCCCAATGCGATGGTGGCCACGGTGACGATGCTGCCGTTTGTCATCACCGGGACGATTTCGCTTCTGGCGGGGCTGGATTTTCTGGGCTTCGGTTTGCCGTCGTCATCGCCGTCCTTGGGGGAGCTGACACTTCAGGCCAAGCAGAACCTTCAGGCGCCGTGGCTGGCCTTCACAGCATTTTTCGCCTTTGCCATCATGCTCTCGCTTCTGGTCTTCATCTTCGAGGGCGTGCGGGACGCGTTTGACCCCAGAAAGACATTTGAATGAGCCTTCTTGAGGTCCGGGACCTGACAATCGCCTTTCGCCAGGACGGGGAGATCAAGCCATGCGTGCACGGTGTGAGTTTCACCGTGGACCGGGGTGAGACGGTGGCACTTGTGGGCGAGAGCGGCTCGGGCAAGTCGGTCACGGCGCTGAGCACGGTGTCGCTTTTGGGTAGCTCGGCGGAGATTGGCGGGTCGGTCAAATATGACGGTCAGGAGATGGTGGGCGCCCCTGAGCGCGATCTGCGCCGGGTGCGTGGCAATGACATCAGCTTCATCTTTCAGGAGCCAATGACCTCGCTCAACCCGCTGCATACGCTCGAAAAACAATTGGCCGAGAGCCTTGCGCTGCACCAAGGGTTGAGCGCGCAGGAGGCGCGGCCGCGGATCGTCGAGCTTTTGACGCGCGTTGGCATCCGTGATCCCGAGACCCGGCTTGGGGCTTATCCGCATCAGTTGAGCGGGGGGCAGCGGCAACGGGTGATGATCGCCATGGCGCTGGCCAACAAGCCTGACATCCTCATTGCCGATGAGCCGACGACGGCGCTGGATGTGACCATTCAGGCGCAGATCCTTGAGCTTCTGGCCGAGCTGAAGCGCGAGGAGAATATGGGGCTTTTGTTCATCACCCATGATCTGGGGATCGTGCGGCGGATCGCCGACAAGGTCTGTGTGATGAAAGATGGGATGATGGTCGAGGCGGGGCCCACGGCGGAGGTTTTTGACGCACCAAAGCATCCCTATACGCAGGCCCTTCTAAGTGCGGCGGCGGCGGGGCGGCCCGCGCCCGTGCCTGAGGGTGCGCCGGTTGTGGTCGAGGCGGATGATCTGCGCGTGTGGTTCCCGATCCAGCAGGGGTTTTTGAAACGCACAGTAGGCCATGTGAAGGCGGTGAATGCGGCGAGCTTGCAGGTGCGCGCGGGTGAAACGCTGGGCATTGTGGGCGAGAGCGGGTCCGGCAAGACCACTCTGGCGCTGGCCATTATGCGCCTTATTACGTCTGAAGGCGCGATCCGGTTTGACGGTGCGGATGTGAATGCCTGGAGTACGCGAGAGCTGCGCCGCCGCCGCGCGCAGATGCAGATCGTGTTTCAGGACCCGTATGGCAGCCTCAGCCCGCGCATGACCTGTGAGCAGATCATTGCCGAGGGGCTGGGCGTGCATGGTGCTCCGGACGGGCGCGCAGTGCGTGATCTCGTGGCCGAGGTGCTGGAGGAGGTGGAGCTGCCACAAGACGCGATGGACCGCTACCCCCATGAGTTTTCGGGCGGACAGCGGCAACGCATCGCGATTGCGCGTGCGATGATCCTGCGGCCCAAGCTGGTGGTGCTGGACGAGCCGACAAGCGCACTAGATATGACAGTGCAGGTGCAGATTGTCGATCTTCTGCGCAGGCTTCAACAGAAATACGGGCTGGCTTACTTATTCATCAGCCACGATCTGAGCGTGGTGCGCGCGATGAGCCATAAGATCATGGTGATGAAGCAGGGCGATGTCGTGGAAGCAGGCCTTGCGGAGGATCTCTTCGAGCGGCCACAGACCGAATATGCGCGCACGCTGCTTCATGCCTCAATGCACCCGGCGGGATAGGCACGCCTTTGCGCCCCTGTGATCAGATCGCGGAGCTATGCCCCTCAACGCTCATCTCATACGCATCCACGGATTGTGCGATCATACGGGTGAGCGGGCGGACCTCTTTGGGGATAAACAGCCCTGAGGAATTCAGTGTCAGAAGCCCTGCAAACGTGTCGTTTGCCCGGCGCAGGATTTTCTGAACCGTGGTGCGCGACACTTTGAACTGATCGCAGATCGCGGCTGTATCAACGCGGAAATCGCACATCAAAGCCTCGATGATCCGTGCGCGCATCTTGTCTTCGCCCGTGAACATATGCCCGCGCTCCGTTGAGAAATTCCCGGCGCGGATTGCTGCGGTATGGGCGCCGGTGGCGTGCGCGTTTTGCGCATAGCCTTGCGGGAAGCGCGAGATGGACGACGCGCCCACACCGATCAGCACCTCGGCGGTGTCGTCGGTATAGCCTTGGAACGTGCGGCGCAGGGTTCCGGCCTCTTGCGCGCGGCTCAGGCCGTCATCGGCCTGTGCGAAATGGTCGATCCCAACCGCTTTGTATCCATCCCAGAGAAACAGGCGCTGTGCTGTCTCAAAAAGCTCAAGCCGCTCTTCGGGTGTGGGCAACGCGCCTGACGGGATCATCTGCTGGCGTTTGGCAACCCACGGCACATGGGCGTAGCCATAAAGGGCGATGCGGTCGGGATTGAGTGAGAGAAGTTTTTGCACGCTTTCGGTGATGCGCGCCTTGGATTGGTAGGGCAGGCCGAAGAGAATATCTGCATTCAGGCCTTTAATACCATGGGCGCGCAATGCGAGGGCTGCGTCTTTTGTGGTGTCATAGCCCTGAATGCGCCCAATACATTTCTGAATGCGCGGGTCAAAATCCTGCACCCCGATGGAGGCGCGGGTCATGCCCGCCGTGTGCAGCGCATCAAGCCGAGCGGTGTCGATCTCATTGGGGTCAATCTCGACCGAGAATTCCGTGTCTGCATTAAAGGGCGCCATGGCGCGCACGGCGGCGGCAAGTTCGGTCATCTGTGGCGCGCTCAGCAAGGTTGGCGTGCCGCCACCCCAATGAAGCCGCGATAGGGTGACACCTTCGGGCAGGTTTTGCCCCAGAAGTGTCAACTCAGCTTTCAACGATTCGAGATAGGCGTTGACGGGTGCGTCACTTTGCGTGCCTTGGGTTCGGCAGGCGCAAAACCAGCAAAGCCTTCGGCAAAACGGGATGTGGATATAGAGAGACACCCTTGAGTCCGGCTCTATCTTGCTGATCCAACTAGAAAAATCGGACGGGCCGACATCGCCTGCGAAATGTAGAGCCGTTGGGTAGCTCGTGTATCGCGGGGCTTTGGCGTCGAAGAGGCCCAATTTGCCCAGTTGTGTTTTTGTCATCATAAGATAAAACTAGTGTCAGACTAAATTGACAACCTTGATGCAGATCAAGAGAAAACGCGAAACTATGCAAACCGAGAACATCACCGCAATTCCACAAGAATGTGGCGAGTGTCCAATACGGCATCGCGCAGTCTGTGCGCGGTGTGAAAACGAGGAGCTGGAGCAGCTCGATCAGATAAAATACTACCGGAGTTTCCAAGCGGGCCAGACGGTTATCTGGTCGGGGGACAAGATGGATTTTGTCGGGTCGGTCGTCTCTGGGATCGCGACGCTGAGCCAGACCATGGAAGATGGGCGCACACAGATGGTGGGGCTTTTGTTGCCCAGCGATTTTGTGGGCCGTCCGGGCCGGGGTATCGCGGCCTATGATGTGGTGGCGACCTCTGATCTGGTGATGTGCTGTTTCCGCAAAAAGCCGTTTGAGCAGATGATCGAGAAGACGCCGCATATCTCCCAGCGCCTCTTGCAGATGACGCTGGATGAGCTTGACGCCGCGCGCGAATGGATGCTGGTTCTGGGCCGCAAAACGGCGCGCGAAAAAATTGCATCGCTTTTGGTGATTATATGCCGCCGCGATGCGGTGTTGAACATGGGGGGCGTGACCGGGCCGATGGTGTTTGATCTGCCCCTCACCCGCGAGGCGATGGCCGATTACCTTGGCCTGACGCTGGAGACGGTGAGCCGCCAGATTTCGGCGCTAAAGCGTGATGGGGTCATTTTGCTTCAGGGCAAGCGGCATGTCACCGTGCCCGATTTCGACCGGCTTGTGGATGAGGCAGGCGATGACAGCGATGGCGGTCTGCTGATCTAAAACCATAGCGCCCATACGGCTCTGCTTTGCGCGCCCTGCGGCAAGCGCTCCTGCGCAGGACGTTTTGCTGTGGGCCGCACGCGCGCGCGGCGCCGTCGAGGGTGTCAGGCCTCACTGTGCCGATCTTAGAGCGTGTCGCGTTCAATCGGATTCACCGGCCTGGGCGAACGCGTTATGCTACGCAAACGCTGCCTCGCCCGGTCCGATGAGTACTTGAATCCAGTTAAGCGCGACACGCCCTCAATGTGCCATAAAGAGCGGCAGGGTGGCCGCCTCCAGCAGATTGCGCGTGGCCCCACCGAACACCGCTTCGCGGAAGCGCGAATGGCCATAGCCGCCCATCACCATCAAATCGGCTTTCATATCCACCGCGTGGCGCATCAACACATCCGACACGCGCGGTAGGGTTTTCGACAGCACGTCGATCTCCACCTTTACCCCGTGCCGCGCCAGAAATTGCGATACGGAGCCACCGGGATCGGAGCGGTTTGGCCCATGCGCGGGTGGATCGACCACGACCACATGCACCTTGTCGGCCTCTAGCATCATCGGCAGGGCGGCGCGGATGGCGCTCATGGCTTCGGGGCTCTCATTCCAGCCCACAAGGATGCGCTTGGGTACGACGGTTTGAGATGCGTCTGCATCAGCGGGGACGATCAGCGTTGGCACCGAGCCGTTGAAGAGACACGCCTCGGCCACGGCCTCAAGCTCGGATCCGCGATCCTTGCCATAGGGGCGCGGCAGCACGGCCACATCGGCAAAGCGCGTGCGCAGCCCCACGCGGTGGGGGATGTCGGTGATCTGTGCCACATCCGCCTCGCAGGACCAGCGGATGGTGCTTGTCTTGAGATAGGCGCGCACGGCGCTTTCCACCTCGTTTGCCTCGCCTTGTGCGCGGGCCATGGATTGCTCCATCAGCATTGCCGACGCGCCGCCATAGTAAAAGCCGGCTTGGCTACGGTCTACGCCCAGGCAAAGCACCTCCAGATGGGCGTCCGAGCGCGCGGCAAGCGCCTCGGCCTCGGCCAGAGTGGGTGCCACAAGGGTGGCGTCGGTGAGTACGGTGATGAGGGTTTTATAGGCCATTTCTGCCTCCTTTTCACATGTATCCGGTGCGTGCCCGCCGGGCGGTCCGGTTTAACCCCATTATAATGCTGCGCCGCCGCGCTTTCTTTGATGCGCATCAAGCATTGGGCGGCAAATTCTTGACATGGATCAATGTCTAAGCGGCGGGGGGCGGGCATTAATAGGGTGTCTAAATGCGCGCGTACGAGTCTGAGATGATTCGTGCGGAGAGAAGGACGAAGGGACTTATACATGACGAACTATATCAAGCTGATCGTGCTTGGAGTGATCGCGCTTCTTGCGATGATCGCAGCCAACTACGGGCGCGATTTGGCCTATACGATCAATGCACTGACGATTGCGGCGGCCGCGGCTGTCACATTTGTCTGGGTGCTGCGGAACATGGAGGAACCCGTCTATCAGACGGATGTGTCGGGAGAATATTTCGACAGTGTGATCCGCTACGGCGTGATCGCAACAGCGGCTTGGGGGATCGTCGGGTTTCTGGCAGGCACCTGGATCGCGTTTCAGCTGGCGTTTCCGCAGCTTAACTTTGAGTGGGCCGAGGGCTATGCCAACTTCGGCAGGCTGAGGCCCCTGCACACCTCGGCGGTGATCTTCGCCTTTGGTGGCAACGCATTGATCTGTACCTCGCTCTACATCGTGCAGCGCACCTCCGCCGCGCGGCTTTGGGGCGGGAACCTCGCTTGGTTCGTCTTCTGGGGCTATCAGCTTTTCATCGTTCTGGCCGCGACCAGCTATCTTCTGGGTGCGTCGCAGAGCAAGGAATATGCCGAGCCTGAATGGTATATCGACATCTGGCTGACACTTGTCTGGGTGGCTTATCTCGCGGTGTTCATGGGCACGATCATGAAGCGCAAGGAGCCACATATCTACGTGGCCAACTGGTTCTTTCTGGCCTTCATCATCACCGTGGCGATGCTGCATCTGGTCAACAACCTCAGCATTCCGGTGAGCATCTTCGGTTCCAAATCGGTTCAGGTCTTCTCGGGTGTGCAGGACGCTATGGTGCAGTGGTGGTATGGCCATAACGCCGTGGGCTTCTTCCTGACGGCTGGGTTCCTTGGCATGATGTATTACTTTGTCCCGAAGCAGGCCAACCGGCCCGTCTTCTCCTACAAGCTCAGCATCATTCACTTCTGGGCGCTCATTTTCCTCTATATCTGGGCCGGTCCGCACCACTTGCATTATACCGCGCTGCCGGATTGGGCATCGACGCTCGGCATGGTCTTCTCCATCGTCTTGTGGATGCCCAGCTGGGGTGGCATGATCAACGGTCTGATGACGCTCTCGGGCGCATGGGACAAGCTGCGCACGGACCCTGTCCTGCGGATGCTGGTGATCTCGCTTGGCTTCTACGGCATGTCCACATTCGAGGGTCCGATGATGTCGATCCGCGCGGTGAACTCGCTGTCCCATTATACTGACTGGACCATCGGGCACGTACATTCCGGCGCGCTTGGCTGGAATGGCATGATCACGTTTGGTGCACTCTACTTCCTTGTGCCCAAGCTCTGGAACAAGGAACGGCTCTATAGCCTTGGCCTTGTCAGCTGGCACTTCTGGTTGGCGACGATCGGGATCATTCTCTACGCCGCATCCATGTGGGTGACGGGGATCATGGAGGGCCTGATGTGGCGCGAAGTGGATGCCGATGGCTTCCTCGTGAACAGCTTTGCCGACACGGTCAGTGCCAAGTTTCCGATGTATGTGGTGCGCGGTCTGGGTGGGGTTCTCTTCCTCAGCGGTGCCTTGATCATGTGCTACAATCTTTACATGACAGTTCGACGGAGCCCGGCCATTGCGGCCACCAACTCCGCTGTCCCGGCCGAATGAGAAGGAGGGACTGACCGATGGGTATTCTCGACAAACACAAGATCCTAGAGACCAACGTCACGCTTTTGGCCGTCTTCGCCTTTCTCGTGGTGTCGATCGGGGGGATCGTTCAGATCGCCCCGCTCTTCTACCTGGAGAACACGATCGAGGATGTAGAGGGCATGCGCCCCTACTCCCCGCTTGAGCTGACCGGGCGCGACATTTATGTGCGCGAGGGCTGCTATGTCTGCCATAGCCAGATGATCCGCCCCATGCGTGACGAGGTGGAGCGGTATGGACACTACAGCCTTGCCGCCGAAAGCAAATATGACCACCCGTTCCAGTGGGGCTCCAAACGCACGGGGCCGGATCTGGCGCGTGTCGGCGGGCGCTACTCGGATGATTGGCATATTGCCCACCTGCGCGATCCACAATCGGTGGTACCGGAATCGATCATGCCGAAATATGCGTTTCTTGAAAATCGGATGATCGACGGCGAGTATGTTGAAGATCTGCTGCGCACGCATCGGTTTGTGGGCGTGCCCTATACAGATGAGATGATTGAGAACGCACAGGCCGACTTTCAGGTGCAGATTGATCCGTTTGGTGATTTCGACGCCATGCTGGAGCGCTATCCGGGGGCGCAGGTGCGCAGCTTTGATGGGGCCGAAGGTGTGTCGGAGGCCGACGCGCTGATCGCGTATCTGCAAATGCTGGGCACGTTGGTCGATTTTTCGACCTTCACGCCTGACGCAAGCCGCTAAACGGAGGGAAAAGACGATGGAAACCTATACCCTTTTGCGGGAATTCGCAGATAGCTGGATGCTCTTGGCGCTCTTCACGTTCTTTGTGGGCGTGGTGCTCTGGGTCTTCCGGCCCGGTGCGACCAAGCATTATGACAATCCACGCAACATTCCCTTCCGGCATGAAGACAAACCCGCCCCAAGCCGCGGAAAAGACTCCAAGGAGGCGCGTGACAATGGCTAAACCACCCAAGAAATACGACGATGACCCGAACACCACCGGCCATGAGTGGGACGGTATCGAGGAGTTCGACAACCCCATGCCGCGTTGGTGGCTTTGGACCTTCTATGTCACGATCATCTGGGGCATCGGTTATGTGATCGCGTATCCGGCGTGGCCGCTTGTCAACGGGGCCACAGCAGGGGTTCTGGGCTGGTCCACGCGCGGGGACGTGGCTGTGGAGATTGCCCAGGCCGATGCGGCCAATGCCGAGAACTGGGCAGCTCTTGCCGAGATCGAGCTGGCCTCACTTACGGAAAATCCTGAGCTTAATGCCTACGCCACCAAGGCGGGTGCGTCCGTCTATAAGACATGGTGCGCACAGTGCCACGGCTCGGGTGCTGCGGGCGCTGTCGGGTATCCCAACCTCTTGGACAATGACTGGCTTTGGGGGGGGGATATCGAACAAATACACGACACGATTGCCCACGGCATTCGCAACGAAGTCGATCCCGATGCGCGCTACTCCGAGATGCCTGCCTTTGGCGACATTTTTGAGCGCTCGGAAATCACTGCGGTTGTGAACTACGTGATGTCGCTGTCGGGTGCGCCTCAAGATGCCACCCAAGTGGCCGCGGGCGCCGAGCTTTATCTCGACAATTGCTCGGCCTGTCACATGGAAGATCACAGCGGCAATGTGGATCTGGGCGCGCCCAACCTCAAGGACGCGATCTGGCTCTATGGCGGGGATTATGCCACGCTGATCGAGACGGTGACCTATAGCCGTTTTGGCGTGATGCCACCTTGGAACGAACGCCTGAGCGAGGCAGAGGTGCGCGCGGTTGCGGCCTATGTCCACCAGCTTGGCGGGGGCGAGTAAGCCCATCTGAGACACCCGCCGACCCTAAAGGTCGGCGGGCAGAACGCCGGCCCTTCTGTTTCTGTTCGCGCATTTCGGAAGGCCGGCGTTTTTATGTGTGCCATATGCGCGCTCCTTCAGCCCTGGTGGGGTTGTTCTTGTGGAGCGCATCAATCGCGGCGCATCCCCTCTTTTTGAAATGCAAGCTCCGCACTGCGCCGGTCGTCATAGCGGGTGCGGCGACCCCAGTGGTTATAGATATGGTCGGGTTTTGCGGGCTGTTGGCGGCTGGCGGTCATGAAAGAATTTGCGAAGATATTGAGCATTGGAGTTTCCTCTCTGGGTGAAGCTGTACCTTGAATATTGCGCAAACCCTGCCATCTTGCGACTCAGGAAGATTTCCAACATGTAAGGTGTCCTAACATATGGATTGGCATAGCCTACCCCCGCTCACCGCCCTTCGCGCCTTTGCGGCCCTTGCCGAGACGGGATCGGCCAGTGCGGCGGGCACACGGCTCAACGTCAGCCACGCGGCCATCAGCCAGCAGGTGAAGGCGCTGGAAGCGCATCTGGGGCTTACGCTTGTGACGCGCGCAGGGCGCGGTCTTAGCCTGAGCGTGGAGGGGGCGGAGCTTGCCGAGGCGTTGGCAGAGGGGTTTGGGGGCATGGCCGCGGCTGTGGCGCGCCTGACGGGGGCAGAAGCCGGGCGCCCGGTGCAGGTCTCCACGACGCCGCAATTCGCGAGCCATTGGCTGATGCCGCGCTTGGGCGCGTTTCAGGCGCGCCATCCGGAGGTGGATCTGATGATCCACCCCTCACCGCAGCGCGCAGACCCCAGTCCGGGTGGTGTCGATGTGGCCTTGCGGTTTGGTGCAGGCATATGGCCGGGGCTTGATGCGGAATTGCTGGTGCCGACCAATATCGTGGTCGCCGCCTCGCCATCGCTGGTGGGGGACCGGGGCTTTGAGCGGCCCGAAGATATGCTGGATTATCCGTGGCTTGACGAATTGGAGGCAAGTCAGGCCGATGATTGGCTGCGCGCGCATGGGGTGACGCAAAAACGGTGCAAATCGGTGACGATGGTTCCGGGCAACCTGATGGTGGACGGCCTGAGGGCGGGGCAGGGCATCGCGGTTCTGTCGGGTATCTCCATAGCGGATGACGTAGCGGCAGGGCGCCTGAGGGTCCTGTTCGAGGACAAAGGCGATACCGGGTATTACATCGTGACCCGCCCTGGCGTGCAGCGCCCACAGGCCAAGATGCTGATCCGGTGGCTCAGGACGCTGAAAGTCGCGGCAGGGGATCTGCCCGCCCACGGCCTGCGGCAATAGATCACTTACAGACTCACGATTTGACCCATATCAAAGCCGCAGACCCTGCGGCCTGCGACAACCCTTGTAACGCAGCCTGCCAGACGGAGTGATTCCCCACGTGGCCAATACAACGCCCGAAGCCCCGCCCAGCCTTTATGCCGCCCATGAGCCGGTGTTTCCGCGCAAGGTGTACGGTAAATTTCGCAACCTGAAATGGGTGATCATGGCGGTCACCTTGGGTATTTATTACCTCACGCCGTGGATCCGCTGGGATCGCGGCACGCAGCTGCCTGATCAGGCGGTTCTGATTGATCTGGCGGGGCGGCGGTTTTACTTCTTCTGGATCGAGATCTGGCCGCATGAGTTTTATTTTGTGGCCGGGCTTCTGGTCATGGCGGGCTTGGGGCTTTTCCTGTTTACCTCCGCTTTGGGCCGGGTGTGGTGCGGTTATGCCTGCCCGCAGACGGTCTGGACCGATCTCTTCATTCTGGTGGAGCGCTGGATCGAGGGTGACCGCAACGCGCGTCTGCGCCTGCACCGCCAGAAGAAATGGGATTTCCGCAAGCTGCGTCTGCGACTGGTAAAGTGGAGCACATGGGTGCTGATCGCCATGGCCACCGGGGGCGCGTGGGTGTTCTATTTTGCTGATGCGCCGCAGCTTTTGGTCGATCTCTTCACGCTCAACGCGCATCCAGCGGCCTATACGACCGTTGCGATCCTGACCGCCACGACATTCTTCTTTGGCGGCTTCGCACGCGAGCAGATTTGCATTTACGCCTGCCCATGGCCGCGGATTCAGGCGGCCATGATGGACGAGGACACGCTGACCGTTGGTTACCGGGAATGGCGCGGCGAGCCGCGCAAACATTCCGAAGCCGTAGACGCGGGCGCGCCGCAAGGCGATTGCATCGACTGTATGGCCTGCGTCAACGTCTGCCCTGTGGGCATCGACATTCGTGACGGACAGCAAATGGAATGTATCACCTGCGCGCTTTGCATTGATGCCTGCGACGATGTGATGGACAAGATCGGCAAGCCGCGTGGCCTGATCGACTATATGGCGCTGACCGATGAGGAGGCCGAGAGGACCGGCAAACCCACCAAGCCGATCATGAAACACATCCTGCGCCCGCGCACGATCCTTTACACCACACTGTGGTCGCTCGTTGGGTTCGGGCTTGTGTTCGCGCTCTTCATCCAGCCCGATATCGAGGTGTCCGTCTCGCCCATTCGCAACCCGACCTTCGTCACCATGTCCGATGGCACGATCCGCAACAGCTATGAGGTGCGGCTCCTGAACAAGCATGGCGATGATCGGCCCTACCGCGTGGGGATCACCGGGCATCCGTCGCTGGGGGTGACGCTGGAGGGCACGCCTTATGCGTCGGTCACCGTGCCCGCAAACCAGCTCTTCAATCAGCGGGTCTATGTGCAGGCCCCTCCGGGATCAGAGCCTGCGACACAGGACCGGACCGAGTTCCGCATCTGGATTGAGGACATATCGAACGGCGATCGCGCCTACAAAGACACAGTATTTAACGGGAGAGTACAATGATGGCCGAAGACACACCGGACACAACAGGCGGGCGCAAGCTGACGGGGCGGCATGTTTTGATGATCTTTGTCGGTGCGTTTTCGATAATCATCACGGTCAATCTGGCGCTGGCCTTCAATGCCGTGCGCACGTTTCCGGGGCTTGAGGTCAAGAACAGCTATGTGGCGAGCCAGCAATTCGATGAGCGCCGCGATGCGCAGGAGGCGTTGGGCTGGACCGTCCGGGCGGGGCATGAGGGGGGCGCGTTGCGCCTGAGCATTGTGGGCGAGGATGGCGCGCCTGTTGAGGTGGCCGAGCTTGATGCCGTTCTGGGCCGCGCCACCCATGTGCAGGACGATGTGCGCCCCGACTTTCGCTTTGACGGCACGGCCTATGTGGCGCCGATGGAGCTGCGACCGGGCAACTGGAACATCCGCATGACGGCTGTCGCCGAGGATGGCACCGCTTTTGAGCAGCGCGTGGTGTTGCACGTGCGATGACAGTTGCGCTGCGCCCTCCTGCGTCGGCCTGTCCGGCCTGTGTCGCGGCACCTGCGGCCCTTTCTGCCGCCGGGCCGGACGCGCCTATGGCAGGGCAGATCACGTTGTCGTTGCCTACTATTCATTGTGCCAATTGTATCACGGCGATTGAGCGCGGGTTGCGCGCCGATGCGCGGGTTGAGGCTGCGCGCGTGAACCTCACGCTCAAACGCGCCTCCATTACGGCCGCACCCGGTGTCACGGCGTCCGAGATGATCACGTTGGTGACCGGGCTTGGTTATGAGGCGCATGAGCTTGATCAAAGCGCACTCAGCGCCACGGCGACGGACCGCGCGGGGCGCGATCTTCTGATGCGGCTGGCGGTGTCGGGCTTTGCGTCGATGAACGTGATGCTTTTGTCGGTCGCGGTCTGGTCTGGGGCCGAGGACGCGACGCGCGACATGTTCCACTGGATCTCTGCCGCGATCACCCTGCCCACGGTGGCTTTCGCGGGGCAGCCTTTTTACCGCAGTGCATGGGGTGCGTTGCGCGCGGGGCGGCTCAACATGGATGTGCCGATCACGCTGGCTATTGCCTTGGCGATCTTCACCTCCCTTTGGGAGACGATGCTGAGCGGGCACCACGCCTATTTCGATGCGGCGCTGACGCTCACGTTTTTCCTGCTTGCGGGGCGCTATCTCGATCACCGCACGCGGGCCATCGCGCGCTCTGCCGCCGAGGAGTTGACGGCGCTGGAGGTCCCGCGCGCATGGCGTTTGGAGGAGGGGTGTGAGGTGGAGGTTCCTGTGGCCATGCTGCGCGTGGGCGACCAGATTGCGGTGCATCCGGGCGGGCGTATGCCTGTGGACGGCGTGATCACTCATGGCGCGTCTGAGCTGGACCGATCCCTTTTGACGGGCGAGACGTTGCCCGTTTATGCCGGCGAGGGCACAGAGGTCTCCGCCGGTGAGATGAACCTGACTGGGCCTTTGACGCTTCGCGCCACGGCTGTGGGCACCGATACGTCACTGTACCGGATGGCCGATCTTGTGGCGGTGGCCGAGAGCGGGCGCGCCAATTACACCTCGCTTGCCGATAGCGCTGCCAAGCTCTATGCGCCCTTCGTGCATATCCTGTCGGCGCTGGCCTTTGCGGGCTGGTATATCGGTACGGGCGACATGCGCACGGCGATCAATATCGCGGCGGCGGTGCTCATTATTACTTGCCCCTGCGCGCTGGGTCTTGCGGTGCCTGCGGTGACCACGGCGGCCTCGGGGCGGCTTTTCAAGCGTGGGATGCTGATCAAACACGCCACGGCGCTGGAGCGGTTGGCCGAGGTTGATACAGTTGTTTTCGACAAGACTGGCACGCTGACCACGGGCCTTGCCCTGATGGACGCACCCGGCGATGTGCCGCAAGACGCCATGGCGGTGGCGGCTGCTTTGGCCGCAGGCTCTGCGCATCCTCTGTCGCGTGCGATCATGACGGCGGCGGGGGACCTGGGTGTGGCGCCTGCCAATGTCACCGATATCGAGGAAGTGCCGGGGTATGGCACACGCGGGCGCCTTGATGGGCGCGAGGTGCGCCTTGGCCGCGCCGCGTGGGTCGGGGCCGAGCCTTTGGCGCAGACCGCCACCTACCTGCAATGGGACGGTGCCGCGCGGCCTTTGACCTTCACCGACAGCCTGCGTCAGGGGGCGGCGGCGGCGGTGCAGGCGTTGATCGACAGCGGCAAGGAGGTTTGGCTTATCTCAGGCGACAGCACTCCGGTGACCCATGCCATGGCCGCCCGGCTCAACATCCCCAATTGCGTGGCCGAGGCCCTGCCCGAGGACAAGGCCGCGCGCATTCGTGCCATGTCGGACGCTGGCCGCCGCGTGCTGATGGTGGGTGACGGGCTCAACGACACGGCGGCGCTGAGTGCTGCGCATGTTTCCATCTCGCCCGCCACGGCGCTCGATGCGGCGCGTGTGGCCTCGGACATCGTACTTTTGGGGGCGGATCTCAGCCCCATCGCAGAGGCTTGCGTGATCGCCCGCTCCGCCATCCGCCGCATCCGTGAGAATTTCCAGATCGCGACTGTCTATAACATCGTCGCCGTGCCTCTGGCGGTTGCGGGCCTCGCCACGCCGCTCATCGCGGCGCTTGCCATGTCGACCAGTTCGATTACCGTATCTCTCAATGCACTCAGGCTGAGGGGGCGGGGATGAATATTCTGGTCTATCTGATACCGATATCGCTGCTCTTGGGCGGCGCGGGCTTGGTTGCGTTCATCTACACGATCCGCAGCAATCAGTATGACGACCCCGAGGGAGACGCGCGCCGCATCCTGTCGGATGAATGGGACGACAACCCGCGCCCCTGAAAGCCAGCCCCTGAGGTGGCCATTCAGGTAAGAATTTCCACCCGGTAGCCCGTCCTTGGAAAATGCACGCAGACTGCACCAATCTCAGGTGTTTCGCGGTGCAGCACGATGCGGTGGCTGTCGGCGGACACGACCTCCCCCTCAACGGGTTGCTCGCCACCGTCAACATCGGGTGAGACGCTCACGCGTAGACCGGGGCGCAAGCCTTGTGGCTCGTGCGGGTCCGTCGCTTGGACAGCGGTCGGGGTGGCCTCTGCGGCGATGGTTATGGCCTCCTCAGGGCTCATGTCGCGCATTGTACCATGGCCGATGGCGCGGACATTGCCCTCCCAGCGTTCAAGATGTGCAAACTCGGACAGGAATTCCGGACCCTGCGCCCAGCGACCGCGCAGAAACCACACCAGATTGTAGAATTGTGCGTCAATCGCGGCAGGCTGCTCGCCCAGCAAAAAGGCGCGATTGTCCGCAAGCTGCGTATTGAGCCACTGAAGCGGCGCGCGAAACTGCGCGGCCAGATGGGGCAGGTTGGCGTTTGCAGCTTTCAGCCCCTCGGCCCAATCCTGCCCAAAATAGAGCCGCCCGCGATCAGCGGCAAAATCTGAAGGCAGATCGTCGCCCGCGGCACCCAGAATAACCTTCACCGCCATGTCAAAAAGAGCGCCATCGGTCCAGCGGCTCAGGCACCACAGAAGGCCCTCATCCGCGCCGGGAAAGAAGGTGGGCGAGGGGAAGCGGCTTTCCAGCTCACGCAGGATACATTGGCTGTCGCAATAGATATCGGCCCCGATTTGCATTACGGGCGTGCGCCTGTAGCCGCCGGTCAGAGCCGTCAGCATCGGCTTTGGCGTAATCCGTGGGATCAGCACGTTGCGCCATGCAAGACCCTTGATGCCAAAGGCAATCCGCGCCTTTTCGGCCACGGGCGATTGGGGGTAATTGTGCAGGATGATCTCGCTTGAGCTTCCGGGCATATCAGACCTTTTGTGCAGGGGGTTTTGAGCCGCGCGATCACGCTACAGCGTGCGCATGGTGACACGCCAGTCAAAAGCGTTTGATGGGCGGAGACAAACGTCTGATGTGTAGGTGGTCAGCCCGGTTCGATCATGAAGCAGGTGAATTTCTTGGCAGCGAGGCGGCGGCATGCGCGGTCTGCTCCCTCCCGGGTCATGCCCATGAAATTGGCGTCGAAGCCGCCCGCGCGCTTGACCACTTTGCGCAAAGATCCATCAAGGGTGCCCATCTCACTGAGCGCGGTTGTCAGTAAGACTTTGCGTGCTTTGTATTGGCTGGGATAGCGACCTACATTGATGCCCCAATCATGCCCACCCGAGGTTGAAATACGGGTGACAACCTCCTGCACGGGATCTGCTGTAACGATCTTGGCGTCGATCAGATCTTGCGGTCTACGCTGGGGCTTGAGAGCTACGGTGGGGGCTACGGAGGCGAGGATAATCTCCTCAGGTGGCGTGCTTGGCTCAGCGGGCGTTACGGCGGGAGTTTCGTAGGCCTCTACGATCGCTTCTGCTGACGTTGCGGGCTCCAGCACGGCAAGGTCGATACCGGCCTCTTTGGCTTCTCGTAGTGCTCTTTCGATGTCGGTCTGATTGGCCACCAGAACGGGGACCTCAGACGCGGGCCGCGATTGTGGACGCAGGCTTTTCTTCACGGCGGCGGCAGAAATAAGGCGCACCGTGCGCCCGGCAGCGCCAGATGTGGCAACTTGGGTGTCTGGGGCGGCTACGTCGCGCGTGCCGGGGCCTTGGTAGACGGGTTTGACGGGCCGGTTGAGGGCTACGCGCGTGGGCGCGCGTTTGAAGCCCATGTCCAAAAGCTCGGCCACGCGGGCGTTGCGTGTGTTAGTGGAGCGTCCGCCGAACACGGTGGCGATGATGCGTTCCTGACCGCGCTCGGCGCTGGCCACAAGGTTGAATCCCGCTGCACGTGTATAGCCCGTCTTGATCCCGTCCGCACCACGATAGGAATTGAGCAGGCGGCGGTTGGTGTGCAGCACGGTGCGCACACCGGCATTGGCCTCGATCCGGGAGAAGAGGTTGTAATATTGCGGGTAGTCGTAGAACACATGCCGCCCCATGACCGTCATATCGCGGGCGGTGGAGAGGTGCCCTGCTTCGGTCAAGCCGTGAGCATTTTTGAACGTGGTGCGCGACATTCCCAGCGCCTTGGCCGTGCGGTTCATCCGGCGCGCAAACGCAGCCTCCGACCCGGAGATAGCCTCGGCAATGGCGGTGGAGGCGTCATTGGCCGATTTTACCGCCGCCGCACGAATGAGAAACCGCAGCTTGATGGAGCTTCCTGCTTTGAGGCCCAGCTTGGAGGGTGGCTCATTGGCGGCATGACGGGAGATTTTCACCATATCGTCGAGGCCAATCTCGCCATTTTCAATCGCCTCAAACGCCACATAAAGCGTCATCATCTTGGTGAGGGAAGCGGGGTGCAGGCGCGTGTCGGCGTTGCGCGCATGCAGCACCTCACCCGAGCGCGCATCCATGACCATCGCCGCATAGGGCGCAGCCGCCGCGCTAAGCGGAACGATTACGAACATCCAGATTGCGGCCAACGCGAACACGCCGAGCCGGATCGGTTGCCTACCCCGAGCCTTCATGGAACTACTCTTTTTTACTGCCTCGCGCCGCCGGTTATCCGACTGGCTTCATTGATTCAAAAAATAACACATCAGTTCCATCGAATAAACCCTTCAATTTGTGCGTTTTTATGATTTTTGAAACGTGCAAAACGGAACATGTTGGGGGTGATTCTACATCCGCCACAACACTGGCTAATGTGGCAAAAATGTGGCAAAGGGATCAACGGGCGAGAGCGGCCACGCGAGCGTGGCAGGGGCAGCTGGTCAAATGGTCGTTCACCAGCCCGCAGGCCTGCATGAACGCATAGACGATGGTCGGCCCGCAGAACTTGAAACCGCGTTTTTTGAGGTCTTTGGAGATCGCGGTGGATAGGGGCGTGAAGGCGGGCACATCGGCCTGATTGATATAGGTGTTTTGCAATGGCGCACCACCGAGAAAGCCCCAGAGGTAGCGGTCAAAACCCTGCTCGGCTTCGATCCGTTGCCACGCTTGGGCGTTCGTGATCGTGGCCTCAATCTTGCCCCTGTGGCGGATGATCCCGGCATCACCGAGAAGGCGCGTGACCTCAGGCTCGCCCCATGTAGCGATCACATTTGGATCAAAATCGGCAAAGGCCGCGCGGAAATTATCGCGCTTTTTAAGGATGGTGATCCAACTCAGCCCGGCCTGAAACCCGTCAAGGATCAGTTTCTCCCAAAGGGCACGGCTGTCATATTCTGGCACGCCCCATTCGGTGTCGTGATACTGGATGTAAATCTCCTCAAGCCCGACCCATCCACACCGATCGGTCATGATGCCATCCCCCAGTTTATTCAAATTATCCGCTTAAGGGTTTTTTAGCGACGGGGGCGCATTGTGTCACTGATCAAATCGGAGACTGCCATGAGTGATGCGCGTAAGGCCAAATGGGCCGATATCCCCTTAGGCCACCAAGATCCGTTATCCTATGCCATCAGCGCGCGGGATGAATCCGTGATAGCAATGGTGGATGCAGCCGTGCGGCATAAGCAGGTTATGCTTGCTTATCAGCCTGTTGTGACGGCAGGGTCTGGTGGCCAGATTGCGTTTTACGAAGGGTTGATCCGGGTTCTGGATGCGACTGGACGGATTATTCCCGCCAAAGATTTCATCACCTCAATCGAGACGGCAGAGACCGGGCGAATCGTCGATTGCCTTGCGTTGGAGAAGGGCATTCGCACGCTGGGCGCGCATCCGGATTTGCGGCTCGCGATCAATATGTCGGCCCGCTCCATCGGTTACCCGCGCTGGATGCGCATCCTCAAACGGGCGCTGGCCAATGATCCGATACTGGGCGAGCGGCTTATCCTTGAAATCACGGAAAGCTCCGCCATGCTTGTGCCGGAGTTGGTCGTGACCTTCATGGAAGAGATGCAGAGCAAGGGGATCAGCTTTGCACTCGATGATTTTGGTGCGGGCTATACCTCGTTCAGGTATCTCAAGGATTTCTACTTCGATATCATTAAGATCGACGGGCAGTTCATCCGCGGGATATCCACCGATCCCGACAATCAGGTGCTGACCAATGCGCTGGCCAGTATCGCGCGGCAGTTCGATATGTTCACCGTGGCTGAAAACGTTGAGCGGGCCGAGGATGCGGCCTATCTCGCGGCCATCGGAATTGATTGCTTGCAGGGGTATTACTTTGGTGCGCCATCGGTAAAGCCTGCATGGCTCAGCCCTGAGGCTGTCCTGAGGTCGGCCTGAGTGTCTGATGTGACATGCGAACAGTTGCCGCGATATGCCCAACGCGCTATGAACATTGCGAATTGGCGGGAGCCGATTGCGTGGACGGTCCGCGTCGTTGCCTCCCCTGGAGAACATTGAGATGGAGACTGTCACATGACCAACGTCGTTATCGCATCGGCCGCACGCACGGCTGTCGGCTCTTTCGGGGGCTCTTTCGCAAACACACCGGCGCATGATCTGGGTGCTGCCGTGCTGGAGGCGGTTGTCGAGCGCGCGGGCGTGGATAAATCAGAGGTCTCTGAGACCATTCTGGGGCAGGTCCTGACAGCCGCTCAGGGCCAAAACCCCGCGCGTCAGGCGCACATCAATGCGGGCCTGCCTCAGGAGAGCGCGGCTTGGAGCATCAATCAGGTCTGTGGGTCCGGCCTGCGCGCTGTGGCGCTGGGCGCGCAGCATATCCAGCTTGGAGATGCCTCCATCGTTGCGGCGGGTGGTCAGGAAAACATGACGCTCAGCCCCCATGCCTCGCATATGCGTGCGGGCACCAAGATGGGCGACGCGAAATTCATCGACACGATGATCCGCGATGGCCTGTGGGATGCGTTCAACAACTATCACATGGGGCAGACGGCCGAGAATGTTGCCGAGAAATGGCAGATCAGCCGCGAGATGCAGGATGCGTTTGCGTTGGCCAGCCAGAACAAGGCCGAAGCCGCACAGAAGGCAGGCAAGTTCGACGATGAGATCGCGGCCTTTACCGTGAAAACCCGCAAGGGCGATATCATTGTCGACAAGGATGAGTACATCCGCCATGGCGCGACAATGGAGGCGATGCAGAAGATGCGGCCCGCCTTTACCAAAGATGGCAGTGTGACCGCCGCCAACGCCTCTGGCCTTAATGACGGTGCTGCGGCCACGCTGTTGATGAGCGTCGAAGAAGCGGCAAAACGTGGCATTGAGCCCTTGGCGCGTATCGCGAGCTTTGCCACAGCCGGTCTCGACCCGTCGATCATGGGTGTGGGGCCGATCCATGCGAGCCGCAAGGCGCTTGAAAAGGCGGGCTGGTCTGTTGGTGATCTCGACCTCGTGGAGGCCAATGAGGCCTTCGCCGCACAGGCTTGCGCGGTGAACAAGGAGATGGGTTGGGACCCGGCCATCGTCAACGTGAACGGCGGCGCGATTGCGATCGGGCATCCCATCGGTGCGTCCGGCTGCCGCGTTCTCAACACGCTGCTTTTCGAGATGAAGCGCCGTGGTGCGAAGAAGGGCCTTGCAACGCTCTGCATCGGTGGCGGCATGGGTGTCGCACTCTGCGTCGAACGGTGATCGTGTCGCAAAGAAAATGATCAAAGGGCGCGCCGGTCGCGCCCTTTTTTTACGTTTAAGGCGCGGCCTGAAGATTCATAGCGTAATAATATTGCGCATCCTTATGCTTATCGGTAACAGAGTTACCAGCGCGACATATCACATTTGATACCAAGGAGAGACAGATCATGGCACGAACAGCACTCGTCACCGGCGGAAGCCGTGGAATCGGTGAAGCGATTTCCAAAAAGCTCAAAGCTGAGGGCTATAACGTGGCCGCAACTTATGCTGGCAATGATGAGGCTGCGGCCAAGTTCACTGCCGAGATTGGCATCAAGACATACAAGTGGAACGTGGCCAATTATGAAGACAGCGCTGCCGGCATCGCAAAGGTGGAGGCCGAGCTTGGCCCGATCGACGTGGTCGTTGCCAATGCGGGTATCACCCGCGATGCGCCCTTCCACAAGATGACGCCTGAGCAGTGGCATGAGGTGATCGACACCAACCTCACCGGCGTTTTCAACACGGTTCACCCGATCTGGCCCGGCATGCGCGAGCGCAAGTTTGGCCGCGTGATCGTCATCTCCTCGATCAACGGTCAGAAGGGTCAGTTCGCGCAAGTAAACTATGCGGCCACCAAGGCGGGCGATCTGGGTATCGTGAAATCCCTCGCCCAAGAGGGCGCGCGCGCAGGCATCACGGCGAATGCCATCTGCCCCGGCTATATTGCGACCGAAATGGTCATGGCCGTGCCGGAAAAGGTCCGCGAGAGCATTATTGGCCAGATCCCCGCGGGTCGCCTGGGCGAGCCGGAAGAGATCGCGCGCTGCGTGGCGTTCCTTGCGTCGGACGATTCGGGCTTCATCAACGGGTCGACCATTTCGGCCAACGGGGCGCAATTCTTCGTCTGAGCCGACGTTTCGCACGAAAAAGGGCCGGTCCACGGGGCCGGCCCTTCTGCATTTTTGACCCCTCAGGGGTAGGGTTATTTTCGCGTCATCCAAGCCCAGAAACCTCGGATTGCTTCGCTGCGGGCCTCATGGGCTGCGGCATAGCTGTGGCGGGTGCGGGCATCGTTTGAAAGATGTGTCATTGCTGATCTCCTTGGGATTCAGTATTTCTTGTCTGCACCTAATATGGGCCTTTACACTAAGTCTCACAAACGAGACTTTCTATCACATCACTTAAGCGATACTTAACTGACATGTCTGATCGCCTGCCCCCGCTCACCGCCTTGCGCGCTTTCGATGCTGCCGCGCGTCACATGTCTTTTCAGCGAGCAGCGGTAGAATTAAACGTCACCCCTGCCGCGCTCAGTTTTCAGATCAAATCCTTGGAAGAGCATCTTGGCGCGCCGCTGTTCATTCGCCGCAACAGGGCGGTGTCGTTGACGGAGGCGGGTCATGCCTTGGCACCCGGCGCACGGGATGGGTTCGAGGCGCTTGGGTCGGCCTGGCGCGCGGCGCGGCGGGTCAATGATCACGCCTCACTCACCGTCACGGCGGGCCCCGCCTTTACCGCCATATGGCTCGCCCCGCGCCTTTACAGTTTCGCGCAGGCCCACCCCGAGATTGAGTTGCGCCTCAGCGCGGGTCTGGGCCTCGTGGACCTGACGCGCACCGAGGTGGATGTGGCGGTCCGCTTTGGATACGGCCCTGATCCCGAGACGTTGTTTGCAGAGCCGTTTTTGGGGGATTGGGTCGTGCCGATGATGACGCCCGAGGTGGCGGCGCAAATTCCCGATCTTGCATCAATGGGGCGTGCGAGCCTGATCCATCAGGACGATCTGCGCTTTCTCGACCCACCCACGGATTGGCCTGCATGGTTCCGTGCGGTGGGCCTGCCACTGCGCGATTGGTCAGGACCGCGGTTTTCGCAAGCCGATCATGCGATGGATGCGGCGCTGTCGGGGGCTGGGGTACTTTTGGGGCGCGTCAGTCTTGCGGCCCCTCTGCTTGAGGCGGGGCGACTTGTCGCGCCCTTCAAGACCGGGCTCAAAACCATCGCGCATTACCGCATTCTATGCGTTGCAGGCACTGAGGAGCGACCTCAGATTAAAGCCTTTCGAGAGTGGCTCAAGGATCTGACCTCCGCCATACCGAAGCAGGCGGAGGGATTTACCCTGATTGATCCGGGCGATGTGCCTGCGGCCTAGGCCGTAATCAGGCAGCAGTGGACAGGCGTGTGATCTCTTCCTTGAGACGCAGCTTTTGCTTTTTAAGATCAGCGATTTGCAGCTGATCAATGCTCGGTGCGCGTTGCGCTGCATCTACTTCGGCCGAGAGAGCTTCGTGTTTTCTCTTCAGTTCCTCGATGTGCGAACCCAAGCTCATAAACAATCTCCTCTCTGATGTGGTATGTAACAGTTTTATTGCAGCATATTTTTCACCACCTGTCACGCTGCGCATGCAGCATAGAAGTGCAGAAATAGTTAGCAATTTTATAGACTTCAGTCAGGAATGGCGGCATTGCAGCCATAAGCTTGGGCCTAAGCGGCTGGGCTTGTGTGTTTTTCGTGGCCGAGAATATGTGGCGATGCCCCAAGCGAAAAATTGCCAGTCTCTCGCCCGCTGTGCCTCAAAATACGGCACGCACGCGTAGAGCCGAAAGATTGCAAGCTCGATAAAGCTCGATCAGGGGCCTTCATGCACCTCGATGCCATTGTCGGTGAGCGCACGTGCAGCGGCGGTGTAATCCCGCTCTGCCACCATCAGACGACGGGGAAAAATCCCGATACCACCTTCGAGGACGCTCATATTTACGTCCATTTCAAAGCAGTCTATACCCTCGCCCTGAAGCAAGGCTTGGGCAAAGGCGATTGTCGACATATCTGTGGTGCGTAGAAGCTGTTTCATAGGAATGACTTAAGGGTGCGTGCCCGGCTTGTCGAGCCGTTGCGCGCAGGTGTTATGGGATTGGATCACGCAAGCATGAAACCGCATGAGCGGCTGGCCCAGCGCTTTGAGGGCAAACTGGGCGCGGTGAACGCGCTGATCCGGGCGCGGATGGCCTCGAAACATGCGCCGCGCATTCCCGAAGTGACGGCGCATCTGGTTGAGGCGGGGGGCAAACGGCTTCGGCCCATGCTGACCTTAGCTGCGGCAGATCTGTGCGGTTATGTGGGCGACCATGACGAAAAGCTGGCGGCGACGGTGGAGTTCATCCACACGGCCACGCTGTTGCATGATGATGTGGTGGACGAAAGCGCGCAGCGGCGCGGGCGGGCCACGGCGAACCTGCTTTGGGACAATAAATCCAGCGTGCTGGTGGGTGATTATCTTTTCTCACGCTCGTTTCAGTTGATGGTGGAAACGGGCAGCCTGCGCGTGCTCGACATCCTCGCCAATGCGTCGGCCACGATTGCCGAGGGTGAGGTTTTGCAGCTGACGGCGGCGCGGGATCTGGCCACCACGGAAGAGATTTATCTGCAAGTGGTGCGCGGCAAGACGGCGGCGCTTTTCTCGGCGGCGACTGAGGTTGGTGGGGTCATCGCTGGCGCGCCTGAGGATCATGTGAAGGCGCTTTTTGACTATGGCGATGCGCTTGGGATTGCCTTCCAGATTGCCGATGATCTGCTTGATTTTCAGGGTGATAGCGCCACAACCGGCAAGAATGTCGGCGATGATTTCCGTGAGCGCAAGCTGACCCTGCCAATTATCAAGGCGGTGGCGGCGGCAGACGCGGAAGAGCGCGCATTTTGGTCCCGCACAATTGAGAAGGGCCGGCAGGAAGAGGGCGACCTGGAGCATGCGGTGTCGCTTCTGCATCGCCACGGGGCGTTGGAGGCCACGCGCGCGGACGCTGTGGCGTGGGCCGATATGGCCAAGGCCGCGATTGCCCAATTCCCGGAGCATCCGGTGCGCGACATGCTGAGCGATTTGTCGGATTACGTGGTGGCACGGCTGGCCTGACGAGGCTTAGCCGCCAGTGTTCAGCTGGGTGACCACGGTCCACCATCCCGGATGCGTCTCCCGCAGCCGTCCGGCGGCGGCGGCGGCGGTCTCCGCATCATCGTAGAGACCAAAGCATGTGCCGCCCGAGCCTGACATCCGTGTCAGGCGGCAGCCCGGTGTAACCTCCAGAGCCGAGAAAACCTGCGCCACCACGGGCTCGGCTTCCATCGCCGCCGGTTGCAGGTCGTTTCGCATCCCCTTGAGCCAGTCGATAAGCTGACCGGCATCCACATCTTGCGGCAGGCTCTCGGGCATGGCGGGGTTTTCACGGTGTTTGAGATGCGCGAACACCGTGGCGGTCAGCACGGGAATATTGGGGTTCACCAACACGGCATGCAGTATGGGAAGGCCCGGCGCGCCGGTTACATCCTCGCCCACGCCGCGCATCCGGGCGGCGCCAAGGCCATGTGCGCAGACGGGTGTATCGGCCCCAAGGCACATCAGATCGGCGGGCACGGCACGCCCGCTCAGCTCCGACAGGGCCCGCAAGGTGGCCGCAGCATCCGAGGAGCCGCCTCCGATCCCGGCGGCCAGCGGCAGATTTTTCTCAACGGTGATGGCCGCGTCCACGCCCATCAACTTGGCGGCCATAAGCGCGAAGTTGCGCCCGTCCGTGGGCACGCCTGTGGCGGTGGGGCCGGTGACCTCAAGCGAGGTCTGAGCGGCGGGTCGCACCAGCACCCGGTCGCCGATATCGGCGAACATCACCAGCGAATCCAAGAGATGATAGCCATCTTCCCGCTGCCCCGTCACATGCAGGGTCAGGTTGATTTTAGCGGGCGCAAAGGCTTCGATCATGCGGTCTGGCGCAGGGTCTTCCATCGGGGCTCAGCCTTCTTCTTCGGCGGTGCGAAGGGGTGGCGCGCCTTCTTCTTCAAGGACCTGATCAAGACCCACTTCCAGCTTGCGGCGCATCCTTTCGGGGTCCACATCGGGGCTCGGGTTTTCCTCGTCCACAAAGCTAAGCGCGCGGTTCCATTGGAACTCTGCCTCGATAAAACGGCCCACGGACCAGAGCACATCGCCAAGGTGATCGTTGACCACCGGATCAACGGGCATCAGCTCGGCGGCACGCTCCATGTGGATGATCGCCTCATCATAGCGGCCAAGGCGGTAAAGGGCCCAGCCAAGGCTGTCGACGATATAGCCGCTATTGGGTTCGGCGGCGACGGCGCGTTCGATCATGTCGAGCGCCTCGTCCAGCTTCATCTTCTTCTCAACCAGAGAATAGCCCAAGTAATTGAGCACTTGCGGCTGCTCGGGGTTCAGCTCCAGTGCCGCGCGGAAATCGGCCTCTGCCGGGGGCCAATCGCCCTTGCGCTCATGTGCTATGGCGCGGGCGTAATGAACGAACCACTGGTCATTGTCTTGCGCCTGATAAAGCTCAAGCGCGCGGTCATAGGCGGCAATGGCTTTGTCCCATTCCTCCAACTGGCGGTAGAGATCGCCCGCCGTGGCATGGGCCAGCGCCAGATCAGGGTGGCTCACCCGCAGGTTTTCCAGCACTTCGGCGGCGGTGTCCAGCTTGCCTGAGCGGCGCAGCGCCTCGGCGCGGCCAAGCTCGGCGGAATGGAAGGCGGGATGCTCGCGTGGCACGCGCCGGTATGCCTCGGTCGCAAGGTCAAAGCGTTCAAGCTCGTCCAGAAGCTGTGCCGACATGATCTGCGCGTCGATATGCGTCTCGTCGAGGTATTCGGCGGTGCGGGTGTAGAAGAGCACGTATTCTGGCCCGGTCTCCTGGATAAGCGCGCGCCCGAGAGAGTGCAGGACTTCTGCAATCCCGTGCCGGGCCGAGGGGATGCGCGTGTAAGACACAATCTCGCCCGCCTCCAGCTTTGTGCGCAGGTCAATCAATTGCGGGTCAAGCCCGGTGCCGAACGTGTCGTCGATGACCGCGATGGCCTCGCCATTGCGCTCAAGCTGGCTCAGGACCTCGGCCCAGGAGATGATCCCCCGGCGCGTCACCTGCATCGGGCCATCCTCTTCGCCGGAGTAGATCCGGTCGGCGGATTCAAAATCACCCACGGAGGCGAGCGCTAGGGCCTTGTGATAGATCGCAAAGCTGCGCAGGCCCGGCTCTTCCGCCACCGCATCAAAAAGCGTGAGCGCCTGCGCCATGTCACCAGTGCCCAAGGTGGCCCATGCGGCGATCAGCCCATCAGCGAGCGGGCCAATGCCGCGACTGTCCGCGATCCGCTCCAGAACGCCCGCGTAATCCTCGCGCTTGGCCTTCTCTGCCAGCAGGACCATCTGCGGGATCTGGCTGCGCAACCCGCCATCTTCCATCCGTTGCGCCACGGGAATGGCGGTCTCAAGTCGTCCAAGGGCGAGCATTGATGTGACGGTCGCTTCCAGAATATCGGGGTTAGACGGGTCCGCCGCCAGCGCGCGTGTGAGATAGCTCACCGCCTCGGCGTAATCGTTTTCATAGCGAGCCTGACGTGCGGCGAGATAGGCACCTGCCGCCTCTTCCGCCTGCGCGCTGGGGGCGGGCACGATATAGAGAGGTGTGGCGAGGGCGAGTATGCTGAGAAACCTGAGTGTCACGCGGGGGAACCTGCTGCTTTTGGGATGCTCGTTGGCTGACAAGGTAGTCTGCCGAGCCCCCCAAGGCAATGCGGGGCAGCCGTCGCCACCCCGCACCCCAGTCAATTGTCACGCCGAATTTACATATTCGGGTAGTTTGGCCCGTCCCCGCCTTGCGGTGTGGTCCATGTGATGTTCTGGCTTGGGTCTTTGATGTCGCATGTTTTGCAATGCACGCAGTTCTGGAAGTTGATCTGAAACCGTGGATCTTTGCCGTCCTCATGCACAAATTCGTAGACACCCGCTGGACAATAGCGCGCCGAGGGACCCGCATATTTCGCCAGATTGACGGCCACGGGGAGGCTGGCATCCGCGAGCTTCAGGTGCGCAGGCTGGCTTTCCTCGTGGTTGGTCATCGAGAAGCTGACATTGGTGAGCCGGTCAAAGCTGAGCGTGCCATCGGGCTTGGGATAGGCGATCTCTTTGTGCTTTGAGGCCTCTTCGGTCGCGTCCGCATCCGATTTACCATGACCGATGGTGCCAAAGACCGACGCACCAAGCAGGGTGTTGGTCCACATATCGAACCCGCCCATGGTGAGCGACGCCATAAGGCCGTATTTGGACCAGAGTGGCTTCACGTTGCGCACGCGCTTGAGGTCATTGCCGATAGCGCCAGTGCGCACGTCTGTCTCGTAATCGCTCAATTCATCGCCGCTGCGCCCGGCGGCGATCGCGGCGGTGGCGGCTTCGGCAGCGGCGATCCCGCTCAGCATGGCATTGTGATTGCCCTTGATGCGCGGCACGTTGACCATGCCGACCGAGCAGCCCAGAAGCGCCACGCCGGGTGCCACCATCTTAGGCATCGACTGATAGCCGCCCTCGGTGATCGCCCGCGCGCCATACGCCACGCGCTTGCCGCCCTTGAGAAGGTCCGCGACCATCGGGTGATGCTTGAACCGCTGGAATTCCATATAGGGAAAGAGATGCGGGTTCTTGTAGTTCAGATGGACCACGAAGCCCACATAGACCTGATTGTTATCAAGGTGATAGATGAACGATCCGCCGCCCGCATTCTTGTTCAGCGGCCAGCCCATCGTGTGAGTGACGCTGCCCTCTTTGTGCTTTTCGGGGTCGATCTCCCAGATTTCCTTCATCCCGAGGCCGTATTTCTGAGGCTCCTTACCCTTGGCGAGGTCGTATTTCGCGATCACCTCTTTCGACAGGCTCCCGCGCACACCCTCGCTCAGGAAAACGTATTTGCCGTGCAGCTCCATGCCGGGCTCATAGCCGGGGCCCTCGGAGCCATCGGGGTTGCGGCCAAACTCACCAGCCACCACGCCTTTGACGCTGCCATCCTCGGCGTAGACCATCTCGGAGCACGCCATGCCCGGGAAGATTTCCACGCCCAGCTCCTCGGCCTGCTCGGCCATCCAGCGACAGACATTGCCCATCGACACGATGTAATTGCCGTGGTTGCTCATCAAGGGCGGCATGGGGAAGTTTGGGATGCGCAGCGCGCCCGCTTCGCCCAGCATGTAGAACTTGTCATCGGTCACAGGCACCGTAATCGGCGCGCCCTTGGCCTTCCAATCGGGGATCAGCATGTCGATGCCCACAGGATCCAGAACAGCGCCCGACAAGATATGCGCGCCCACTTCTGAGCCCTTTTCCAGCACCACAACCTCCGCCTCGGGGTTGAGCTGCTTCATGCGGATCGCAGCGCTCAGGCCTGCGGGGCCGGCCCCCACGATCACCACATCATATTCCATCGTTTCGCGCGCGGTCTCGGTCATTTGGATATCCTTGCAACAGGGCCGCAGAGGGCCGGGTATTCAGATCTTGTTGTGCCTAGCGCGGCGCGGGTCGCGACGTCAATGAGAACACGACCTCATTGCCAAGGGAAAACGGCAAATTGTCACGGAGGACTGCGCAGATAAGTGCCCGGCCCGCGCAATCGGTCTTGCAATCATCCGCCTGCTCAGGGCACTCTGACGCGGCTTTGATACCACGTTTCGTCACAGACGGGCAGGGCGGTCGCCTCAGCGCGCGCCCATGACAGGGGACTATGAGTATGGATAAGATCCCGATGACACGGGCGGGCCACAACGCCCTTGAGGTTGAGCTGAAACGGCTCAAATCCGTGGAGCGTCCGGCCATCATCGCGGCCATTGCAGAGGCGCGTGAACATGGCGATTTGTCGGAGAATGCCGAGTATCATTCCGCCCGTGAAAAGCACAGCTTCATTGAAGGGCGCGTGAAGGAGCTTGAGGGCATCCTTGGCCTTGCCGAGGTGATTGATCCGTCCAAGCTTTCGGGCTCGATCAAGTTTGGTGCCAAGGTGACGCTTGTCGATGAGGATACGGATGAGGAAAAGACCTGGCAGATCGTGGGCGAGCATGAAGCCAATATCGAAAAGGGTCTTTTGAACATCAAATCGCCCATTGCGCGCGCCCTGATCGGCAAGGATGAGGGTGACAGTGTCGAGGTGCGCACGCCGGGGGGTGATCGCGGCTACGAAGTGCTGAAGATCTCCTATAGCTGAGGGAGAGATGGCAATGCGCCTTCTCCAAGGCACCACCGCAAAACGACCGCAGCTACCGCCCGAGGCGCGGCCAAAACAGGCGTCTGCCCCATCCCTTGGGATCTACGACACATCCGCGCGGGGCCCGATCTCGGGTGTTGAGATGGCGGCGTTGATCCTCTCGGGTCTCTGGCTGGTGCTGGTGTCGGCGTTTTTTCTCTTTCTGGCGCCGCCCATGCCGGGCGGCGGTGCTTTGGGTTTCTTGCTCACCATGTTGGTCATATTCTTGCCCGTCGCGATGATCTGGGTCGCCGCGATGGCCGCCCGGTCGGCGCGGGTGATGCGCGAGGAAAGCCAGCGCCTTCAGACTGCGATTGATGCAATCCGGCAGGCCTACGTCGCACAGAGCCAGCGTGTGGCCCCATCGGCGGATGAGCCTTCCGTCGCACGCAAACTCGATGAGATCGCTGCCGCCCAACGCAAGACCGAAACGACGCTCGCCACGTTCTCCTCCTCGCGGCAGCCTGAGCCTGTGCGCCTTGCCCCGCCGCCGCCCGCCCCGGATGAGGACAGTCAAGTCGTTCTGGCCCTTGGCACCCCGGCCGAGGCGCTGAGCGCGCCATTGTCGCGTGCCGATTTCATTCGTGCGTTGAATTTCCCCGAGACCGCCGATGACAAGGCCGGGTTCGATGCGCTGCGCAAGGCACTGAAAGACCGCCCTACCGCCCTTTTGGTGCAGGCCGCGCAGGACGTGCTGACCCTACTCAGCCAAGATGGGATTTACATGGATGATCTGCGCCCTGACATGGCCCGCCCCGAGGTCTGGCGCAGCTTTGCGGGCGGTGCGCGAGGCCGGGCGATTGCGGCGCTTGGCGGTATTCGCGACCGCTCGTCTCTTGCGCTGACGGCGGCGCGGATGAAGCAGGA